>JBBTKA010000090.1:0-8873 GCA_038059145.1 Pseudomonadota bacterium
TATCGATGAGGTCACGCGTACCATCGAGCAACTGGGCGTCGACAGCAAGGCTATCGGCTCTGTCATTGATGTCATCAACACCATCGCCGGGCAAACCAATCTGCTGGCGCTGAACGCCGCCATCGAAGCCGCACGGGCGGGAGAACAGGGGCGTGGCTTTGCGGTGGTGGCGGACGAAGTGCGCACACTTGCTCAGCGCACCCAGGACTCCACCATCGAGATCAAGGACATCGTCTCGCGTATTCAGGACAGCACCAAGGCATCCGTGCAAAGCATGGCCATCGCTCAGGAAAAAGCGCAACAATGTGTGAGTTTCAACCAGAAAGCAGGCGGCTCCTATTCGCTGATCAGTGATGCCGTATCAATGATTCACAACATGACTCAGCAGATCGCCGCTGCGCTGGAGCAACAAAGCCGCACGTCCGAAGAGATCAACCGCAATATCATCAATATTCAGAATCAATCCGAGGAAACGGCGATGGCATCCCACGCCACGGCAGAGACCAGCGCACTGTTGCGCAAGAATATTGGCAGTACTCGTGAGATGGTAAGACAGTTCAGTAGCTGAAGCCTTGGTCGGACGGCAGCCTGGTACACAGCCGTCCGTCATCTTTCGTGGCTCTTGCAGGGGCGCGGTTCAGAAAATTCAATCGACCTGAATCTGTTCGAAGCTGGTCACGACGGGATGGGAAGTCTTCAGACGCACTCGCTCGACGTCCAGAGAGGTGTCCTGCGGACGGATGACCCAGGTTGTCCGCATGCCCGCTGCGGCCGCTGCATCAAGTTCCTGCCGGTCATCCGAAATGAACAGGATTCGCTGCGCTGGAAGGGCAATCGAGGACGCGATCTTGCCATAGGTGTCAGCGTCGTGACGCGACCCTGTGGTACTGTCGAAGTAACCGGAGAACAGCAGGCGCATATCACCGTGGTCGGAGTAGCGGAAAAACAATTGCTGCGCCTTCACAGACCCGTAGGAAAACACATACAGGTTGCGCTCTTCCTGCTGCCACTGCTGTAGGACTTCGGGAACATCCGGATAGACGTGCGCTTGAAAAAGCCCCTGTTTATAGGCTTTTTCCCAGATCATGCCCTGCAGCGTCTTCAGCTCGGGGTCCTTTTCGTCGTCGCGAATCCACTGCTGCAACTGCCGGATCATGCCCTCGAGATCGTGGAGTGGAATGCCGGTACTGGCGCTGAGACGTACCAGTACTCGCGCCACATCGCGCTCTTCACGATGCTCGCGCAGGAACGGACCGATATGCTTGAGAGAATACGGATAGAGGACATTCTGCACAAAACCGATACCACTGGTGGTACCTTCAATGTCCATCACAATGGCTGCAATCTTCATCAAGTCTCCAATATTAGCTGCGCCGCGATTATAGCCCGGATTCAATCCAGCCTGCACACCAGACCTTTCAGGTAAAGACTTTCCGGAAATGGCAGCCCCACGGGATGGTCTGCAGCCTGGTGCAGATAATACTGAATCTGTCCCTGCCGACCAGCGTCAAGCACCGCGTCTGCCGTAATTTTCTGGAACAGCGGAAGATCAATGGCACCCGAGCACGAAAAGGTCACCAGCAACCCACCAGGATTGAGCAACGCTGCGGCCTGCAGCGCCACATCCTTGTAAGCGCGCGCGGCGCGTTTGAATTGTGCCTTGGTTTCGGCAAACTTGGGAGGGTCAAGAACAATCAAGTCGAAGTGGCGTTGTGCCTGTTTGAATTCACGCAGAATCTCGAAGACATTGGCATTGGTCAGCGTATATTGCGAAGGATCAAAACCATTGCGCCGGAAATTTTCCTGCGCCAGTTCCAGCGATGGCGCTGAGGAATCGATGTTCACCACATGACTGGCTCCCCCCTGCAGCGCGGCGATGCCGAAACCACCCGTATAGCAGAAACAGTTGAGCACACTGCGCCCCTGGGACAACTGGCGCACACGTTCGCGGTTATCGTATTGATCGAGATAGAAACCGGTCTTGTGACCATGTGCGATGCTGAGAGCGTACAACCTGCCCTGCTCATTGATCTCAACCAGTTCCGGGGGCTGCTCACCCCACAGCAGCCCCTGTGCAGGTTCCAGGCCTTCGCGGGCACGCACTGCGGCCTCGGAACGCTCATAGATCCCCTTGCAGGGCACCAGATTACGCAGATTCTCGACGATCTCGGCCTTCCACACCTCGACAGCAGCGAACAGAAACTGGCAAACGAGATAGTCGCCATAGCGATCTACAATCAGACCTGGCAAATCATCTGATTCACCATACACCAGCCGACAACCGGTGCGCTGAGGATCGCTGAGCATTGCCTGTCGTCTGGCCACCGCCATCTGCAGACGTGCATGGAAAAATCCGCTATCGATAGTTTGTTCTGTGCCGAAGGTCCACATGCGCGCACGAATCTGCGAGCTTGGCGAATACGCCGCCAAGCCCAGCAATTTGCCACCGGCATCCACCACCCGCACGGTTTCACCCGAACCCGGATTACCGGACAAGCGCTCGATGGCCCCGGAAAACACCCACGGATGTCGACGCAGCAGGGAGGATTCGCGGCCTTTATTGAGATGCAGTGTTTTCATGAGCTCCACGGGCCAGTTTGGCATGTAACAAGTGAGACGAGGCGCGGATTCTACTCTCTTTAGCTATCTGCTCAAAGCCGCCTTGCAAGTACGTGCTGGTAACGGCCCAGCGCACGATAAGGTTCCTGACGGGAAAGCTCCAACTCCAGCGCCATCAGCTCTGGCTCCGGCATTGCGCGTCCCTCCGGGGTCAACAGCAGATCATGAAACACCCGGATGCCGCTGTGGCAGATGATTGACCAGTGATCCTCCTCCAGCCACACAAGCACCTGTTGCGGATCCAGCGGCCGGGTCGGCGTCAGGCTGCCCGCACTGGGCACGAAACGGTTGTCGAGAATGGGCGAGCGTTTACCGCGCAGCAGATTCTTCATCACCATGCCATGCCGGTTATAGAACGTCAGGGACAGATAGCCGCCAGGCCTGACCAGTGGCAACAGTGCTCGCACCAGCCCCTTCTGATCCGCAACCCACTCCAATACCGAATGACACAACACGAGATCAAAGGGCGCACGAGTGCCACTTTGCACATCCTGCGCCATGCTTTGTACGGAACCGTGTACAAATTCCACAGCGGAGAGCCCCTGCGCGCTGGCCTGCTCCCGCGCCAGTTTCAACATCTCGGCAGAAATGTCACACAGGGTCAGCGCATGGCCACATGCCGCCAGTTGCAGACCGAATTGCCCCTGCCCTCCGCCTGCATCAAGTATCCGCAGCGGCGCAACAGCGCCGCCGCACGGCTGCAGACAGGCGGGAAGAAACTCAGCGAAATCTCGACGCAGAACGGCGAGGCGCAACTCACCCTTCAGACCTCCGTAGACATTGCGCGCAAAACGAGGCGCCAGGTCATCGAAATTGCGATCAGTGTCGAGACAGACCGGGGTGCGCTGGCGTGACGGAGCAGTCATTCAGTTGACCACAACACCGGTGGTATCGAGCTCCACAATTGGATACCCGAGCTCGGCCAGCGACTCGCCGATCACAGCCTTGTCGCCGACGACCAGAATCAACATCCGTTCCAGCGGCAGGTTTTCACGCGCCAGCGCATTGATCTCTTCCTGTGAGATGGTGTTTATGATCTCACTCTGCCGCGCCACAAAATCCGCCTCCAGGCCGTAGTCGATGATGTCGCCGAGGAAGACGGCCTTCTGTCCCGGCGTCTCGTAATTGAGCGCATCGTTCTGACCGACGGCGGCACGCATGAAGGTCAGCTCCTCGGAAGTGATGCCGGTGTCGCGAAAGCTGCTGATCTCGTTGATGAACTGCCGCACGGAGTCCGCGCTGCTGTCCATGCGCACACTCGCCGAGGCACTGAACGGCCCCGCATAGTGCGTGCTGGAGAACGCACTCCTGGCCCCATAGGTGTAACCCTTGTCCTCGCGCAGATTGAGATTTATACGGCTGCTGAAGGCGCCACCCAGCACGTAATTCATCAGCGAACTCTTGAAGTACTCACCCGTGGCGTCGTAGGCCATGTCGGTGACATAACCGATGCGAATCTCGGATTGTGCCGCACCGGGCTTGTCGACCAGATAAAGCGTGTTCTCTGTAATCGTCGGCAGTGTCGGCTGCACGCGCGGGGCCGCCGCCTCACGCTGCAAACCATCGAGAAAAGTCAGGCCGGGCATGATCTGCGTCTGTTCGACATCGCCAACGATCACGATCTGCAAGGCTTCGGTTGCCAGACTGCGGCGCGCGAACGCTTCAATGTCGGCCAGCGTGATTGCCTCAAGTGTCTCGATGCGCCCGTCTACCGGCACGGAAAAACTGTGTTCCTCTCCGTACAGCAGTTTCGCGAAGACTTCACTGGCAATCGCATTCGGCTGCTCTCGGGAGGCTTGCAATGACTCGATCTGCTGGCGGCGCAATCGATCGAGGTTTTCCTGTGTAAAAGACGGCGTCAGCAGACGCTGCTCGAGCAAGTCCAGAGTCGCGTCTATGTTACGGCTGAGACTATTCACCGTCACAGTCATGCGTTCGCGTCCGGCACTGACATTGATGCGACTGCCCAGCTTCTGCAGTTCCACCTCAAATTGTTCAGCGCTCAGTTGCTCGGTGCCTTCATTCAACATGGCCGCCGTCAGACGTGCCAGTCCGTAGTTTTCCGGTGTATTGAGCAGGTGCCCTCCCGTAAAACTGAGCCGCAGGGTGACTGTGGGGATCTCGTTGCTGACAGTCCCGATAACCTGTGCGCCGTTGGCGAGTTGCTCACGCCAGAATGGAGGCACTGGTACCAGCGGTGCCTGACCAGCACCGGGGCGTGCTGCACGATCGAAGGTGTCGATAACCGGGCGCGGTTCAAGACTGTCCAGTGAAGAATCGGTCACACGCAGCGCCGGTGTTGGTGTGAAATTGTCCGGCTGCGCCTGCGCATCAGGTGCGTCGCGCGTCAACACGCTGAGCAGCACGGCGGGTTTGTCCGCGATGTACTGATTGAAGACACGCAACACGTCTTCTCTGGTCAGAGCACGCAGGGCCGCGATCTCCTGCGGCAGATAATCCGGATTGTCCAGCAGGTAATCATAGAGAGCGAGACGCGACGCCTTGCCCTGCACGCTTTCCAGGCCATTGATCAGCGATGCCTCGGTCTGACCCTTGAAGGTCTCCAGATCCTCATCGGTAATGGAGTCGGCGTCGAACGCTGCGAGGATCGCACGAATGTCGGTTTCGAACTGCGCCAGATCGGCACCGGGGAAAGCCTGCACCTCAAGGCTGAACATGCCGCTCAATTCCTGAGCGCTGTTCGAGGCGCTGGCATCAATGGCGCGATTACTGAGCACGAATTGTTGATAGAACAACGACTTTCGTCCGCCGCCGATGATGTCTGCCAGCGCTGCCAGCGGAACCCGATCCGGATGGGAATAAGGCACAGAGGGATAGGCGAGAATCAGCAGTGGGAAGCGGATGTTCTGGTCAACATAGGAAACATAGCGATCCTGATCGAGTGCGACCGTGACCGGTTGTGCCCGCTCGACAGCGGGCCCGGCCGGAATGGAGCCGAAATATTTCCCGATGAGGGCCAGCGTGCTCTCTTCCTCCAGATTTCCGGCAACGATCAGAGTCGCATTGTTAGGCCCGTACCAGCGCAAAAAGAAATGCCGCAGATCATCAAGCGTCGCCGCATCGAGATCCTCCGGATAGCCGATCACCGGCCAGGAGTAAGGATGTCCGGACGGATACATCGCCGCAATAAGCTCCTCGTAAACGCGTCCGTAGGGCCGGTTCTCGACGTTCTGACCACGCTCGTTTTTGACAGTGGAACGCTGGATCTCGAACTTCTCCTGAGTCACCGCCTCCAGCAGGAAACCCATGCGGTCCGCCTCCAGCCAGAGAATTGTCTCCAGCTGATTGCTCGGCACAGTCTGATAATAATTGGTGCGGTCGGTACTGGTAGACCCATTCAGGGAGCCACCGGCCTCGGTGACGATCTGGAAGTGCTCGTCGTCACCCACGTGCGCCGAGCCCTGGAACATCATGTGCTCGAAGAAGTGCGCAAAGCCGGATCGCTGTGCTTCCTCGCGTGCCGAGCCCACGTGATAAGTGATATTGACGTGCACAAGTGGATCCGAGTCATCCTCGTGCAGCAACACCGTCAGGCCATTCTCATAGACGAACTTCTTGTAAGGAATGACGATATCGTCGTCACCGCCAGTGACCGTCTCGACCAGCTCATAGCCAGCGGCAGCCGGAGTACTTGTCGTCTCCGCTGAAGAGGCTGGTGTCGAAGGGTTTTTTGCAGTACCGGAAGCGTTTCCAGGCGTGTTGTCCGAACAGCCGACTAGCAGAATGGCGCTGATGACAAGGATGTATAGGCGAATCATGAATTCCTCGCGGGGGGAGACTGAACGAGCCGAAGTTATAGCGCTTTCTGCCGGAAAAGGCTAGAAACCACGGTCAGTCGCGCCGCACCCCTGTGGGAGCTGGCCCGCCAGCGATTTCATTCGCATGATCAATAGCCCCGGCACGGCCGGCAGCCTCGTGCGTCACCAACCACAGCGCGACGACAGTCAATGCCGTGCCCGCGAGCGTTGTTGCCGTGATTGGCTCGGCAAACAGTACCCACGCCATCAGCGCAGTGACCGGCGGCGTCAGATAAAGATAACTGGTGACGCGAGTGGCCGCACCGTCGCGGATCATGATGAACAGCAGCGTGATGGCACCGATCGACAGCGCCAGTACCGACCACAGCAACGACGCAACCAACGCTGGCTGCCAGTCAATCTCGCGAGTTTCAAACAGAAACATCAACGGCACACACAGCAGCGCCGCCGCACCAAATTGAATGACCGAACCCGCACGCAGATCAAAGTCAGGGCAGTAACGCTTCTGATACAACGTGCCGACAGTGATGCTGGCCAGCGCAACGCCGGCAAGGCTCAGACTCTGCAGCGTGAGGCCGATCAGTGAGAACTTCGCGGCGACCACCAGCGCGACGCCACCGAAACCCGCCAGCAATCCCAACCACTGCCGCGCCGACACTTTCTCCGCGACCATTGCCGCCAGCCAGGCGGTAATGATCGGTTGCAGGGCCATGATCAGGGCGGCCAGGCTCGAAGACATGCCCAGCTTGACGGCTGCCCAGACGCCTCCCAGATAGCCAGTCTGCAGCAGCAGACCCGCCACGGCGATGTGGCCGACCTGGGACAAAGAGGGCCATCTGGCCCGCCACAACAGTGCCACAGGCAACATGCAGACCAGCACGCCGCTGAAACGCAGAAACAAAAACGTCATTGGCTCGGCGTAAGGCATGGCATAGCGCGCGACGATGAAGCCGGTGCTCCAGACGAATACGAAGATGAAGGGGATCAGGCTGTGAACGGATGCGGGCATAGGTCGATGTCAGGGTGCGTACAGTTCGTCGACATAGCGACGAACCACGACGTCCCAGGAGAAGCGACTATCGGCGGCCGCGCGACGGATTTTTTGCCACGGCGCCGGTCTCGCGATGGTGGCGCAGGCCTGCTTGACAGTCTCCAACATGTTCTCGGCCTGGCTCCCCGGTGTGTCACCGCCAAAGCCAAAGCCGTTGACGCCGTGCTGGACGGTGTCCTTCAAACCACCGACGTGGTGCACAATGCACGGAGTACCGGCACGCATCGCCAGCATCTGACTGATCCCGCATGGCACGTAGCTGCTCGGCATCAGGAACAAGTCCCCGGCACTATAGAGCGCGTCCGCCAGCTCCTCCGAGAAGCCACGCAGATACAGAAAATTTTCATGCCGTGCCATGACCGAGGTGAAGAAATGTTCATAAGCCTCGTCTCCACTGCCGATCATGATGAAAACGCCATCCCCCAGCTCCTGCAGCAGTCGCTCCAGGGCGCTGATTGGAGCGGACGAAGTGCCCTTGTCGGCCGCCACCGGTTCGCGCAGCAATCGGCACTTCTGTCCCGTGATACGGCCAACGGAGGTCAACGTGACTGTCACCGGGCGACGACAACGCCGCCACTGTGCCAGGCGCAATTGCGCATAGAAATGCGCAGCCGGGACCTGCTGCTTGTCGCCCACCCAGCTCAGCAGACAGCGCTCGATGAGATCCAGCAGCTGTGCTCGCGGGCGCCTCGGCGCGGGAGCATGCTGATAATCGCAGCCATTGAGAATGCCGATCAGCCGCCCGGAGGCGTCCAGCTTCTGCAGATCCCCTTCCAGACCTTCGCCACCGATGAAGCCATGCGCCAGATCTGTCGGAATCAGAATCTCTCTGGCATAGCTCGGTGAAACCGCGTGCACGCGATCCGCAAGCAGAATGCCGGCCCGCATGAGGTTGACGCAATCCCAGTGCCGAGGGTCCTGAATAAACGCGAGGTCCGGCACCAGATCGGGGAACCAGCTATGCAGCGATGAACCGTCGCCGGAGAGCGGCCGCACCCCCTGCAGTGAAAGATTGTGGATGGTGTACACCACAGGAATATTGCGCAAAGCCTGATACGCGGTGGCATAGCGCCGCAGAATCGCCAGTAGCGCTGCGTGCCAGTCGTGCAGGTGCAGGACATCGACGACGCCAAGCTTGTGGGTGCGCAGCAATTCGCACACCGCTACGCAATAGAGCGCGAATTTGTGAGCATCGGTGGCAAATGGCCCGTAATGATCATTGCAATAGATGGAGCCCGCACCGCAGGCACTGAACAGGGGATGCTCAAGAACATAATGAGTGACTCCCGCCGCCTTGCCCGTCTTCCCGCGCTTGGCGGCGCTCGGCGTACTGGCGCGCGCCTCCACCTTGAACACCTCGAGAACTTCAGGATGCCCGCAGAAATTGACCGTCACGGTTCCGAGCAGAACGGCAGGGTTCTGTC
>JBBTKA010000091.1:0-12867 GCA_038059145.1 Pseudomonadota bacterium
CCCCCCCCCCCCCCCCCCCCCCCCCGGCCCACGAAGTTCACATCAACTATCAATCCGATACCTCAGTTTGATCGCCCAAGTGTCGACAATTTTGTCGGTCCAGGCATGTCGGAACAGCCCCTCGGTGTCATCGTCAAAACTACGCGGCAGATTGCTCCCTCGCGTATACACCACGAACAGATCCGACAGTGGCGCTATCTCCCACCGATACCGCGCCTGGAAACTCATCCGGCTGATATTGAAATCATCCGACACCGCCGGCCTCGCCACCTCGGTCAGCGCTTCGGTGCGCAGCGGATTGCTGGTGAAGAATTTGTCCCCCACTGCCGCGATGCCCACCCACTGCATCGACACCCGGAACTGCTGCTTGGCCGTCACGAAATACTCGACGCCCAGCTTCGGCGCCCACTCCTTGGTCTCGTAGGACGTCAGGTTGTTGCGGCCGCGATGCACCAGCCAGGACTCGCGGTCGATACGCTCGACGTCGAGCTGGATCGAGAAGCGATCCACCGGGCGCCAGTTGGCACCGACGCCGAGGGTCAGGCGCCGCACGCCGAGGTTTTCCTGCTGCAGCATCAGCGTGGAGCTGAAGCTCAGTGGCTGCGCGCGATCCGAGTTCCAGGCCAGACGGCCGTCCCAGCGCTCGGGAATCTCGAAGGTGCCATAGCCACGCGTGAGCAGGTCTTCGACGCGGCCGGGGAAGTAGTTGGCGCTGATGCCGATACTGTGGTTGTTGTGCAGCACCCAGTCCTGATCGGTGTAGATACCGGCGCGCACGCCCTCACCCTTCTCGTTCCAGTAATAGCGGAACGTCAGGCTGCGCGTACGGCTGCGGTAGCGTTCCAGATTGGACTCGCTGACCTTGTATTGATACTCCAGGCCGATGCTGTCGGCGCGGCGCCAGAAGCCGAAGTCGTCGATGTCCAGATCCTTGCCGAGGTACTCACCGCCAAAGCGATGCGTGGTGCCGCGCTGAGGCAGGAAGCTCATGTCGAAGAACATGCCCGAACCGGACTTGCCGTCCACGTGGCTGTTCAGCAACTGCGCATCCGTCACCCAGCGGGCGTCGGGCGAGAAGTAATGCATGTCCACGCCATGCACCGTGGCGTCGGCCACCGCGCCTTCGAGCTGCGTGGTCATCCAGCCCAGTGCGCGACGACCGCCGCCATTGGTGTTTTCGTAGAGGAGGCGGCCAATCATGAAGTCGCGCCCCTCGGCCTCTACCAGCACGGAATTGTTGGCGGCGTCGCGGCCGCGAATCTGACTGTCATCCTCTGTCGCGACCAGCGTGCCGTAGCGCAGGTTGCCGCTCTGGCCGGTGAGTTTGAAGGCGGCCATGAGGTCGGCCGGGCGGCCGAGGTCCACGGGATCAAACTTCACACCGGTGGGGAGCACATAGTCCGGGGAGGCACCAATGCGACGCGTATTGAGCATCGTCGTCGGCTGTCCGCGTGCGCCGCTGCCTCGGGGGCCGGCATTGCTCGGGCCGCCATCGTCCCCGGCGCGCGGCGAGGTGATGAAGATCTCCTGCCCTTCGAGGAAGAAGGCGCGCTTCTCCGCGTAGTAGGTTTCGAAGGCGTCGAGGTTGACGATGACGTCATCGGATTCGACAGAACCGAAATCCGGATTGAGTGTGGCAGTGAGCTGCAGATTGGACGATGGGCGCCAGTAGATGTCGGTGCCGACGCGCGACTCGCGCTCGTTGCGGATGTTGTCGAAGTTGCTGGCGACAAACGGGTACCAGGTCAACTGCGTGCGCGGATCAATCTCGCGCAAGGACACCTTGGTGAACGCCGAGAGGAAACCGGTAGACGTGTCCGGCAATGGTGGCGATGACCAGGTCTCGTTCAAGTGGGCGACCCGGCGCTCGGTGTAGAGACCGATGGTGCGCTCGGCACTCGCCTCGGGCAGACTCATCATCGACCAGGGAATGAAAATCTCGGCGGACCAGCCCTGCTCGGTCTCTGCCGTGCGCGCATTCCAGGGGCCATCCCATTGCAGGGCGATCTGGCGCTCGGGAAGAATGGTGCCGTCGTTGACGGTGTCGCCGAGGTTGATCTGCATGAGATAGCCGTAGAGGCCGCTGCCGGAAGGATCGATGGCGAGCACGAAGGCATCGCGCTCCAGATCCTGATCCCGCGAGCTCATGCGGGCCACCAGCGTCTCGGGAGACTGTTCGTTCTGCACGCCGACGTACAGACCGCGTTCGTTATAGAAGATATAGGTGCGGGTATCGAGCGACGCCTCGGCCAGCGTGTCGGGTTTGGTGACCCGCATGCCGTCAAAAGGGGGCACCTGCTGCCACACCGCTTCATTGAGCTCGCCATCGAGAGTGACGCGGGCATTTTCACTCAGTTCGATGCGCGGCAGGGCGGCGGGAAGACCCGTGGCCAGCGGCTCAGGCTGAGCAGATGCCATTGCCGGAACGAGCGTCATCGCGACGGCGGTCGTCGCCAGCAGCGTGTGGCATTGTGAAAAGGAAGCGCGAATAGCTGAAATCAGGGAGTGTCTTATTGTGGTGGCCAAAATGAATTTCCCAATCCGCCAGTCCTGGCTGCATCGAGTCGGCTGACTGTAAAAAGCCGCGATACTATCACAGAGCTATCGCCAACCGGCACAGCCCAATTGTCACAAGCGAGTCACATTCTGAAAGAGTATCGTTGGACAGTCCACGTACAGCCGTCTACTCTGTTGCTCTGTGCAGTTTTGTCTAGTTCTGTTCTGCATAGTGCGGCCCGGACAGGCGACGCGGGCGTGTGGAACAACGACGGACCGGGTTCACCATATGGATGAAAAGCGAGGAACGAAGCGCATCGGCAGGCACATGCCGCTGCTGATGACGACACTGGTAATGATCGGTGGCGCCACCATTACCGCACTGCTGTGGAAAGAGACAGGCGAGCGCGATATCGAAAGCCTCACTGTCAATTTCGAAGCAGCCGCGCGCCGTGCAGCCGTCAATATCGAGCACAAACTCGACACCTTTCAGGTCGTCATGCGCGGCGTGCAGGGCTTCCTCGGTGCTTCAGAAGAAATTACTTACGACGAGTTCACTCGCTACATAGACTCTCTGCAGTTTCCGCAGCGATTGCAGGGCGTTCTGGGTATCGCCCTGGTCAGACTGATTCCCGCAGACCAGATCGAGACGCACGTTGCTCTGACGCGCGCCAGTACCTTTCCCGATTACACCATTACCCCGCCGGGCATACGCCCGAGCTATGCACCCATCGTCTATATCGAACCTCTGGAAGGCGACAATCTGGCGGCACTGGGCTTCGACGTACTGACGGTAGAGCCGGCGCGCTCGGCCATGAACCGTGCGCTGCAGAGCAATGACATTGCCATCACGGCGCCGCTGACGCTGGTGCAGGAAAGCGGGCGTGAAGCGAGAACCTCCTTCGTGATGTATCTGCCGGTCTACCGGGAGGGAGCGCCGACCGCCACGCTCGCGGAACGCGAGGCAGCCATCATAGGCTGGGTGGACGTGCCCTTCCGCATGATCGATTTCATGGCCGGGTTGCGCGGCGAATTCAATCCCGATCTGGATATCGAGATTCACGACGGGGAGCCACAAGGCGAAGCGTCGCTGTTGTTCCACTCGGACGGCGTGGATCACGAATTGCGCCACCTCGAAGGGCGCGCTCAGCTGGATATGTCACTCGCTGTGGGCGGGCGCGACTGGACCATCCGCGTCAGCGCAACACCAGCCTTCGAGGCCAGCGTGCTGTCGCCTTTCCGACAGGAACTGGTGGCTTTCAGTGGCACCCTGCTCACTTTGATGCTCGGCATGTTGAGTTGGCTGACCACGAGCGGCAGAGCGTCTGCAGAGAATCGCTTTCGCCGCCTGTTCAATCAGGCCGGTGATGGCATCGTGCTGCTCGATCTCAGTCACCGGATTATCGACAGCAACCCCAATTTCCAACGCCTGACGGGCTACTCGGCTGCAGAGTTGCAGCACCTTCGGCCGCATGACGTGATGGCCGCCAGCGAACACGCACGCCTGGAGGAACAGATTCCGGTGATGATGAGCGTCGGCAGTCATCTGGAAGAATGGTCACTGCAACACAAGGACGGCTCGCTGATTCCGGTGGAAGTTCACGCCACCCCGCTCGACAAAACCCATTACATCGCCGTGGTGCGAGACTACACCGTGCACAAGAAGGCCGAGCGGCGCATCAATTACCTCACGCACATCTATCAGGCACTCAGCGAGATCAATCAGGCGATCATCCGCATGGGCGACGAGCGTGAGCTGTTTCCACTGGTGTGTCAGGTGGCCGTGGATTTCGGCCAGATGCGCATGGCCTGGATCGGGCAACTCAATCCGTCCGCTGCACCCGCCGATGACCCGTCGGCGCAGTGCGTCGGCGTCATGGCCTCGTACGGCAGCGGCCTCGCCTATCTCGATAACCTGACGGTATCGTCTGACGCCAGAACCGCCGAGGGCCGTGGCCCGACTGGCCGGGCTCTGCGCGAGAACTATCCGGTCATCGTCAACGACTACCTGGCCGAAGAGAGCACACGCCCCTGGCATGATCTGGCGCGTGACTTCGGCTGGGGGGCGAGTGCCGCGTTCCCGATTCAGCGCGATGGCAAACCCTTCGCGGTGCTCAACGTGTATCACTCGCAGGTCGGCGCGTTTGACGCAGAGATCATAGCCCTGCTGACCGAGCTGGCCGGTGACATCAGCTTCGCTCTCGACAATTTCGATCGCGAGATGCGGCGTCAGAAGGCCACCAGTGCGCTGGCGGAGAGTGAGGAGCGCATTTCCACGATCATGGAAAAGGTCAGCGCCTGCATCTACCTGAAGGACATAGAGGGCCGCTATCTTTACGCCAACCGTCCCGTGCTGGACCTGTTACACACGACGCTGGACGAAGTCATCGGTGCCGATGACAGCAAGTTCTTCGATGCAGCCACTGTGCGGGCGATTCGCGAGAATGATCGTCTGGTTTTTGAGAAGGGCGAGACGGTGCAGAGAGAGGAGACCAACCTGGTCACCAGCTCGGGCGCCCTGGTGACCTACTGGTCCGTCAAGCTGCCCCTGCGCCGCGCCGACGGCACCATATATGCGCTGTGTGGAATTTCCACCGACATCAGTGAGCGCAAGAAATTCGAGAGTACCTTGAGGTTGCATGCACAGGTGTTCGAAGCGAGCCGCGATGGCATCGTCATCACCGACGCCAGCAACCGCATCATGTCGGTCAACCCGGCCTACACCACGATTACGGGTTACACGGAGAAAGAGGTCAAGGGGACGGAGGCCACTCTGCTGGCCGCTGATCTTTACGACGCCGACTTCTTCGCCGGGATTACCCGGATTCTGCTCGAAGGTGACCACTGGCAGGGCGAACTGATGAACCGTCGCAAGAATGGCGACACCTACCCGCAATGGCTGTCCATCAACACCGTGCGGGACGAGCACGGTCAGATCATTCAGTACATCGCCATCCTGATGGACCTGAGCGAGCACAAGGCGACGCAGGAAAAGATTCAGTTCCTCAGCAACTTCGACCCGCTGACGCGCCTGCCGAACCGTCAGCTGCTGCGCGATCTGACCTTGCACGCGCTGGCTAGCGCCAACCGCACTGCGGGGCATGTGGCGCTGATGTGCATCGATCTGGATCGCTTCAAGATCATCAACGAGTCTCTGGGGCACGGCGTGGGAGACCAGCTGCTCAAGCAGATGGCCGATCGCCTGACGCATATTCTGGAGGCCGATGAAATTCTCTCGCGCCAGGGCGGTGACGACTTCACTCTGCTCCTGCCCGGCAAGGACGCGGAGGCAGCAGCCCATACCGCTGGCAGAATCCTCGAGATGATCGCTCAACCCTTCACCATCGAGGAGCAGCGCCTGACGCTCACGGGCAGTATCGGCATTGCGGTGTTTCCCCACGACGCCAAAGATTTCGGAGAGCTGGTGCAGTCCGCCGATGCGGCGTTGTTCCGGGCGAAGCAGAGCGGGCGCAACAACTTCCAGTTCTTCACCCGGCAGATGCATGAACACGCGAGCGCGGTGCTGCATCTGGAGAGTGAATTGCGCCAGGCTATCGAGGGCGAGCAGTTCTGTCTGGTGTATCAGCCCCAGTACGAGGCGGTGTCCGGCAAGCTGATCGGTGCCGAGGCGCTGGTGCGCTGGCAGCATCCGACGCGCGGCCTGGTGTCGCCCGCCGAGTTCATTCCTGTCGCGGAGGAAAGCGGCCTGATTCTAGAGATCGGCAATTGGGTTCTGCGCACGGCCGTCTGTCAGGTGGCGGAGTGGCAGAAGCGGGGACTGCCGGTGGTGCCCGTCGCCGTCAACCTGTCGGTGGTGCAATTCCGCCAGAAGTCGTTCTATGACGAAGTCTTCCAGGCACTGCACAGCTGCGGCCTTGAGCCGGCGCTGCTGGAGCTGGAGATCACCGAGGGCATCGCCATGGACAACTCAGAGCTGACGCTCGACGTGCTCGAGCGATTGCACAAGCTGGGGGTCTCGCTCGCGATAGACGATTTCGGCATCGGCTATTCGTCGCTCAATTACCTCAAGCGCTTTCAGATCGAAAAATTGAAGATCGATCAATCCTTCGTACGGGATCTGGGCAAGGACCCGGAAGATGAAGCCATCGTCACTGCCATCATCGGCATGGCTCAAGGGCTGGGTTTCAAGACACTGGCAGAAGGGGTGGAGACGGAAGAGCAGCTCGCGTTCCTGCGCACGCATCACTGCGACGAGGTACAGGGCTTCCTGTTTAGCAGGCCTATCGCTCCAGAAGAATTCGTGAAAAAGCTGGTGTAAGAGTAAAAATACAGCACTGTATCTTTACTCTTAAACCAAATCTCGGCGCATAAAAAAAGGGCGACTCCTGATGGAATCGCCCTTTTTATTTGATGCCGCAGTGCTTGCTGAGCAGTCGCCTGCAAGGCAGGCTCCCACAATCGGAGCACTGCGGCTTCAGCCCTTAAGTCTTACATCTGGTAAGACACACGGGCGTACAGCATGCGGCCAGTCGGGTCGTACATGATGGACTCAATACCACCAAGCATCGGCACTTTCTGGGGCAGTCTGTCGAACAGGTTACGTGCACCTACTGTGAAGGCAAACTCGCCACCCAGCGCTTCGAGCTGGCTGAAGTTGTAGCTTGCATCAACAGTGGTGAACGCGTGCAGTTCCTTCGGATTACGGAAGTTGCTGTACGGCAGCTTAGCCTGGTAATCGAACGGGTTAGCGTCGAAAGCCATGTCGTGCAGGTAACGCACGGTCATGTTCGCGCTGTGCTGACCAGAGGTCCAGCCCACGCTCAGGTTGCCTTTCCAGCGTGGCAGCGGAGGAACCGCACCAGTTGGCTCGTTCTGCTTGCCTACGCCTTCAACGACTGGGCGATCAGCGCGCAGTTGGTAAGCGTATGTGTCCAGGTAAGACGCGTCGAATGCAACGTTGAAGAAGCCGATGCCTTCCAGATCAAATCTGTAGCTCAGTTTCATGTCAGTTGCACGGACCAGCATGCTGGAAGCATTGCTGTCGCCGCTGATGATGCGATCGATCTGATCCATCGCATCCGGGTTACGCTGGATGCGCTTGTCAGAACGTGGGTCCGCATTCCAGGCAGCAACCTGCGCCAGAGAGGGCTTGCCTGGACCGGCAAAACCAGTGGCCTGCTTGAAGTTGAAGAAGTCTGTTGCCAGCACGTCTGTAGTCGTTGAAGAAACGATACGGTCGGTGAAGTCAGTCTCGCTCCAGTCGATGCTCAGGTTCAGGTCCTCAATGATTTCCAGCTCGAAGCCGAAAGACATTGTGTCGGCAGTTTCCGGTACCAGGTTCGGGTTACCCTGTGAGCAGTTCGCAGTGAACGCAGCAAAGGAAGTGAACGGATCGGATACGTTGGTCAGACCGCAAGACTGCGGTGCGTTCAACTGGTTCAGAGTCGGAGCAATGAACGATGTACCGGCGCTGGCACGCAGTGTCAGAACGTCGAACGGGGTGTATACCAGACCGTATTTCGGGTCGGTAGAAGACTGCCCAGTGCTGTACTTCTCGTTACGGACTGCCAGTTGCGCTTCCAGGTTGTCCAGGATTGGCACTGACAATTCGGCGAAGTAGGAGTCAACATGACGGCCATCGCTGGTGGGGAACAGTTGCGTACCGATGAACACGTCACCAGTCAGGCTGTGCAGGCTGGGGATGTCGTTGAAACGGTCAGAACGGCGCTGATAGCCGATTGCTGAACCGATCGGGCCGCCTGGCAATTCGAATCCACCCAGCGGCAGATCGCCGTTGAACACGATGTCGAAAGTCTGCAGCTTGTCTTCTGAATGCACACGGTTGCTGTGCAGTACAGTCGAGTCAGCCACTGCCTGAGTGTTCAGGTTGGCTGGGTTGGTGGCCACGAAGGGGTTGAAACAGGCTTCGCGGTCGTTCTTCACGTCGCAGTTCAGACCTTGCTTGATGGCGCTCAGGCTGAAGTTGGGCGCAAGGCTCTTGTCCAGTTGCTGAGAGAACGTGTAAGTCGCTGTACCTCTCCAATCCACCAGGAAGTCGCCAGGAACCGCGAACTCGGCCTTCAGGGCCTGACGGAAACCACGGATGTAAGTGTCAGAAGCCAAAGAACCGTCAGAGCTCAACTGGCTCGGCAGCGTACCTTGCTTGCCCCATGGACGCCATGCAGCAAATTTCACGTCTTCGTTGAACGCGATACCGGCTGGATCAAGGATCACCTGACCCGCAGTGTTGCGGTCTGGAATGCCATCTTTGTTGGCATCTGCTGCGAACAGCAGGGCGCCAGTGGAAGTCTTGGCACGGAAGGGGTTACCTGGCAGCTCGCCACGAATGGTCGGCAGCTCGGCTACGCGGCCGCCTGGGTTGGAGGCTGAACCACGGTTGTAGGCACGACGGGAGAAGAAGCTGGTCTGTGCAGACAGGCTCAGGTCGTCGCTGACGTCATAGGACAGGTTCAGGAACGCAGTACCCACGTCTTGTGCAGTACGGTAGTCCCAGAATTCGCCGTAGTCGTACCAGCAGCGTGTACCACCGGCAGCGCCGGTCTGGTTGAACAGGAAGCCGTTCGGGTTGGAGCCTTCAGTCATCGGCTGGTCGGCACGAGTTGCGCCACAGCCTGGATCTGGCAATACGGAAGAGCCAACGATACGACCCGTCGCGTCACGACGCGGAACGGTGTAGTTACCTGGGTTGGAGGTAGAAGATGAAGTCAGACCGGCGTTGGCCTGCTCCGGACGGTCACGCATACGCAGCGTACCGTTCGCGCGCCACTCGGCAGCCGCAACAATGTTCAGGCCATTCCACTCGGTGCCGCCCAGGAAGCTCAGCATGGTGTCTTTGTAGTCACCACGGTCATCGCCCTGCTGGTACAGTTCTACGCGCACGCCGTCGAAGGAGTCACGTGGAACGAAGTTGACCACACCGGCCACTGCCTGTGAGCCGTACAATGCCGCTGCACCGTCAGTCACCACGTCCAGACGCGCCAGAGCGATCTGCGGAACGAAAGTGTTGACGTTGGTACCGATCACACGCATGCCGTCCACCAGGTTCAGCGTTGCAGCTGAGCCCAGGCCACGCAGGTTTACGGAAGTGCTGGTGCTGGATGCGCCAGTCAGGGAGTTTTGTGTAACAGGTGAGCCCTGGTTGAAGCTCATGTTGGCAACCACGTCACCCATGTTCGGGGTGCCGGCCAGTGCGACGTCATCTGCGCTGATTTGTGTTACTGGCGATGCAGCGCGGAAACCTTCTGTGCGACGAATGAAGGAGCCAGTGACGACAACTTCTTCAACTTCTGGATCTGCTGCTTGTCCAAGTGCAGCACCACTGATTTGCAGCAGAGAAATGGAAATAGCTGCGCAAAGCAATTTCTTCTGTGGGTATTTACTAACCTTCATGCTTCAACCTCTGAAATATTATTTTGGTGTACCCCGAAAGCGAATCCGCACTTGTGGTGTAATTTAAGCGGGCGCAGACAGGTGGTTGTAACGCCTGAGGAATAATGCCGGGTTCCGAAGAAATACGCGGCAAAAGTCAGACCTCTGCATGCGTGAAGATGAACCTCAATGCATACTGCAAATTCCTCCGACTTTACAAACTCTCCCTTGAAAAAGGGGCTCCCAATGTTATGGGCCCTTTCTCGGGCGCTGAATATATCACCGCAAAATCCTGTGTAAAGCTTTTAAAAAAACAATTCACGCTTCACACTTTTCGTTGACCAATGTCAAGTTTTTTAAAATATCGATGTGCCACCATGCCGCAGAACGGTACTGTCGCACTCTTTAGTCGCCCTCTTTAAGAGGGCATTTAAGAGAAGCATTTACGAGGGCATTTAAGAGAAGCATTTAAGAGGAGTATCAGAGGGATAAAATAATTTCGAGATTGCCTCACAGACCTGCGAGACAGAGGTACTTTACTTCCAGATATTCTTCGATTCCGTACTTCGATCCTTCGCGTCCGATGCCCGATGATTTCACGCCCCCGAACGGTGCAACCTCTGTGGAGATGAGTCCGGTGTTGATGCCCACAATGCCGCACTCCAATGCCTCTGCCACACGAAAGATGCGCCCGATGTCACGCGAATATAAATAGGACGCGAGACCGAATTCCGTGTCGTTGGCCATAGCGATGACATCCGCCTCGCCGTGAAACCGCAACAGCGGAGCCACCGGTCCGAAAGTCTCCTCACGCACCAGCAATGCCGACTGCGGCACATCCTCCAGCACCGTGGGTGCGAAGAAATTGCCACCGCGTGCATGCGCGGTGCCCCCGAGTGTCACGCGAGCGCCGAGGCGGACGGCATCGGCGATATGTTCCTCTACTTTGGCAAGCGCGCTGGCATCGATGAGTGGCCCCAGGCTCACCCCCTCCTCCAGTCCATCACCTACCCGCAGCTGACTCACGGCCGCGCGGAAGCGCAGGGCGAACGCGTCATAAATGCCCTCCTGCACATAAATCCGATTGGCACAGACACAGGTCTGCCCGTTGTTGCGAAACTTGGAGACCAGCGCCCCCTGCACCGCCGCCTCGAGATCGGCATCATCGAAGACGATGAACGGGGCGTTGCCGCCAAGCTCCAGCGAGACTTTCTTGATGTCTTTGGCACACTGCGCCATCAGCTGCCTGCCGACCTCGGTCGACCCGGTGAAGGAGAGCTTGCGCACCAGCGGATTGCCGGTGAGTTCGGCGCCAATCTGCGCGGCACTGCCGGTAACGATGTTGAGCACCCCGGCGGGCACTCCGGCGCGATGAGCCAGCTCTACCAGCGCCAGCGCGGAGAACGGGGTTTGCGAGGCGGGCTTGATCACCATGGTGCAACCGGCGGCCAGCGCGGGAGCAGCCTTGCGGGTCAGCATCGCCGAGGGGAAGTTCCAGGGGGTGATGGCGGCGGTGACGCCAATCGGCTGTTTAATGACGAGGATGCGCTTGTCGCTCTGGTGCCCCGGGATGGTGTCACCGTAGACGCGCCGGGCCTCCTCGGAAAACCATTCGATGAAAGAGGCCGCGTAGGCGATTTCGCCCCGCGCCTCGGCCAGCGGTTTGCCCTGCTCCAGCGTCATCAGCCGCGCCAGATCTTCCTGATGCGCCAGCACCAGATCGAACCAGCGCCGCAGTATTCTTGCCCGCGCCCCGGCAGTCAGTGCGCGCCAGGCTGGCAAGGCGCGCGCGGCCGCTGCGATGGCGCGCCGGGTCTCGGCAGCGCCACACAGCGGCGCCGTGCCCAGCAATGCGCCGCTGGCGGGATTGTGGACGTCGAGAGTGGCACCACTGTCGGCGTCCTGCCAGCAACCGTCGATGCAGACTTGCTGGCGGAATAGCGCAGGGTCAGTGAGCTGGGGTTCGTTCAATGTCACTGCTGCACTTGGCTGCGGTCGATGAAGTTGCCGCTGTTGGGCATCTTCACCTGAGGCAGGCTGTTGCGGTCGAGCACAAAATCACGTTCCACGATGCCATGCAGATGCAGCACATAGGCCACTACCTGATAAACCTCGATATTACTCAATGACTTGGGCGCCAGTGGCGGCATGGCACGCCGCACGTAATCATAGAGCGTGCTCGCGTGTGGCCAGTAGCTGCCCGCCGTCATCAGCGGTGGCGTGGTGGTCAGCGACCCCCCGGCCAGCGCCGGCACGCCATTGCTGCCCTCTCCCTTCGCGCCATGGCAGGCGGCGCAGTTCTGTTCGTAGACAGCCTGCCCCTGTGCGGCGGTGCCCGAGCCCTCGGGCAGACCGGTGCCGTCGGGCTGCACGATCAGGTCCCAGCCCTGCAGCTGGGACTCGTCGATCGGCTTGCCGAGACCCGGCCCTTCTGCGGCCATGACCGCGCCGCCCAACAGCAGGCCGCCAGCGGCCAATGACAGGAGCAAGACTTTGTTCTTGGAGCTGCGGATAACGTGCTTGCGATCAGGCGTAAACATTCTTCACCTCGCCCTGAGCAGACACCGCCCAGCTTTGAATGCCATTGTAGTGGTAACGGTTGGCCGGACTGTACTGTGCCACCCATGCGGCGCGGGAAGGCTGCACATTGCCCGCACTGTCGGTCGCCCGACTCTGCAGCACAGCCTCTGCCCCCTCCCACAGCCAGGGCAGGCGGAAACGGGTCAGGGCCAGCTCGCGCTGGTCGGCGTCGATCAGCGCGTCCGCCCACGTGCGGCCGCCATCGGCGGAAATTTCCACCCGGCGAATCGAGCCACTGCCCGACCAGGCGAGGCCGGTGACCTCGTGCAGGCCACGGCGCGTCAGCGTCATCTGCCCGGAGGGCGACGTGATCACGGACTTGACGCCCATTGGATAGGTGAACTGCAGACTCTTGCCGTCCGGTAGCAGCTCTGTATAGCGCGAGGTCTCATCACGTAAGTTGGCGGGGCCATTGTTTACTTTGATCTGCGTGAGCCATTT
>JBBTKA010000092.1:0-5339 GCA_038059145.1 Pseudomonadota bacterium
GTAGATTTCTTTGTCTCTTTCGGGATGATTACGAGGTACTTTCTGATGCCAGAATTTGGCTATATGGAGTATCTGCTTGTACTCGATAATTGAGTAACCTTTGCGCCGAACTTCGTCTCTCGGAACTTTAATCTCACCGAAATCTGGAAACTGAGTCTGAGCAAGATAACCCTGCTCAACAGCCCATCCGTACATCTGAGAGATCGTAATAGACTCATTACGCACGACTGTCATAGTGATCGAGGGAAGCGTCTTTTGACGAAATGCGCGGTAGTTTCTGAAGGTGAGCTTGGGGATGTTTTGAATACGAGAAGTCTTGCCAACAAACTGAAGATAGTGCTTTGTAAATGTCCGAATGTTCGAGAAACGACCTGCACTTATTTGATTACCTTCGACCCTTTCTCTCGTGTACTTGACGTACTTATCACGCAGCTCTTCTGCTGTCAGCGAGAACAGTTTTTCTCCATTCAGCACTTTTGCTTTGTAGATAATAAACTCGTCTTCTGCGAGTTTGAGTGCTGCGGTTTTGTCTCGGGTTTTTAATGTCCTGCGAACATACTTTTGCTCTTCAGCAATCCACATACGCATCTGATAAACATCGCCACTGTGCGTAGTTCTGAAGATACGCACCTTGCCTCCGTAAATGTCAGTAATGTCTGACATTCTGGCAGCAGCTCTCACGCGCTTGGGCTTGGTAGCTTTTGGATCGGGTCTTTCATTGTTTTCAATAGTAGTCAAAGTTCGCGGCATTTTTACTCTCACCTTCTGCTAAGTGCTTGAATTTTGAAGCCTTAGGAAAAAGTTTGCAACCACTTTGTAAATCATATGTTGTTGTTTTTATTATATTTTATTTCCTACTATTATTCCCACTCGATTGTCGCCGGCGGCTTACTCGACACGTCATAAGCAACTCTCGAAACCTGCGCAACCTCATTGATAATCCGATTACTCACCGTCTCCAGCAGTTCGTAAGGAAGATGCGCCCACCGTGCCGTCATGAAATCAATCGTCTCAACAGCCCTTAACGAAATCACCCAAGAATACCGCCGCGCATCGCCCACCACCCCAACCGACTTCACCGGCAAAAACACCGCAAACGCCTGACTGGTCTTGTGATACCAGCCTGACCGATGCAACTCCTCGATGAAGATCGCATCCGCCCGTCGCAACACATCGCAATATTCCTTCTTTACTTCCCCAAGAATCCGCACGCCGAGACCAGGCCCGGGGAACGGGTGCCGGTAGACCATGTCATACGGCAGCCCGAGTTCTACACCGATCTTGCGTACTTCATCCTTAAACAACTCGCGCAAAGGTTCCACGAGGCCCAGTTTCATGTCTTCGGGCAGGCCGCCGACATTGTGGTGCGATTTGATCACATGCGCCTTGCCGGTCTTGGAGCCGGCCGACTCGATCACGTCGGGATAAATCGTGCCTTGGGCCAGCCACTTCACGTTATGAATCTTCGAGGCTTCGTCGTCGAACACTTCGATAAAAGTATTGCCGATGGCTTTGCGTTTCTTCTCGGGATCACTGACGCCGGCCAGCGCGCCGAGGAACTTGGCTTCGGCGTCGGCGCGGATCACCTTCACGCCCATGTTCTTCGCGAACGTGGCCATCACCTGATCGCCTTCGTTCAAGCGCAGCAGGCCGTTGTCGACGAACACGCAGGTGAGCTGGTCACCGATGGCCTTGTGCAGCAGCGCGGCGACAACGGACGAATCCACGCCGCCGGAAAGTCCCAGCAATACGTGATCGGTACCGACTTGTTCGCGCACGCGGGCGATGGCGTCTTCGATGATGTTCGCGGGGGTCCAAAGCGCTTCGCAAGCGCAGATATTGCGCACGAAGCGTTCAAGAATGCGCAGGCCCTGGGAGGTGTGCGTGACTTCCGGATGGAACTGGATGCCGAAGAGGGGTTTGCTGACGTGGGACATCGCGGCGATGGGCGCTGTCTCGGTGGCGGCAGAGATGATGAAGTCCGGCGGCAGCGTGACGACCTTGTCGCCGTGGCTCATCCACACGTCGAGAATCGCGGTGCCGCTGTCATTGATGCGGTCTTCGATGCCATCGAAAAGTGGGCAAGGATTTGGCAGCGTCACTTCGGCATAGCCGAACTCGGATTTGTCCGAGGCTTCCACAAGTCCGCCCATCTGCATGGCCATGGTCTGCATGCCGTAGCAGATGCCGAGCAGTGGCAGGTCGCCTGCAAACAGGAACGCAGGCGCGCGCGGGGAGTCGGCTTCAGTCGTGCTTTCCGGTGAACCGGAGAGGATGATGCCGCGGGCGTTGAAGGCCTTGATGTCGTCGGCGCTGGCGTTATCCCAGGCCCAGATCTCGCAATACACGCCCAGCTCCCGCACGCGTCGCGCGATGAGCTGGGTGTATTGGGAACCGAAGTCCAGAATGAGTATTTTCTGACTGTGGATGTTCTTGGTAGCCATGTTCTGCTTTCTTGAAGGAGGTTGGGATGCGGAAAAGCTTACCGCACGAGCCTCAGCTCATGCGGTAGTTCGGGGCTTCTTTAGTGATGCTTACATCGTGCACATGGCTCTCGCTCATGCCGGAAGAGGTGATCTTCACGAACACGGGCTTGGTGCGCATCTGCGGGATGTCTTCACAGCCGGTGTAGCCCATGCTGGAGCGCAGGCCGCCCATCATCTGATGCACGATGGCGTGCATCGGGCCTTTGTAGGGAACCCGGCCTTCGATGCCTTCGGGGACCAGCTTTTCAGTGCCGGAGCCGATGTCCTGGAAGTAACGGTCGCTGGAGCCCTGGCTGTGCGCCATCGCCCCGAGTGAACCCATGCCCCGGTAGGCCTTGTAGCTGCGGCCCTGGAACAGTTCGACTTCGCCTGGCGCCTCTTCGGTACCCGCCAGCAGACTGCCGATCATGACCACATGCGCACCGGCCGCGATCACCTTGGCGATGTCGCCGGAGAAACGGATGCCGCCGTCGGAGATCACTGACACGTTGGTGCCCTTGAGCGCTTCAGCAACATTGGCAACGGCAGTCATCTGCGGCACGCCGACACCAGTGACGATGCGAGTGGTGCAAATGGAGCCGGGGCCGATACCGACTTTCACCGCATCAGCGCCCGCAGCGGCGAGATCTTTCGCGGCGGCGGCCGTGGCGATGTTGCCACCGATCACCGGGATATGCGGGTAGTCTTTCTTGATGCGGCGCACCTGATCGATCACGCCTTGCGAGTGTCCGTGGGCAGTGTCGACGATGATCACGTCAACACCTGCCTCGACGATAGCTGCTACGCGAGCCGCCGTATCAGCACCAGTACCAACAGCAGCAGCCACGCGCAGACGTCCGAACTGATCCTTGCAGGCGTTCGGGTAGTCTTCCGACTTGCGGATATCCTTGAGGGTAATCAGGCCGCGCAGCTCGAAGTTGTCATTGACCACCAGCACCTTCTCAATGCGGTGGACGTGCAACAGCTCTTTCACTTCCTGATGGCTGGCATTTTCCTTGACGGTGACCAGCTTGCTCTTCGGGGTCATGATCGTGGACACGGCCGCGTCGTAGTTGGTTTCGAAGCGCACGTCACGGCTGGTGACAATGCCGACCAGATTGCTGCCTTCCACCACGGGCATGCCGGAGATGTCGTTCTCCCGCATGAGGGCGATCAGGGCGCGAATGGTGGCGGTAGGCGCGATGGTGATGGGGTCTTTCACAACACCACTTTCATACTTTTTGACAATCCGGACTTCGCGGGCCTGTTGCTCGATGCTCATGCTCTTGTGAATGACCCCAAGACCGCCTTCCTGCGCCATGGCAATCGCGAGACGAGACTCGGTGACCGTGTCCATCGCGGCAGAAATCATTGGGATATTCAAGGAGATAGACGTGGTCAGCTGGGTTTTCAGGCTGACCATTTTGGGGAGCACGGTCGAGTGCGCAGGGACAAGCAGAACGTCATCGAATGTCAAAGCTTCTTCAGCAATGCGTAACATAAGATTTCCACGTATCAACAAAAACGCGAGTATACAGACCTCACTTCCGGCTGTACACCTGCAGTTGCAGCGAGTGGAAAAGGGCAAAACGCCCAGTGGCGCCGACTGGGACGAAGCCTGCAGCGGCGAATTCCGCATGCATTTCGGAGGCCGACACTGGGTATTGCTTGATGGGTTTACCGGTCAACAGCAGCCGCACACGACGGCGAAGCGAGGTCACCGAGAGGGGAGAAATGCGCGACATCAGAACATATTTGCCGCTGACCCGACACACTTCACGGATGAGGCGAGTCCGCAATTCCGGACTCTCGAAGTGGTGCAACAGCCGGAAGCACAGCGTGGCATCGAAAGCTTTGTCAGCATAGGGAAGCGCGAAGATGTCGTGGCTGGCCAGTGTCGCCTGCAGCCCCTCATCTTCCAGCAGGCGGGCAGCCAGCGCCAATGCAGCCTCGCCCAGATCGATTCCCGTGACCTGAAGGCCCTGCTGCGCCATCCAGATGGTGGCGCGCCCTACTCCGCACGGTGCGTCCAGCACTGTTCGCACGCCCTTAGTCATGCCCATGGCCTGCGCGATCATCAGCATTTCCTGCTCGTGCTTGCGCTGATTGCGCTTGCTGTAAGAGTCTGCCGATTCCACATCCGATTTCACACGCGCATAGCTGATCTGGTCACTCATATGGTTCTCTCTGCGAGGGTTCTCGCTGATGGGGACGGCTCCTGCAACAGGAGATTACGATGGGGAAAGCGTTCACCGAGTCGATGCAGCAGACCGGGCATACGGACGCGATAGGCTTCGAGGAACGCCGCCAGTGCGAAATCGGGCATCCAGTCTGCGCGTTTCAGAAATTGCTGCAGATCGGCATCCGCTGCGGTGCAGGCACACGCACGGCGCGCTCTTTCGAAGTCGATCAGGCGAATGCGACCATTCGACGGGTCCATGAAAATATGCGAAGGGTACAAGGCACCATGCTGCCAGTCGCTCAGATGCAGACGCAGCAATTGCTGACCGGCGTTACGCAGAGCGGGCAGCAGGGCAATCCAATCGACGGCGAGGTTTTGAAATTCAGACAATGCGGGCAGCGCCACCTCGCGAGTGACGACGATGCCGCGCCGCGTCCCGCCATTGTTGCGAAAACCATAGGTAATCAGTTCGGCGGTAGGCAAGTCGAAGCTGTCCGCTTTCTGAAATGCCTCCACCTCGTATTGATACGTCAGCGCCCCGATTGGATGGCGCCAGGAGTAACGCAGCTGGTTCTCCTGCCGCTTGAGGTAAAAGCGATTCTCGCGCCCCTGCACATCCGGCACGCTCAACACAGAAACCGCGCTCCAACCATTGCGGCGCACGTTCATCGGCTCGACGAATTCGCTGGGCG
>JBBTKA010000092.1:5349-20305 GCA_038059145.1 Pseudomonadota bacterium
GCAAGCACGCTGGCAGCCGGGCTCTGCGCCGTGTCTGCCCTCTGTGCACTCCCCGCTGTCAGCGCCACGATCATCGTTTACTGAGCCTCACTGGCCAGGTCTTATTGGTTGGGTCTTATTGATAGAACCGCGACAATTCCCGGGTAAACAGCCCCAGCGCATCCCGGTAAGGGGCGTTCGAGGTTGCGAGATCGATCGGATCGTCATCCAGATTGGTGGCCGCATCATCGTAGAACGCACCTTTCTTGCTGAAGACCATCTTCACGTCCGGCGTGATCAGTGTGTTGCCGTGCCAGTCGCTGGCGACTGTGTAGTTGCGATGGTAGTCCGCGGCGAGCAGGTTCTGGCCATAACTGTAAGTGGCCGGATCGATATCCATCCCCAGTGCGGCAAGCACCGTGGCGGGCACATCGTGATGACTGGTCATGATGTCGAACTGCTGAGGAGCCTGCCCCGGCACGTAGAGCAGAAACGGCACACGAATCTGTTCCTGACTGAAGGTCGAATTGTGCCCCCAGCGCCCGTTCTCCATGAATTCTTCCCCATGATCTCCGGTGACAATCACGATGGTGTTGTCGAGCTTGCCCTGCTCTTCCAATGCGGCAAACACGCGGCCCAATTGACTGTCGAGATGGTGGTTGGCATTGATGTAGCGGGCTCGGATGCGCTCGATTTCCTTCTCGATATCGAGTGTGAGGTAATTGAAGTCCTCGATGTAATCCGGCGCGATAACCGACTCTTCGGGGAAATAATAATTGGCGTGCGCGGACTCGAAGAACATGAAACCAAAGAAGGGATCTTCGGCCTTTTCGATATAGCCCAGCAGGTCGGCGACGTTCTTGCGATCGCGCTCCCAGCCATCACCCTCGGTATAGGATTGCAACTGCGCCGCAGGCAGACCGGCGAACACGGTCTTGTCGAACTCCGGGTAGGAGAAGCGCGAGCTGGTGTAGGCCATCATGTCGTAATCGTTCTTCTGCAGCACTTCCATCAACAGGGGCTGACGTCCCGAATTGAGGAAGTCGAACCAGTAGCTGCCATAGAGCCCATAAAACTGCGAGAACATGCCCATCCGGGTGCCATTGCCGCCGCTGTAATGTTCGCGGAACTGCTTGGTCTTCTGCGCGAAGGCCCAGGTCTGCGGCATGATCTCGGGAGTCAGCATATCGGCGCGCCAGGATTCAGCCACCAGCCAGACGATGTTGTAGGGTGTCTTCAACGGCGTATCGGGCGCCGCTGGGTAATTGAGGCTGCCGCCGCTGATGGCGACTTCCATGTCCGCACCCTCGGGACGGTCGATCGTGGCGCCCATGTCTTCAAAAAAGCTGCGCGCTTTGACGGGCATGTACCAGATGATTCGATCGGCTATCTGCAGAACCGCTCTGTCATAGTGAAATTCAGACCAGGCGTACCAGCTTCCCTGCAACAGGAAGACGCCGATGAATCCCGACACGAGATAGCTGACGCGCAAACGCCGCGTCCACAGCCGCTCGAACGGAATAAAGCGCAGAAGCAGCCACACGCCAATCGCCAGAGCCAGAACCACAATCGCCAGCGTGACGTTGGTCGATGCTGAGACGCCCATCGCCTCGACACCGCCCGGTGTCATCAGCAGATTCAGGACGAAGAAATTGAAATAGAAACCGTACATGTCCCGCAGCTTGTAATTCACCACCAGGAACAACACGAGCAACACGGAGGCCACAGTGACAGAGCCCGCCAGCCAGGGCGAATTGACACCAGAGCGGGAACGCCAATGCCACAGAAGAAACAACAGCAGTGCAGGAGAGGTCAGCAGGGTGGCCTGCACGAGTGCAGCGCCTAGCAGGAACAGCCCGGATGCAAAGGTGATATCAGGCACCCAGGCCATCAAAACACTGCCGAGAAAGACTGCAAGCCAGGTGAAGAGGACAGCGCGTCGCGGAGCTGGAATGTGCTGAGACATGGGCATAGTGTCTGAATCCCGAATAATTGATTGGCAGCTTCGGCATTAAGCTTATTTGCCCAAACTTAAGTCAACCTTAAGCTGAGCTTAACGGGACTGCAGAATTAGACAGCTATACGGGATTAGAATTCATACTCCAGCAGCACGCGGTAGGTGTAATCGGGGGTGGTGTCGTTGGCAGGCAAGATGATGCCCGCCTCCCAGTGCCACTTCTGATTCTCAGGGCCGCGCACCAGCCCGGTCAGCACAGGGCCAACGCCCCGAGTGAATTCATCGGCATATACTTCAATGCCGGGCTCCAGACTTTCCCGGTAACGAAAGCGCCACTGCGCCGACATGAAGGTGTCGAACTCGTTGCGGATATTGGAGCCAAACTCGTATTCGACACCGAGATTCAGCGTACCGACCCAATTGCCCCACTGGCGACTGACCAACAGCGTGGTGGCAAATTCTGCAACGCTTTCACTGCGCTCGCGCTCCAGCTCCAGCAGCAGCCCCCAGTCGGCGGCATATTCGCCCTGCTCGGTCAGCTGAATCTTGCTCTCCAGCTCATAAGACTCCAGGCGCATGGAGCCACCAGGCAATTTCAGGCCGATCAGGTAAAGCTCGGCAAACACGCGCTCGTTGATGGCCGCGCCGAAGCCAACGCGCTGACGCAAAATGTCGCTCTCGATGGGATCATCGTCTGTCTGATAGTAGGTGCGCAGTTCCAGCTCGCGCTCCAGTGGCTGTACATAGGGATCGTAAACCCGCCCTACCCCGTTGTGATACAGCAGGTTGTCTGCCTGCGCGGGAAGAGCAAGCAGCGCTCCTGTCAGCAAACTGCCCAGAAAAAAAGACACCCGGCCGCCGGCCGCGCGCAAGGTGCCGCAGGTTCGTATCATTCGTGACTCCGTTGTGTTTGTGTTGCTCCAGCACGCGCGGGCAGATTTCTGACTGAAAAAATGCCGATGGCCATGGCCACCAGCGACAGCAGCAGCGCGCCTGCAAACATGCCGACTTGTGCGGCGATCGGGCTTGCTTCATAGCCAATTACCGCCTGCAGCAGCTCCCCCATCAGCGACGATTCTGCGACCAGCGCCGAGGTGTCCCACAGCGGCTCGGCGGCAGGCACGAGGTCCGCCTGCGCGAGAAACAGTGCCGCTTGCGAACTCATTCCCGCGCCAATGATCAGCGCCATGATGCTGCTGAACAACAGACAATGCCGCGCCGACAAAGTTCGCAGACCATAGTAAATGAATGTGCCTAGACTGAAGCCGATACCCGTGCCAATCGCGCCACCCGCCAGTACCGATGTCATGTCACCGGCAACCACGCCGTACGAGTAGACATAGAGATAGATTTCCGATCCCTCGCGGACAATTGCCATGGCGATCGTCGCCGACAGAATCAACAGCGACAGTGCGGGCAGACGCGCGATCTGCGGGGCCTTGAACTCCCGCATAGCCAGAATGTTATGCGCCAGCAGCAACAGCGTAATCAGGAGCAGCAGTACCGCGTTGACGATTTCCTGTCCGAAACCCTCGAAGGCCATGGAGATATCTTCGAGAAACACGGCATAAATCAATGCGCCCGCCAACCCTGCTAACAACGCTGGCGGCAGCCAGCGAAAACGCAGCCCCAGCGCACTGGAGGAGGCAAGCAGCATGCAGATGATGAGCACGGCCTCCAACACTTCGCGCAGAACGATGATCACGGCGCTGGTCATGCCCCACCTCTCCCAGGAATTGCCTCTGTTGTCAGCACTTCGAATTTATTCAACGATGACCTTCCCCAGTGCCGTCTTCGGATTGAATTCACCAAAGAAGGGATACTCGCCCGGTTTGAGCGGGCCGATGAAGACAATACCCTGCGTATTGCCGATGATGACCTTTTCGCGATTCAGCTCGTAACTTTCAAACTCTTCGGGCGTCGCGTCGCGGTTGTGAATGATCAGCTTCACCTTTTGCCCGGCAGGAATCTTCAACTCCGATGGGTAGAAGAGATGTTCTCGAATCTCGATCTCGAAGACCGGCGTCTGGGCCTGTGCGCTCATTGCCACGCAGCACAACGCGGCGCCCGTCAGCAGCCATTTCAATCTGCGGCCAGAATGGTCGGGAATATGTCTTGATGGTGCCATGTCTCGTTGCCTGCCTGTTTTCAAAACGTCATTGATTGCCAGAGTCGGCCTCGAGGGCGCGAAAGGTCATGGTGATGCATAGCCCCCCCAGCTTTTCTGATCTCGACAGCGCTATCTGCGCGCCGTGCATTTCCACGATGTGTTTCACAATTGCGAGCCCCAGTCCGGAGCCACTCACACCGGAGGAGTGGCGGTCGCCATCCAGGCGATAGAAGCGATCAAACACCCGCTCGTGGTAGGCTTCGGGGATGCCTGGCCCCGAATCCTCGATCTGCAACTGCACTTGCGCATCCACGTTTCCAGGTTGCCCGACTCGCTCGACGCGCATGAGAATACTGCCACCCTGCGGCGTGTATTTGGAGGCATTCGTCAACACATTCACCACCAGCGAGCGCAGCGCCGTCGCGTCACCCTTCACGATGGCGCTGGCACCTTCGAGTTCGAAATTCTGATCGCGCTGCAGGATCTGCTCATACTCGGCGCTGACCACATCGCGCACCAATTCATAAAGATCTACCGGCACGAATTGCACCATGTACTGATCGGGCGCGGTGCGGTTGAGCACCAGTATCTGCTCGACAAGGTGTCCCATCGCATCAATTCCCTTGTGCAGATCTGCCGCCGTGGCGACGGCCTCAGGGTTGCTTGCATTCCCTGCAAGCTCCGCCTGCAGATTGTGAATCTGCACCTTGAGCGTACTGATGGGTGTGCGTAGCTCGTGGGCCGCATCCGCCGCGAATCGCTTCTCCCGTCCGAACGAAGACTGCAGGCGGCGCAGCAGATCATTCGTGGACTGCGTCAAGGGCGTCAGCTCCTTCGGAATTCCTTCCAGTTGCACCGCGCTCAGGTCCGAGGCCTCGCGCGAACGCACCTCGCGCGCCAGCACGCGGATAGGACGCAGGCCGTAACCGACGATGAACCAGATCAGCAGCGCCGCCAGCGGAATACTCAGCAGGGTCGGCACCACCGCTTCGAGAATGACCCGCTCGGCAAATTCATAACGCAAATCGTAACGCTGTGCCGCCATCAACCAGTGCTGCTGCTCGGGATCCCGAATGGCCAGCACGCGCCAGCGGTAACCGCTGAAGTTCACATCCCGATAGCCCACTTCGAACGGTGTCATCTGCGTGACCGGCGCCAGCACGGAGCGCAGCACCAGCGCGCCGCTCGGATCGAACACCTGATAGGCGATGCGCATCTCCGCGCTCAGGGCCAGATCGCTCTGCTGGGGTAACAGCAGCTCCTCCACCACGCGCGCGTAGCCATCCGAACTCAATTCAGGGTTGAGCAGACTCAGCAATTTGACGTGCTCCAGCAATTGCAGATCGAACAGGTTTTCGGCCTCCAGCATACTCTCGCGGTACCCGCGCAACGACGACAGAAAGCTCACCATCACGATGATCGCGATGAGAGTCAGCGTCAGAAAGAGTCTTATCGAAGTCATGCGCTACCGTCTGTTCCGGCCTGCTTCTTGATGACATAGCCCACGCCCCGCACCGTCTGGATAAACCCGACCGGCAGCTTCTTGCGCAGGTTGTGAATATGCACCTCCACCGTGTTGCTGCTGACCTCCTCGCCCCAGCTGTAGAGTTTGCTGTCCAGCATCTCGCGAGTCTGCACCTTGTTGGCGCTCTCCATCAGCGATTTCAGCAGCATGTATTCGCGCCGTGACATGGTCACGCCCTCACCCGCCACGGTCACTTCCAGGCTGTGGGTGTCGAGGGTGACATCACCGATCACGATGTTCTTGCTCTTCACGCTGCCCAGTCTGCGCTCCAGCGCCCGCAGGCGTGCGAGCAACTCGGCGATCTCGAAGGGTTTGGCGAGGTAGTCATCGGCGCCCGCGTCGAGCCCGGCGACCTTGTCGCGGGTGCTGTCACGAGCCGTCAGAATGAGGACGGGGTTGGTAAAGTGTTCGTTACGCGCGGTGCGCAACACCTGCAGCCCGTCCATGCCGGGCAGGCCGAGGTCCAGAATCAGAATGTCGGGATGTGCCGTGCGGATGGCGACCAGCGCCGTCTCGCCACGGTCCACGTGATTGACGCTGAAACCGGCGGCGCGCAGCGCACGCTCGATCGCCTGCGCCAGCGCCAGATTGTCTTCCACCAGCAGAACCTGCATGTCTCTCTCCATTGGCTGCAAATGGCCACTCGTATCGATTGGCCATCAACTCTCAATGGCCGATCACTTTGCGTCTTCGATCTGCTGCAGCATGCGTTCGATCTCACCTCGACGGCCCTGATCAGCCAGCTCGCGACCGGGTCTGGACGGGGCGTTGAGGGCGCGCATCAAATAGCGCTGCGCGTCTTCGTATTTCTCGGTCTTGAAGAGGTGTTCGGCATAGAAGTAATTGGCATCGATGCCGTCCGGGGCGATTTCCAGCCCTTTCAACAACAGCTCTTCGCCCTTCTCTTCATCGCCGAATCCCACCGGCCAGCCGGGGACGTTGAGGTAGAGTACACCAAGACTGGTGTAAGCGGAGCCCTGCATTGCGTCGGCATTCAACTCCATCGCAGTCTCGAGGTCGGCTTTTGCAGCCTTCGCCGAGGACAGCGCGCCCAGTCCGCCCTTGGCACCGGCATAGCTGGACTTGATGATACCACTCCATATCCACGCCTCAGCACTGTCCTGCTGCGCTTCGGTGACCTTGCGGGCATCCTCGATCAAGGTGCTGAAGGCCTCCACCTGGGTCTCGCCCTGCGTCATGTAATTCACCTCGGCCCAGCGCTTTTGCAACACCTCAACCTCGGGGGTCATGTCCGCATAGGCGGACTGCATGATGCCTGCGGCAAGCACACCGGTCAGCAGCACTGTCGCACTCGCCAAGCGTTGGATCTTCGTTAACTTTTTCATCATTTCGCTCCTCTTGAATTGGCATTCGCAAATTTGCGGATCACCGGCAATTGTTTACGCAGGGAACCATCGGTCATGGTTGGCATCAGCGCGTTGATCCACGCGTAGAAGCGCTCGGGCCAGCCGATCACGCAATGTCCCCAGCGCTCTTTCAACACGCGCTGCACAACGAAACGAGCCACCTGGCGCGGATCATCCATGGCATTGCCAAGCGTGAGGTTCATGGCGACCACCCGGTCGCTGTTCAGTGCGGTGCGCGTCGCACGAGGTGCCACGTGCAGCACACGCACACTGGTGTCGGCCAGCTCGCGACGCAACGCCTCGCTGAAGCCGCGTAATCCGAACTTGCTGCCGCAGTACGCGGCATAACCCGGATAGCCAATGCTGCCAAAGGCTGATCCGATATTGATCACTGCTGCCGTTGGACGCAGCAGCAGCAACGGCAACAACTGTTGGGTCAGCAGCACTGGCACCATCAGATTCAGTTCGATCTGCCGGGCGAGCGTTGCCGGGTCGGCATTCACCAGCAGATTGAAATCGTTGGTGCCTGCATTGTTGACAAGCAGATCGATGTCCTGCTGCGCACACAGATCGCGCAGCTTCTGCCGTCCAGCTGCCTCGAGCAGATCCACGGCGACCGCCATATGCGGAGCGGATGCTGGAACGGGCAGTGCCTTTATCAGCGCATCGAGCTGGGCCTGATCACGGCCCACCAGAATCATCCGCGCGCCAGCCCCTGCAAATTCCGCTGCCAGCTGGCTGCCGATGCCGCCCGTGGCGCCAGTGAGAACGATGGTGCTGTTTCGAACGCGCATGCTTCCTTCCTCAGTGCGTCACGACGCTGTCGAACACGCCCTTGTAGAGCCGATAGAAGGTCTTCGTGCTGTGAATCAGCAGCTCCTGTTGCTCGGGTTTGTCAAAGCGGTTCATCAGATTTTCCAGATACTGAATGTGAGTCTGATCGATAGAACCGTGTGAACGCAGGTAGCTGAAGGCGCGCTCCGGCAGTCCGAGCGCCTCCTGGATCTGGCTGGCCGCATGATCGGCAAGATTGACGCTGGTGCCTTCCAGCACCTGCACCATGCCGAAGAAGCCAATCGGGTTGACGCGCGACACCATGTCCCAGGCATAGGCCACCATCACCTCGGTGGCGAAGGCAGGCTTGCTGCGACGCACGGCTTCCTTGTCACCACCGCAGGCGGCGATGTCATTGAGAATCCATTCCTGATGTCCAATCTCTTCTTCGATGTATTCGGCAACACCCTCGCGCAGCCACTCCATGTCCTCGGGCAGACGTGCGCCCACGGCCATCAGCAACGGCACTGTGAATTTGACGTGGTGATAGGCCTGCGTCAGGAAGGCAATGTATTCGTCGAGCGTCACGTCGCGCACCATGCAGCGACGGATAATCTCGGCACTGACCAGCTGCTGACGTTCTGTCTCGGTCGCTGCAATCAGCGTGTCGTAGAAAGGTTTGCTGCTCATTCGGGTAACCTCCATTAGGGCTGCATAATTAGGGCTGCATGATTAGCGCTGCGTGGATGCAGCGGTGGAATGCGCGGGTTCTGTCTGGGGTGAGTCAACGTAAAGCGCGTCGATCTGCTCACGATACTGCTGTTCTATCTGTGCGCGTCTGGGGCGACCATTGCTGGTTAGCAGATCGCTCTCCATGCCGGTGCCGCGACTGAACGGTGCTGCCAGGCGGTGCCAGCGGCGAATGCGAGCATACTCAGGCAGGGTCGCGTTGACGCGGGTCACACACTCTTCAATCTGTTGATCGGTCACTTGTGCGGCACGGGCAGCGATCAGCGCGACGCAGTAGGGACGCGAGTCACCAAACACGTAGTTCTGTGCAATCGGAGCACAGGCACCCAGTTCGGCCTCCACCCACTCCGGGCTGATGTTGCGGCCGAAGCTGGACACCAGCAGGTTCTTGCGCCTGCCGAGAAAGTTCAGGTACCCATCGGCGTCGAAGTAACCGAGATCGCCCGTATGGCAGCGACCGGTCGCGGCGGAGCGCCAGGAGTCTTTGTCACCGGCATAACCGAGAAACACCTTGCCCGTCACCACAATCTCGCCATCGACAATTTCGACCTGCCCATGGGACAAGGGCTTGCCGAGACTGCCATTGCGACGTGCTTCCGGCGCATTGAGGCTGACGACAGAACCGCATTCGGAAAGACCATATCCCTCGTACACGGGCAACCCGTGCACCCAGGCACGTTCGAGCAATGAGGCACTGACAGTCGCGCCGCCGACAGCAATGAAGCGCAGCGAGTCCGGCCGCTTCCAGCCCGCGTCGGCACTCATGACCAGCGCTTCGAGCAACTGCGGAATCAGAATCAGGCTGCTGGGGCGGCAGTGCGACAGCGCACTGAGGAAAGTTGGCAGCGAGAAGCCGGAGTTGCCATTGAATCCCAGCGCTGCTTCGCTGGCCACGATGACCTGTGCACCACGGCGCAGCGGCGCGTGGACACCGGCAAAGTTTTCCAGCAGCGTCGCCAGCGGCAACACGCACAGGTGGCGTTCGATCGCACAGCTGCGGGTTGCCTCGAGAATTGAGCCGGCGACTGCGGCCATCGTCTCCGCGCCCAGGCATACGCCTTTCGGCGCACCAGTGGAACCGGAGGTGAAAGTGATCTTGCGGGTCTCTGCGGGCACGCTGTGCGCCCGCACGCTGACAGCGTGCTGACGATGACTGCTCTGCAGGTATTCAAGCCCGGCGAGCGGGCCGACTGCGGAGAATGCACCTGCTGGCAGCGTGTTCAGAAGCTGGGATGAATCGGTCAGAATGGCGTCGACTGGCACAGAATCGAGCGCATGCTGAAGCTGGGCAGACGAGAAGAAGCGTGGCAGCGGCAGCAAGGTGATGCCGGCGTGATCGCAGGCCAGGTCGGCGACGATCCACGCCGGGCCGTTGTCGGCATGCAGCGCCAGAGCCTCCACCTGATCGGTGCGCAGCGCATTCGCCACTGTCAGCACTGCCTGTTGCAGTTCGCGCCAGGTATAGACGGTTTCCAGCGCGCCATTGTCAGCCCCCTGAAAGCGAAGGATCGCGGCCTCATCGGGTTTCATGTCGGCGTGATAACAGACGCTGGACCAGAGTTTATTCATATTGGCACGCCTCGCTGTGCGCACGCAGGCGGGCAACGATGTCAGCCACCTCCACTGCATGCTCCTGCAGGACTTTCTGTGCGAATTCATTGCGGCGCAGCGTTTGCCAGGCCTGCGCAACATCACCAACGACGACACAGGGTTTGTTGTCGTAGTAGCTGCCCCAGTCCTTGCCATGGACGCCTAGACGCTGCAGATCGGCCTCACAGATTTCCTGTGGAGCAAAACCCAGGCGATGCAGCAGCGCGCTGACTTGTGCCGTCGCGGTAAAGGTCACCCAGCGAAAGCCTGCCTGATACAGCACTTCGGTCAACGCGATGAACAGCAACTGACTGCTGCCACGGCTGCCGGCCAGATTGCCGGTTTCGATTATCAGTGAACGATCGACGGGAGCGCCCTGCAGCCCGGAGACGATGCTCTCGATCGGGGTATCCAGATAGTTTTCGACAAAGAAGCGACCACAGGCACCCGGACGCAGACCGAGGACGCCTTGTACGTCGTCGTCGCCCCAGGTGGCCAGTAGGTAGGGAAGAAAGTGTTCGATATTGGCGTTATAGGTTTCAGCGTAGCGGGAGTGTATGTAGCTCTCCAGCTCGCCGCGGTGCGGAGACTGCACATCATGGACACACAGCGTGGGCTGCGGGGTGGCAAATGACTTAACACAAAGTGGCGTGGCTGACATGATCTGAACTCCGGTTGGCTGGATCATGTCGCCACTTTAGAAAACGAATCTTAATGCAGTATTAAGTCACCACTTTGTTATTGAAGAGATTGTCCGGGGCATTGGGAATGAGCTCGGCCAGGTTCAATCCAGCGGTTTTTTCGGAAACACCTTGCGGCCACTGAACATCGCGGAAATCAGGCCGTGGCCCTCCTTCACTTCCGTCACCACCACAGCGCCGATGTGCAGCACGATGGCGACCAGCATCAGCCAGAAGCTGATCTCGTGAATTTCGATGAACGGTTCGCGGAACTTGCGCATCTCCGCGTAGCCTTCCGGGTCCAGCATCTCCTTGTTGCCGGGCACCAGCCCTTCAAGACGCGCGTGATCTTCGCCGGAGGCCGTCGCCCACTCTGCAAATTCGTGACCGAAGGGCGGGAAGTACAAATCCGTCCCGGCCAGCACCAGACCCGTCACCATCTGCGCCGTCAGCAGGAAAAACAGTACCGCCAACATCAGTCGGGCCACGGGATTATGGCCGCGATAAGCCGGCGGCTCCCCGGCCTTCGCACCCTTGATCCATTCCCGCAGCGCGGTTCCGTAACCCTTGCCGCCAGGCAATACCGCCGACCAGCGTGCATAGCGCCCGCCGATGAAGCCCCAGACGAAGCGCCACAGCAGATTCAGGGTAAACGCATAGCCAGTCCAGGCATGCAGAATTTTCAGAGTGACCTTACCCTCGCTGCTCACGCCCAGGCTGTTGGCGTTCAGGATCAAGACACCGATGACAATCAGCAGCAGCACGCACAGGACGTTAATCCAGTGGAACCAGCGCACTCCGGCGTCCCAGACCTGATAGGACTGCATTGTTCGTGGTACGTCATGCGGAACATCATTGGCATTTGGTTTGTTTTCCATGGAATCGTTCATAGCGGCCCTTGGTCTCCTTTAGTAATAACATACACGTTTGCGCACCTCACCCTCTCACGTATGATGCACGCATGTCACACTTTAACCAATACCCATACCTTGCGCCGGGTCAAGCATCCGGCACGCGCGACGTCATCTCCGTCACCAGTCTCAATCGCATGGCGCGATCACTGCTGGAAAACCATTTTGGCAATGTCACTGTGGAAGGCGAGATCTCCAATCTCTCCATGCCCGGCTCCGGGCACTGGTATTTCACGCTGAAAGATGAAGGCTCACAGATTCGCTGCGCCATGTTTCGCAATCGCAACATGAGCGCAGGGTTCCGGCCGCGTGACGGCATGCAGGTGATCGTGCGCGGCAAGCTCAGCATCTACGAGGGGCGCGGCGATTACCAGTTGATCGCCGAGGCCATGGAAGAGGCCGGGGACGGTGCCCTGCGCCGTCGCTTCGAGCAACTCAAACAAAAGCTGAGTGCGGAAGGCCTGTTCGACGCCGAGCGCAAGCGTCCTCTGCCTGCACACACTCGCCACATCGGCGTCGTCACCTCCGCGACCGGCGCGGTCATTCGCGACATCATCAGCGTGCTCAAACGACGCTTTCCCGCCATCGTCATCACCTTGTTCCCCGTCGTGGTACAGGGAGCGGAGGCACCGGCCGCGATTGTGCGCGCCATCGCCACCGCCAATCGCCGGCGCGAAGAGCTAGGGCTGGACGTGCTGATCGTCGGCCGAGGCGGCGGCTCGCTGGAGGATCTGCAGGCCTTCAATGAGGAGAGTGTGGCGCGGGCGATTCACAGCAGCGCCCTGCCAGTGGTGAGCGCTGTCGGCCATGAGACCGACTTCACCATCGCCGATTTCGTCGCCGATCTGCGCGCCCCGACACCCTCGGCCGCCGCCGAACTGCTGAGCCCGGACCGTCAGGAATATCTGCAGGTGCTGGCAGGGTACGAGCAGCTCTTTGGCAAGTTGATTCGCGAGCGCTTGCGTCAGAGCACCCAGCAGCTGGTGTGGCTGATCCGGCAGCTCAAGCATCCGGGCCGCCGCCTGCAGGAACATGCCCAGACACTCGACATTCTGGAGGGCCGCCTGTTGCGGGCGACCCGCCACCGCATCGGTGCCGCCGCGCAGCGTCTGCAGCAACTGCAGCACCGCCTGCTGCTGGAGTCACCACGCCACGTCATCCAACAGCACAGCTTGCGCCAGACTGCGCTACTGCATCGGCTGCAACAAGGCTTGCGGCAGACCCTGCGGGACAAACAGGCCCAGCTTGCCCAGTTGGCCCGCAGTCTCGACAGTGTCAGCCCGCTGAGCACGCTGCAGCGCGGCTACAGCATCACTTTCGACGCGCAAGGCCAGGTCTTGCGTGATACCAGCACCTTGCAGATTGGCGCGACCATCCGCACACGATTGCACGATGGCACGCTGCGCAGCACCGTCACGGAGCTGCTTGTCGGCGAAAACCAGACTGATAAATAACGGAGAAAACACTGTGTTGATGCGTGGACTTCTAGCTGTCACAACTCTCTTTCTATTGAGTGCAAAGGCCCTGGCCGTGCCAGTCAACACCCTGCCCACCGAGGCACTGGTGCCAGGTGGCGTCGCGGTGCTGGCGACCGGCATGCAGGCAGCTGCGGCCGAGTTTCGTGACGATCGCGTAATGCTGGCCGAGTATGAAGGCGCACAGTACGCCATTGTCGGCATCCCGCTCGACGCGCGGCCGGGCAGTCACGAGGTCACATTGAAAGCAGCCGATGGCAGCACCTCGGCGCTGGCCTTCAGCATTACTGACAAGCAATATGTGGAGCAGCGCCTGACAATCACCAACGAACGGCAGGTGAATCCGAACAACGAGGACATGGTGCGCATCAACCGCGAGAGTGCAGAGATGAACGAGGCTTTTGCGAGCTGGGATGAATCGCTGGTACCGGTCATGCAGATGCGGGCGCCGACCGAAGGCCCCCGCAGCAGCTCCTTCGGCCTGCGCCGTTTCTTCAATGATCAGCCACGCGCTCCTCATTCCGGCATGGATATCGCCGCCCCCGAAGGTACGCCCATCTATGCCCCCGCGCCCGGCGTGATACGCGCTACCGGTAACTACTTCTTCAACGGCAATACCATCATCCTCGATCACGGCCATGGCCTGATCACACTGTACTGTCACATGAACACCATCGACGTCACCCCCGGCACGCGTGTCGAGGCGGGCGAGCAGATCGGCAGAGTCGGACAGACCGGTCGCGTCACCGGCCCGCACCTGCATTGGAGCATCAACTTGAATAACGTTCGTGTCGACCCGGCGCTTTTCATTACTGAGTGAATTGCTCAAATATTACCCCGTAATTGCCCGCCATTTTCCTACTAATCCGCCCGTGACTTGGGTAAATTCACGCCATTGCTCCACTCTTTCTAGTAGCAAGGAAGCGACGACGTGCCCAACGCAGTCATGTGAAAGCGAAGGCATGCGAACGTGACAACGACAACAAGGATCAAGACATGCCCGGACTGGAATTGTTTTTCAAATTGCTGGTGGCGCACGCTGCTGCAGACTTCGTCCTGCAATCCGAGGCCATGGGGCGTGGCAAGAATCGCCACAGCGATATCCATGACCAGATGTCGACCAACTTCCCGAAATGGTATTACTGGCTGACCGCGCATGCGCTGGTGCATGGCGGCCTGGTCTATTTGATCACCAACAGCCTGCTGCTGGGAGTTATCGAAACCGTCACTCATTGGTGTATCGATTTCGCCAAGTGCGAAGGCCTGATTGGCTTCCACCAGGATCAGGCCCTGCATGTCGGGCTGAAAGCCGGTTACGCTCTGGCTCTGTAGCTATCGCGTTGGAATGGCGGGCAATATCTTTTATAGTAGCCGCCCAAATCCAATACAAACCCGATAGCCAACAGGTCAGTCTCCAATGAGCAAACGCGACGAACAAAAGAAGATCCGGGAACAGAAGCAGCGTGACGCCGAACAGCGCACCGCGCGGCAGAAGCTGCTGGCGAAGATTGCCATGTTCGTGCTGGGGCCATTGGTTGTGATCGCCGTGCTGTACGGCATGCTGGGACAGGGGCAGGTCTATTCACCTGTGGAGATCGCCGAGGTCGACCACACGCGCGGTAATCCGGAGGGCGTGAAGCTCGTCGTCTATGCAGACTTTCAATGCCCGGCCTGTGCCAATGAACATCAGTTATTGAGTCAGGCCTGGAACGCCATCAGTGACAAGACTCAGATGGTGTTTCGCCACTATCCTCTCAGCGCTACGCATCCGCACGCGTGGGAGGCCGCCACGTTTGCCGAAGCTGCCGGTCGGCAGGGCAAGTTCTGGGAAATGTATG
>JBBTKA010000093.1:0-5930 GCA_038059145.1 Pseudomonadota bacterium
GGTTCTATGAAGATAGCGCCGCAATGAAACAGTATCTGCGCGTCCTGGCACTCACCGCGATGCTGACTGCTCCTGAAGCGTTCGCTGATTACGAAGACGGTGTCACTGCCGCGCAGAACGGTGACTACGCCACGGCTCTGCGTGAGTTCACCGCAGCAGCGGAGGCCGGCCTTGACCTCGCCCAGTACAATCTGGGGATTCTTTATTACCTCGGCCAGGGCGTTGAACAGGATTATGCGCAAGCATTGCGCTGGACTCTGGCGGCGGCCGAACAGGGCCATGTGAACGCGCAATTCAATCTCGCCTCACTGTATTACTATGGCACGGGCACTGCGGTGGATTACGCGCAGGCATTGCGCTGGAATCTCGCCGCAGCCGAGGCGCAACACGCGGGCGCGCAACACTCGCTGGCGAAAATGTATGAGCTGGGTGAAGGCACCGAGGTGGATCTGGTGCGAGCACACTTCTGGGCCAGTGCGTCGCAATACAACGCCAATGCTGAGCAGGACGCTGCAGGAAGTGCTGAGGCAACCGCCCTGCTGGGTGAGCTTGCTGCCAAGATGACGCTAGAACAGATCAGCGAAGCACGCAAAACCTTTGCAGAATGGGCTATCAGCCGCTAAACAGAATTGATGGTAGTGTCAGTCCGCGCACGCCTGAATGCGCCGCACCATCGCCTGCAGGCCATTGCCGCGCGTTGGGCTCAGATGTTTGAGAAGGTTGAGCTGTTCGAAGTAGGCATTGATGTCGAACTTGCGAATCTCCTGCGCCGTCTTGCCGTTGTAGGCCGCCAGCACCACACCGAGCAATCCCTTCACAATGAACGCATCGCTGTCCGCCTGAAAATAGAGCCTGTCGCCCTCCTCCCGTTTCAACAGCCACACCTGGCTCTGACAGCCACGCACCAGATTTTCGTCGGTGCGAAACGCGGGATCCATGGCGGGCAATTCCTTGCCCAGATCGATGATGTATTTGTAGCGATCTTCCCAGTTGTCGAAGAAGGACAAGGCCTCGACGATGTCGTCAGTGGTAATCTCTGTGCCAAATCGGTGTGCTGTCATTCAGAAAAACATCCCGGTTTCGAGCTGGGCTTCTTCGCTCATCATGTCGCGGCTCCAGGCCGGATCGAACACCAGCGCCACTTTGACCTCTTTCACGTTCGGCACTTTTTTCACGCGGTATTCGACGTCGCCCACCAGCACCGGGCCCATGCCACAGCTGGGGGCGGTCAGTGTCATGTCGATATCGACTCGCTTGGCCTGCTGGTCGACGGACACCTTGTAGATGAGCCCGAGGTTCACCAGATCCACGGGGATCTCCGGGTCGAATACCGTACCCAGGGCCTGCCAGACCTGTGCCTCATCGATGCGATCATTCTGCGGTGTCGGGAAACTCAGGGTCTCAGATTGCAGGCCCAGGTTCGCAGCATCAGTGCCGTCCACGCGCACCATCTGCCCGTTATAGACCACGGTGTAGTTACCGCCAAGCGCCTGTGTGATGCTGACGAAGGTGTTCTTCGGGATTGTCAGTGGCGTACCATCGGGCACGCGGCGGGCGGGACAATCGGCCTGCGCCAGCACCATGCGTCTTTCCATATCAGTTCACGTCGCCGTTCAATTCACGTTGAAACTTTCGCCACAACCACAGTGGTTCTTGGCGTTGGGGTTGAGGAAACTCAGCTGCAGGTTGACGCCCTCGCGCACCAGATCAATCTTGGTGCCATTGACAATGGCGAGGCTGTCCTTCGCTACCAGCAACTCGACATCGTTGCCGAGCGGCAGATGCAGATCATCCGGTTTCGCCTCAGGCACCAGGTCCACCACATACATGAAGCCGGTGCAGCCACTCTTCTTGACACTCAGGCGGACTGCCCGCGCCTTGCCGTCCTTGTGGATCTGTTTGCGGAAATGATCGACAGCGGCGGGCGTCACCTGCACGGTGTGCACGGAACCGGAGGGGGCGCCAGCGTTTTGAACGGGGTCGAAAGACTCAACGCTCATGGGAATATCCTCAACCTTTTACAGTCTGTTAAACAAGAAATTGTCTGGCTTTGTCGAGAGCCAGAAACAGGCGATCCACGTCTTCAAACGTGTTGTAAAAACTGAAACTCGCGCGCACCGTGCCCGGTATGCGGTATTGATCCATGATCGGCTGCGCGCAATGATTGCCGGTGCGCACTGCGACGCCCTGCTGGTCGAGCAGCGTGCCGACATCCGCCGGATGCACACCCTCCAGAATAAAACTCAACACACTCGCCTTATGGCTGGCCGTGCCGATCAGGCGCAGGCCAGGCACCTGTGCCGCCTTCTGCTGTGCGTATTCCAGCAGCGCCTGTTCATGCTGCGCGGCGCCTTCGCGATCCAGAGCCTGCAGATAATCGATGGCTGCGCCGAGACCGATGGCGCCGGCGATGTCCGGTGTACCAGCTTCGAATTTATAAGGCAATTGGTTATACGTCGTGCCCGCGAAACTCACCGACTCGATCATCTCGCCGCCACCCTGATACGGCGGCATCGCTTCCAGTATTTCACGGCGCCCGTAGAGCACGCCAAGGCCGGTCGGACCAAAGAGCTTGTGCGCGGAAAAAGCGTAGAAATCACAATCCAGCGCCTGCACATCCACGGGCCAGTGCCCTACGGCCTGCGCACCATCCACCAGCACCAGCGCACCGACAGCATGTGCCAGCCGCACAATCTCCGCGATCGGGTTGATGGTGCCCAGTGCGTTGGAGACATGCCCCACTGCTACCATGCGCACCCGCGCATCCAACAGGGTGGCGAAGGCCTGCATATCAAGCGTGCCGGTGCTGTCCACTGGAATGGGCTCGACAGTGGCACCGCGCTCGGCGGCGATCATCTGCCACGGCACGATGTTGGAGTGGTGCTCCATGGCGGAGACGAGTATGCGGTCGCCGGGCTGCAAGGTGCTGCGTCCCCAGCTGGCAGCGACCAGATTGATAGACTCCGTGGTGCCGCGTGTCCACAGCACTTGTTTCGCTTCCCGCGCATTGATAAAGCTGGCCACCTTGCTGCGCGCGCCCTCGAAACCGGCCGTAGCGCGATCACTCAACGCGTGGGCGCCACGATGCACATTGCTGTTGTCGCGGCGGTAATAATTGGCAATTGCCTCGATCACACACTCGGGCTTCTGCGTCGTCGCGCCGTTATCCAGATAGACGAGCGGATGGCCATTGACCTGCTGCGCGAGAATCGGAAAATCGCGGCGCACACGCTGCACGTCGAACTTATCGGCAACCGGCGGCACTGAAGCGCTACTCACACGATACACAGCAGGTTCCTCACTCATGACAGGTCCGTGGCAGTGCCGAACAGAATCGCCAGATGATGATGCAGATAGTCACGCACCTCGGCACGCGGCAGCTCTTGTAACAGCTCGTTGATGAAACCAAAACTGAGCATGGTGCGCGCCTGAGTCTTGGAAACACCCCGGCTCTGCAGATAATACATGGCCGTCTCGTCGAGCTGACTGATGGTCGCGCCATGCGCGCACTTCACATCGTCCGCGTAGATCTCCAGTTCAGGCTTGGTGTCGACCTCGGCTTTGTCAGAAGTCAGCAGATTGCGATTGCTCAACTCCGCCAAGGTCTTCTGCGCATTCGGGTGAATCAGGATGCGACCATTGAACACGGCACGCGCGCTGTCGCTGATGATGCCGCGGAACACTTCACTGGTCGTGCAATGTGGCGCCCAGTGTTCCACATTGGTGTGGTAATCGACGAGCTGATTATTGCGCGGCAGATAGACGCCATTGAGAGCGGCATGAGCACCGGCGCCACGATGGTTGATCTGGTAATCCAGCCGCTTGAGCTGGCTGCCTTCGGCCAGCGTGAAGCCACGGTAGCGCGCGTCGCGCAGCAGATCGATGTGGACGCCACCGATGTGAATCTGCTGCTCCTGCTCCAGGTTGATGCGGTAGTGCTGCAGCTCGGCATTGCCGCCAATGCTGACCTCGGTCAGGCTGTTGACGAAACTGTTTTGCGCCTGCGTGTCGGAGACAAAGTGCTCGATCAATTCTGCCTTCGCATTCTCATCAAGCACCACCAGCAGACGCTGGTTGACGATCACTGGCTCGGCCTCGGGTGTCGACACGTGCACGATATAGACTGGCTTGTCGAGAATGACATTGCGCGGCACGTGCAGCAGCACGCCGTCATGTACCCACGCGTTGCTGAGCGACGCGAACAGATTGCGCTCAGTATTCACGATGCGCCCGAGATGTTTTTCGATGAGCGCATGCTGTGGTGCGGAAGCGGCGCTGAAGTGTACGACCTGCGCATGCGCCACACTGGAGGCCTGCGCATCGAACACACCATTCACAAACACCAGCCGAATCGCGTCCAGTGGCAGTAATGAAGCCGACCCGGCACCCTGCGGCAGTGCCCTGCCCCAGCGTTGAAAATCCGTGCGCTGCAAGGCCTGCAGTGGCGTGTATTTCCACAGCTCGGTGCGACGCCCCGGCCAGCTGGCACGCTGCCATTGTCCGGCACCCTCACTGCGCAAAGACCTCAGCCACGCGGGGCTGTTCTGCTGTTGCGACGCGAGCTGCAATGCCTGTTGTTGGAAGTCAGTCATTGGCTCATGCACCCTCGTCCTCAAGCCAGGCGTAGCCCTTGGCTTCCAGCTCCAGCGCCAGATCCTTGCCGCCTGTCTTGGCGATGCGTCCCGCTGCCAGCACGTGCACGAAGTCCGGCACGATGTAGTCCAGCAGGCGTTGATAGTGGGTCACCACGATGAAGCTGCGCTTGCCGTCACGCATGGCATTGACGCCAGCGGCCACCACCTGCAGGGCATCGATGTCGAGGCCGGAATCGGTCTCGTCGAGAATGCACAGGTTCGGTTCCAGCAACATCATCTGCATGATCTCGTTGCGCTTCTTCTCACCACCCGAGAAGCCTTCGTTCACGCCGCGCTTCAGGAACGCAGGGTCAAGGCTGACTTTCTTCGAGGTCTCGCGCGCAAGCTTCATGAAATCGAATGACGACAGGTCCGGCATGCCGAGGTGTTTGCGGCGCGCATCGACCGAGGCCTTGAGAAATTCCATATTGGTGACACCGGGGATTTCTACCGGATATTGAAACGCCAGGAACAACCCTTCGCGGGCCCGTTCCTCGATCTCCAGCTCCAGCAGATTCTTGCCGTTGAACAGCACCTCGCCCGAGGTCACCTCATAGCCTGGCCGCCCGGACAGGACGTTGCCCAGCGTGCTCTTGCCAGCGCCGTTGGGGCCCATGATGGCGTGCACTTCTCCCGGTTTGATGGAGAGGCTGAGGTTGCGGAGGATATCGGCACCCTCGACGCGAGCGTTCAGATTGTGAATCTCTAACATGCTGCAACTATTCCTGAAAAAATTCTGAATTGGATTGTGGAGCCTTCAGCCTTGGCGTCGTTAACCGGCCGTCTTTAACCAACAGACCCTTCGAGGCTCACCTCAAGCAACTTGCCCGCCTCCACGGCGAACTCCATCGGCAGCTCCTTGAACACCTCACGGCAGAAACCATTGACGATCATCGACACCGCCTTCTCGGCGTCGAGCCCGCGCTGCTGACACAGGAACAACTGATCGTCGCTGACCTTGGAGGTCGTCGCTTCGTGTTCGATCTGCGCGGAGGAATTCTTGCTCTCGATGTAGGGGAAGGTGTGCGCACCGCAGCGATCACCGATCAGCAGCGAATCGCACTGCGTGTAATTGCGTGCGCCCTCGGCACCGGCGTTGATGCGCACCAGCCCGCGATACGCACTCTGGCTGCGTCCGGCCGAGATGCCCTTGGCCACAATCGTAGAGCGGGTGTTCTTGCCGATGTGGATCATCTTGGTGCCAGTGTCGGCCTGCTGAAAATTGTTGGTGAGCGCCACGGAGTAGAACTCACCCACGCTGTTGTCGCCCTTCAGGATGCAACTGGGATACTTCCA
>JBBTKA010000094.1:0-7871 GCA_038059145.1 Pseudomonadota bacterium
CCTTAGGCCTGGGCGTGAAACCGCTTTCCAACTGAACCTTACAGTTCACGGCCGCCTCCTTCACTCGTGCATCAATATTCCTTCAATCTGCCTGAAAAAAATGGAAGACCGGGTCCAAAAACATATGATGATCCGCGCGCGGGCCGGTTCAATCAGATGGAGCGAGCCGGTTGGACGGCCAGGCAGGGCCCCGCGATGACCAGGACGAAAGCGATGCCCATGAGCGAGCGCCTTGAAAAGAGCGAGCAGGCCGTCGCGGATATCGATGCCAGTGGGGCAGACCTGCACACACAGCGTACAGTCGATGCAGTCACCCAGCCCCTGACCTTTGTAGTCGACATTGCGCTTGCGCGCGCCCCGCGCCTCTCCGCGTTTCTCATCGTAGGAGATGATCAGCGTGTCATGATCGAACATCGCGGACTGGAAGCGCGCATAGGGGCACATGTAGATGCAGACGTGCTCGCGCAGCCATCCGGCGTTGATGTAGGTGGCCAGGGTGAAGAAGACGCTCCACGACACCGCTGTGAGCGGCAACTCCCAGTGCAGCGCCTCTCCAACCAGCTCGCGCATGCCGTAGAAATAGCCAATGAAGGTGACGCCGGTCAGCAGGGCGAAGCCGAGCCACATGCCGTGCTTGAGGCCGCGCCTCCAGAACTTGTTCCACCCGGCCCGGTTGCGGCCGTCGCGATGAAAAATAGAAGGAATCTTGTCGAGATTGATGCGCTGGTGCCGTTCGCCTTCTGTGATCTGCTCGGCCCACATGAAGATGGCTGTCCAGATCGTCTGTGGACATGTGTAGCCGCACCACACACGTCCCCACAGCGTGGTGACGAAGAACAACGCAAAGGCAGCAATCGCCAGCACCCACATCAGCAGCACGAAATCCTGTGGCCACAACGTCAGCCAGAAGATGTGGAACTTGCGCTCCGGCAGGTCAAACAGAATGGCCTGATGGCCGTCCACCTGCAGCCAGGGCGCCAGGAAATAGCCGAGCAAAAGGGGCCAGCCGGTATACTGCCGCACGGTCTGGAACAGACCTTCCATTTTGCGAATGTAGATCTTTTCCTTTCGCTCATAGAGATTGAAAACGCGGGAGTCGACGTCGTCGGGAATAATCTCCTGAGAAGGAATTCTGTTCATACCGCTGTCACTGCTCGGTTTCGTCCGGCTCATCCTCGTCGTCTTGATCCTGGCGCAGGCTCATCACGTAGGCGCTGAGGATATGCACCTTGTCGGCGCCCAGACGTTCGGTGAAAGCAGGCATCTGTCCGGCGCGACCATGACGAATGGTTTCCTCGATGCGCAAGCGCGAGTTGCCGTAGAGCCATACCTCTTCATTCAGCGACGGCGCACCCAGCATGGGTTGGCCGCTGCCGTCGGCACCGTGGCAGGCGGCACAGAACATGGCGTAACGTGCCTGTCCCGCTGCTGCCAGCGTGGCATCCACTTCGCGCCCGGCCAGCTGCATGACGTACTCGGTGACCTCTTTGACTCCCGCCTCCTGCAGCGGGACTTCCCACGCTGGCATCATGGCGTTGCGGCCATTGGCGATGGTCGCCTTGATCTGATCAGCGCTGCCGCCCCAGTGCCATTGGGCGTCGGTCAGATTCGGGAAACCTTCGCTGCCGGTGCCAGCGGCGCCATGACAGACGGCGCAGTTGGTGGCGAACAGGCGGCGTCCCATGCGCATGGCGGTCACATCTTCCACCAGTTCGTCGATAGGGACTGCTCCGTATTGGGCGAACAAAGGTCCGTAGCGGGCATCGGCAGCCTCCTGCGATTCCTCCAGTGCCCCCACCTGGCTCCAGCCCCCAAGTCCCGCAAAGTTGCCGAGCCCCGGGTAATAGATCAGATAACCGATCGCGAACAGGATGCTGATGAGGAAGCCCCAGAACCACCACGCGGGCAGGGGATTGTCACACTCTTCGATGCCGTCGTACTCATGTCCGGTGGTCTTGCCCGGATTGCTGGTCTTGCGGTTCAGAAAGAGCAGCAGGAAAAAATACAGCAGCGAGCCAAAGGTGCCGATGATCACAAACCAGCTCCAACCGGAGCTGAGGATGGCGCTATTCATGATGGGCTTTCTCCTGCGGATCGTTCTCGTCTGCAAAAGGCAGGCGCGCTGCCTCATCGAATTGCCGGCGACGGCCCGGGGCATAAGCCCACCAGGTGACGCCGAGGAAGGCGACGAAGCACAGCACGGTCGCGATACTGCGGAAATCGGTGATATCCAGGTTCATGTCAGGTGTCTCTCCAGCCCTCTTTAAGGGCATCTCGACGGTCAGCGTCTCTCGGTGATGAGTGTGCCAAGCTGTTGCAGGTAGGCAATGACTGCGTCGGCCTCGGTACTGTTTTCCAGGCCGGTGGTTGCGTTGGCAATGTCTTCGTCGGTATAAGGCACGCCGAGTGTCTGCAGCGCCGCCAGTTTCTTCGGCAGGTTTTCCAGATTTATGGGCCGCTCGAACAGCCATGCGTAGGCAGGCATGTTGGAGCCGGGCACGACGGAGCGCGGGTCAAACAGATGCGCACGGTGCCAGTCGTCACTGTAGAGTCCGCCCACGCGAGCGAGATCGGGACCGGTGCGCTTGGAGCCGAACACGAACGGGTGGTCGTAAACGAGTTCACCTGCCACGGAGTAGTGGCCATAGCGCTCCACTTCGGCGCGCAGCGGGCGGATCATCTGCGAGTGGCAGACAGTGCAGCCTTCGCGGATGTAGATGTCGCGCCCCTCTAACTGTAGTGGTGTCAGCGGTTTGAGTCCGTCGATGGGTTCGGTGACGGTGCGCTGTGCCATCAGCGGCACGATCTCGACGAAGCCGCCGAAGCTCACGGCGAGGATAGTCAGCACAATCATCAGACCAATGTTTTTTTCGATGAAATTGTTCATGCGAGCACCTCGTCCGCTCCAGAGCCGGGCGCGTGATCTCTCGACAGGTTTTCAGAAAGCGCCAGTTGTCGGGTTTTCCAGATATTCCAGGCCATCACCAGCATGCCGGAGAAGAATATGGCGCCGCCAATGAAACGCACCACGTAGCCCGCATAGCTGGCTTCCACGGACTCGATGAAACTGTAGGTGAGCGTACCGTCACTGTTTACCGCACGCCACATCAGGCCCTGCATCAACCCGTTCACCCACATGGAGACGATGTACAGCACCGTGCCGATGGTGGAGAGCCAGAAGTGCAGGTCGATCAGCTTGACGCTGTACATGTCCCCGGCCTTGCGGTGGTACATCAGCGGGATCAGGTGATAGATGGCACCAATGGAGATCATCGCCACCCAGCCCAGCGCGCCGGAGTGCACATGGCCGATGGTCCAGTCGGTATAGTGCGAGAGCGCGTTGACGGATTTGATCGACATCATCGGGCCTTCGAAGGTCGACATGCCGTAGAACGAGAGCGACACCACCAGGAATTTCAGGATCGGATCGGTGCGCAACTTATCCCACGCGCCGGACAGCGTCATGATGCCGTTGATCATGCCGCCCCAGGACGGTGCCAGCAGGATCAGCGACATGACCATGCCCAGATTCTGAGTCCAGTCCGGCAGTGAGGTGTAGTGCAGGTGGTGCGGACCCGCCCACACGTAGATGGCGATCAGCGCCCAGAAGTGAACAACCGACAGCCGATAAGAGTACACGGGACGGTCTGCCTGCTTGGGCACGAAGTAATACATCATGCCGAGGAAACCCGCTGTCAGGAAGAAGCCCACGGCGTTGTGGCCGTACCACCACTGCACCATGGCATCCACGGTGCCGGAATAGACAGAGTAGGATTTGGTGAGGGTCACCGGCAGAGCGAGGCTGTTGATGATGTGCAGCAGCGCCACCGCCAGAATGAATGCGCCGAAGAACCAGTTGGCCACGTAGATGTGCTGGCCCTTGCGTTTCATGATGGTGCCGAAGAACAGCACTGCGTAGGCGACCCACACAACGGCGATCAGAATGTCGATTGGCCATTCGAGTTCCGCGTATTCCTTGGACGTGGTGAGCCCCATCGGCAGCGTGATTGCGGCAGACACGATCACTGCCTGCCAGCCCCAGAACACAAAGGCCGCGAGCTTGTCCGAAATCAACCGCACCTGACAGGTGCGCTGCACGACGAATAGCGAAGTGGCCATCAGCGCGCAGCCCCCGAACGCGAAAATCACGGCATTGGTGTGCAAGGGACGCAGGCGCCCGAAGCTGAGCCAGGGGATGTTGAAGTTGAGTGCCGGCCAGGCCAGCTGCGCCGCGATCAACACGCCCACCAGCATGCCGACGATCCCCCACACCACAGTCATGATGGAGAATTGATGAACGACTTTATAGTTGTAATTGTGATTGAAGTGCGAAGTGCTTTGGTGTGAGTGGGATTCAGAATTTTCAGAAATCTGATCAGTCATTCGTTTCATCCGTTGAGGCCCGCTGTCCTTTATGGAGAGCGGGGCTAGCCGTCGACACAACCGGGAGAAAATTTTCAGGATATGAAAGCGCCAACGATTTCCCCGGTCTCTCTAGTTGGAATCTACTCCTCCGGGCTTGAATTGTTAAGCTCTCCCGTCGAGCAGGCGCTCTTATTTGCAGATTTCTTGCGCTTCCTCAACGGTCCGCACTTATGTCAAAAGTATGGCGAAAAGGTCATTTTGTGTTGCACAAATGATAATAAATTGCATTTGAAAGGGTTTTTAAATAGCGTACGCACTTATTTTTTTAGCACAGGCACCAGTACAATGGCATTGAAAGTCCGCAAATCGATCTTATCCGCATCAATCCTGCTGGCATTGGCAGGCTTTTCAGCTTCCTCTCAAGCGCAGGAAGCGACCTCTGATTCTACCGTTCGTTACCCCGCAGAATACTTTCAGGAGTGGGCTCCTACCACGGCTCAGGACATGTTGAGCCGCATACCCGGCATGAATTCAGGCGGTGGCGGAGGCCCGGGCGGGCCCGGCGGTGGCGGCTTCGGTGGTGGTGGATTCGGTGGCGGTGGCGGCGGACGTGGTCTGGGTGCTGGCGGTGGCGATCAGATTCTGATCGACGGCAAGCGTATGGCGGGCAAGGGCAATCAGGCCAGCAGCCAGCTCTCCCGTATCAGCGCCTCACAGGTCGCTTACATTGAAATCATCCGCGGCACCTCTGGCGAGCTCGACGTGCGAGGCAGCAGCCAGGTGATCAACGTCGTTCTGCTGGAGGCTCTGGACACGACTAGCGTCTCTTATCAGGTCAATGCCGATCGTCATCCTGACCATACCGTGAAACCCGGCGGTTCGGTGGCGTACAGCGGCTCTTACGGTGCCTTGAGTTTCCTGTTCAGTGCACAGGCCGAGCCGCGTTATGACCACTATGTCAGCAAGGAGACCAGCCGTCTGGGCGACTGGTCATTCAACGATGAAGTGCGCGAAGACCGCATTCGCGACGTCACCAGCCAGAACCTGACGACCAACCTAGGTTACGACATCAACGAGAAGAGCAGTGTGCGTCTGAACGGCCTCTATGGCGTGAACGACGGCCCCACCGACGTCATGCGCTACACCACCAATCTGCGCGTCAGCCCCAACAAGGTCAGTGTCGAGCGCGAAGATATCCCGAGTGATCGCGACAACTGGGAAATCGGCGGCGACTACGAATACAACTTCGATAACGGCCACCGCTTCAAGGTGCTGTTTATCTCCAACCAGAACAACGAATTTACCGTGCGTGAACGCTATGACGTGGTAGCCAACACCCCGGATTACAAAGATCTGTTCCTGGAGACGAGCAGCGTGACCGAGGAGCGCATCGTGCGCAGCTCCTACACCATGGGGCTGGTCAGCGGTCAGGACATCGAGTTCGGTGTCGAGCGCGCTCAGACCACGCTGGACTCCGGGCTGCGCCTGGGCTCGCCTTCCACGACCGGTACGCCCTCGGCGGCCTACGGTGGACTGGTGCCGCAGAGCGTCTCCAATGCCAACTCGGTTGTCGAGGAAGTGCGCGTCGAGCCGTTCCTGGTGCACAACTGGCAGATCAACTCACGTATGTCGCTGGAAAGCACGCTGTTATACGAAATGTCCGAGATTACTCAGACGGGCGATGTCTTCAACAAACGCGACTTCAGCTTCGTCAAGCCGAAAGTCGATTTCCGTTTCGACGTGACCCCCACCTTCCAGATCACCTGGAATGCCGATAAGTCGGTGCGCCAGCTGAGCTTCAATGACTTCGTCGCCGCGAGTGACAATCAGGACAACGACGCCAACACGCAGGCGGGTAACGCCAACCTGACGCAGGAGCAGGTGCTGAAGACCGAGCTGGGCTTCGAGTACCGCCTGCCCGACGACATCGGGGTGATCGAAGGCGACGTGAACTGGATGAAGCACCTGGATGTGATCGAGCGCATCGATGTGTCGCCATCGCCCACCAATCTGCAGTCCGCCAACGGCAACATCGGCGACGGCATCATGTACGGCATGAACCTGAGCGCCAGCATCCGCATGAAAATGATCGACATGCCGAACCTGCTGCTGACCTCGCAGTTAAACGTGCAGGACTCCAAGATCACCGACCCCTTCCTCGGGATCGAACGGCGCTTCTCACAATTCGATCGTGGCCGCCTCATGCTTGGCTTCCGTCACGATATCCCCAGCCTGCGTCTGAACTATGGCCTCAACTGGAATAACCGTTTCGACGGTAACCGCAAGCGTTACGACATCGATGACATCGAGCTGACGGCCGGTGATCCCAATGTGCAGGCCTTCGTGGAAATGGTGGCCTTCAACGGCATCACCTTCCGACTGGATGCCCGCAATATCACGGATAACCTCCAGTGCCGTGAGAGACATCGCTATCTTGGCCCTATTACAAGTGGCATCATAGAAGAGTACGAGGATCAGTGTGGTGGCGGCGGTCGCGTCATGTCACTGAGGATCAACGGCACCTTCTAGTGTTCGACGATTGCCCCCGGCTGCCTGCAGCCGGGGCAGGCTGTCGACGCAGCCCACGTCACACCAGGTAATCCGATGCAAGCGAAATACGAAGCCGCTCTCGAATGGCTGGAAAGCTATCCGCAACTCTATACGCTGATCAGTGTATTCCTGCTGCTGTTGTCAGCCTGGCTGGCCAACTGGATCGTCAAGCGCGTGCTGGTGCGCGGTCTGTACAGTGCACTGCGCGCCACGCCGATGGGCGACGACTCGGCGCTGTTCGATTCCCGCATCATCGCCCGCCTCGCCAATATTGTTCCCTCGGTGATCATTTCGCTGGGCATCGGCTTCATTGCCGGCTTGCCGGAAGAGCTGGTCATCGTCGTGCGCAACGTCTGCCAGAGTGTGATCACGCTGGTGGTGGCGATGGCGCTGAGCGGCGTGCTGTCGCTGGTTGGCACTCTCTATGAGCGCCGTCCCAAGGCGCGCATCAAGCCGATCAAGGGTTATGTGCAGGTCGTCAGGATCATCGTTTACCTGATCGCACTGATTCTGGTGGTCGCCGCCCTGCTGGATCGCTCGCCGCTGATTCTGCTGTCTGGCCTCGGTGCCATGGCTGCCGTCCTGATCCTTATTTTTCAGGATACCCTGCTGTCGCTGGTGGCCAGCGTGCAGATCTCTTCCAATGATATTGTCCGGGTGGGGGACTGGGTGGAGATGCCCCAGCTCAACGCCGACGGCGACGTCATCGACATCGCGCTGCACACCATCAAAGTGCAGAATTTCGACAAGACCATCACCAATATTCCCACCAAGCGTTTCATCTCTGACTCTTTCAAGAACTGGCGTGGCATGCGCGATGCTGGCGGGCGGCGCATCAAGCGCCATGTGTTGCTCGACCAGGACAGTATTCATTTCCTGGATGCCGACGAGTTGCAGCATCTGTATCGCTTCAGCCTGCTGCAGGACTATCTGCAGGGCAAGGAGGCCGAGATTGC
>JBBTKA010000094.1:7881-8875 GCA_038059145.1 Pseudomonadota bacterium
TGACCGTGCCGGTGATCGTCAGGGTCGCGACACCGCCGACACCGAGATTGCCGAGTGGAACAGCAAGCTGCCCGAGCGTGGCAGAGATCCCGTGAACACCCGGCGCATCACCAATATAGGTACCTTCAGAGCCTATGTGGAATGTTATCTGCGCAACCATCGTGGCGTGCGGCAGGATCTGCATCTGGTCGTGCGCCAGCTGGAGCCGACGTCGGATGGGCTGCCACTGGAAGTCTACTGCTTTACCAACACGACAGTCTGGCAGGATTATGAGCGCATCCAGTCCGACATTTTCGATCACTTGCTGGCGATTCTTCCGGAGTTCGGCCTGCGGGTGTTCCAGCATCCAAGCGGCGCCGATATGCGGGAGAGCAGGTTATCATGACGACAGCGGCAATCAGGCAGGCGACAGAGGGCGGGCAAAGTCTGTGGCTCGACAACATCACGCGTGACCTGCTGGACAGTGGCACGCTGGCGCGTTACATCCGCGAACTGTCCGTCACCGGGCTGACCTCCAATCCGAGTATCTTCGATGCCGCTATCGGCAGTGGCACCGCGTACGACGCCGCCATTCGTGCCAAGTGTGCCGAGGGCAAGTCCGGTGAAGCCTTGTTTACTGAGCTGGCGCTGGAAGATCTGCGCCGCGCTGCCGATCTGTTCGCGCCTGTGTTCACCGCGACACAGGGGCGAGATGGCTGGGTGTCGATGGAGATATCGCCCCTGCTGGCCAGCGACACGCAGGGCAGTCTTGCCGCCGCTCAACAGATTCACTCGCAGGCTGCCCGCCCCAATCTTTTTGTGAAGATTCCTGGCACGCCCGAGAGTTTGCCCGCCATCGAAGAGGCGATCTTTGCGGGCGTCCCCGTCAATGTGGGCCCATGCGGTCGTTTCCGCCTACCATGATCACCGCGCCGACCGGGTGGTAGCGGAAAAGAACTTCGGCGGCGAGATGGTGCGGGCGGTGATCAACACTGTAGACGCCAACGTCCCCGTG
>JBBTKA010000095.1:0-4514 GCA_038059145.1 Pseudomonadota bacterium
ATCGAGGACGGCGTCCTGGCCGCCGGGATGGACCCAATTGCGGCGGCAACGCTGCTCAATACATTAAGGGCAGCCGCCGAGGACTACTCCGGCACCGGCAACGCCCGGCTGGAGCGAATCCGCGACGAGGGGTATCGCAATGACTCGACTTATCAACAGATGCTGCGGGTCATGAATCCCCACTGAGATAGCCGCCGCGGGCAGGGCGGACTGAGCCAGACCGCAAAAGACCTCAGCCCTAAAGGTTTGCTACAATCCGGGCCTCCTTAAGTTAGCGGCCTGCACGCCGCACACAGCCCTGGAACCGTGTGAGCAAAAAGTCCAAAAAATCCGAGCACCTGAGCGACTTCCTCGCCCCGCGCTACTGGCCCACCTGGCTGGGCTTCGGCGTGATCTGGCTGGCGGCGCACCTGCCCTTCGCCGTGCAGATGCGCATTGGCCAGGCACTCGGCTGGCTGAGCTACAAATTTGCGCGCGAGCGACGCCGCATCTGCAAGACCAACATCGCGCTGTGTTTCCCGGAACTCGACGCCGAGGCGCAGGCGCGGCTGGTGCGGGAGACATTCATTTCCAACGGCATCGGCGTGATGGAAGTGGCGATGGCCTGGTGCCGCAGCCCGCAGGCATTCCGCAAGCGTGTGACGGTGAGCGGGCTGGAGAATCTTCAGGCAGCCGCGAGCGAGGGTAAGGGCATCCTGCTGGTGTGTGCACATTTTACGACGCTGGAGTTTGCCGGCAGTCTGCTGAGCCTGTTCCACAAGATGGACGTGACTTATCGGCCTCACAAGAATCCTCTGTTCGAGACGCTCATGTTCCGCGCACGGCAGCGACTCTATGGTGCCGTAATCGATCGTGGCGATGTGCGCCTGGCGCTGCGCAGTCTGCAACAGGGGCACACCGTCTGGTATGCGCCGGATCAGGATTACGGTCCCCGGCACTCGGTGTTTGTGGATTTCTTCGGCGTGCCGGCGGCGACCATCACCGCCACCAGCCGTTTCGCATCCTTCAACAAATCAACCGTGATCTTCTTCAGCCATTACCGCAACGCCGAAAACTCGGGCTATCATCTGGACTTCAGCGCGCCTCTGCAGGACTACCCCAGTGGCGATGACACAGCCGACGCCAGGCGCATCAACGGCGTCATCGAGGCGGCGATTCGGCAGCACCCCGAGCAGTATCTGTGGCTGCACAAACGCTTCAAGACCCAGGCCGAGGGCAAAACGGCCAGCCCTTACAACAGAAGAAGCAAAAGGGAACCACAATGAACAGGCAATGGCGTGACCTCGATATCCGACTGTGGGCCGTCATTGCAAGTCTGTTGTTGTCATTCCTGAATGCGCTGCTCAATCCCATCCCCAATGCCGATGCCTTCGAGTATGTGCGCACCGCCGAGATTTTCCTGAACGAGGGGTTGGCTGCGGCCTATGCGTATCAGCCCTCTGCGACCTACCCGGTGCTTTTCGGTGCGCTGCATCAGCTGACGGGTCTCGACCTGTTTGCGGCCGCTCAGGTGATCAATGCCCTGCTCTTCGCCGCGCTCGTTTACGCATTCATTTCTCTGGCGCGCGAGATCCGCGCCAGTGAGCGCGTCACCCTGCTTGCCGCTATCACCGTATTGATTTTTCCACAGCTCAACGAGTACCGCTTTTACCTGATCCGCGATATCGGTTTCATCGCGCTGCTGCTGCTGGGCATGTTGTTTCTGATTCGTTACGGCAAGCGTCAGCATTGGCAGAACGCCGCGCTGTTCGTGACTTGCACGTCGGCGGCAGTCCTGTTCCGCAGCGAGGCGCTGGTGTATCTGCCACTCGCCCCGTTGGGACTGCTATGGAATCGCGAGCTGACACTGCGCGCACGCGTGATGGCGGTGGCGAAGATCGAGGGCATTTGCGTGGTGCTCGGCATACTGGGCGTGCTGGCACTTCTGCTGGTGGACTTCGACGTGTTGCGACTGGTGCAGCGGGCGGCCTCCGTCTATCTGCCGTTTGTGCAGGATGCGTGGGCGGCACTGAGTGCCTCCAGTTCGCCACTGAGCACGGCGGTGTTTGGCGAGTACGCTGCCGACTTCTCCGGGCAATACATCGTGCTGTTCATGACCGCCGGACTGGCGGCGATTCTCGTGTTAAAACTGATCTCCGGTTTCGGCGTGCCGGCGCTGCTGGTGCTCGCCTATGGTCTGCGCCAGCGTAGCGGCGAACTCGGCAATCCAGTTATGCGCATGGTGCTCACTTATGCGCTGATCGCCTTCACCATTCTGCTGGGGTTTTTGGTGCTGACGCGCTTCATGTCCACGCGCTACACGCTATTGTTCTGCACGCTGTTGATGCTGATAGTGCCACTTGTCGTCGACAGCGCGCTGGCGCAGGCACGCTCGATGGCGGCCACACGGACCATGCGGGGAGTGTTGGGATTTCTCGCGCTGTTCTGCGTAATTGACGCGCACATCAGCTTCGGGGATTCGAAGGATTTTCTGGAGCAGGCCAGCACCTGGCTGCGCGAGAACTCCGGAGAGGACGCCCTCGTCATTACCAACAGCAACTATGTCGCCTATCACAGCGGCCGTGTGGAAGAGTATGACAAGGTCGGGCGCTACATCGACATGCAGACGATCACTGATGCGCCTTACGAAGCGCTGCTCGCCCTGAGCATTGATCGCGACGTTCTGTCCTACGTTGACGAAGCGCGCGCGTTCGATCTGCTGGAACTGGTGGTGGCCTTCCCACCGCAAGGCCGCCCGGAGTTCGCCATCTACCGCCGTACGTCCGAGTAAGCACGGCCCCTGTGGGAGCGGGCCCTGCCCGCGATAGACTCTGCGCGAATTTCATCGCGGGCACGGCCCGCTCCCACGGATATTTGGGGTTGGTGATTGGGGATCACACATCCGGGCGCTTGGTCACCAGCACGTCCTGCATGATCAGGTACTCGAGGTCGGAGCCGAAGAACAGGTTCAGCGCATCTTCGGGCGAGCAGATCATCGCCTCACCTGGGCGGTTCAGAGAGGTGTTGAGCACGATGCCATAGCCGCTGATCTTCTCGAACTCCTTGAGCACGGCGTAGTAGCGCGGATTGGCCTTCTTCGTCACCACATGCGCGCGGCAGGTGCCGTCCTGATACACGACGGCGGGCAACAGTTTCTTCCACTTCTCCGACACATCGTAGGTCCTGCTCATGTAATGCGCGGGATACTTCACCTGCAGCACTTCCTCCGCCAGCGTATCGACAATGCTCGGCGAAAACGAGCGCCAGTTTTCCCGGAACTTGATCTTCTGATTGATGGTTTCGATCATCCCCGAGGCAGAGGGATTGCCGATGATGCTGCGATGGCCGAGCGAGCGCGGCCCGAACTCCATGCGTCCCTGGAACCAGCCCACCAGATGCCCCTGCCCCAGCAGTTCCGCCGCCTTTTCCGCAGGATTTTCGAGCACCTCGAAGATCGGTCGATCCCGGCAGCGTTCGCAGGCACGCAGGCAACGGTCGGTTGTGAAGCGCGGACCGAGGAAGGGATTCTTCTGACCACGCACCGCCACATTCTGTTGCGAGAGCGCGTAAGACGCGGCGCCCATCGCCGTTCCAGAATCACCCGGCGCGGGCGGCACATACAGCTTCTTCACCCAGGGCAGTGTCGCGAGCTTCTGATTGAGCTTCACGTTCAGCGCGCCAGTGCCGGCGAACACGAGACGCCCGCTCTCCTTGAGAATGTCCGAGAGATAGTGAGTCACCAGCGCAATGGTCGCTTCCTCGTAAAGTTTCTGAATAGCCGCGGCATAGTGGATATACGGGTCCTGAATCAAATCACCGACACGGCGCGGGCCGAGTTGCGTAATCAGCTCCTTGCCGAAGCTGTGGCCGTGGGAGCGGGACTTGAAGCGACGCCTGCCAACGGTGCCCACCAGTTGAGAATTGACGCTGAAATTCTTGCCGTCGAAACTCACCAGATTGGAGAGATCATACTTGTCGGGGTCGCCGTAGGTCGCCATGCCCATGACCTTGGCATCGCCGTCCAGCAAATCGAAACCAAGGTAATCGGAGATGGCACCGTACAGGAGCGCCAGCGAATCCGGGTCGTAGAATTCCTTGATCTTGTGGATACGCCCGCCCTCGCCATAACCGAAGAACATCGACGCATACTCGCCCCGCATATCGATCGTCAGGATTGCGGTTTTACCGGTGTAGCCACTCATGTGATAGGCATTGGCCGCGTGCGCGAGCTGATGCTGCACCGGCACGAACTTAACCTTGTCCCAGGGGATCATCAGCTTGTCGAGCAAATCCTTGAGCGAGTGCAGATAACGGCGATAGCGGCGGTTGCCATTGAAGATGGCGTCGAAGGCGCGGTCCGGCGCATACCAGTAGCGCTTCGCGTAGTGCCAGCGGGCTGGGCTGAAGATCGAGATCGGCGCATAGGACACCGCCACTGTATCGATGTCACGCGGCTTGATGCGGGCGGCACGGATGCAATACATCGCCGCTTCGAGCGGCATGCTGTCACGCGCATGCTTGCGGCGGATCAGTCG
>JBBTKA010000095.1:4524-11712 GCA_038059145.1 Pseudomonadota bacterium
TTCCTCGACAGCAGCCACCAGGTCGCCGTCGATATAGATAGCGGCGGCGGCATCAAAGCCGAGGGCCCCGGAGAGCCCCAGAGTAATCAGAGACATGACGTACCTTTTAGCTGTCAGCAGGCTGACTGTTCAAGTGTTGGCCTGATTGTTCCACCAACGTCAGGACCCGCGCCGCGCACTCGGGCTTGTCCTGCCAGTTGGCAATAAAGCGTTGCAGATCCTTACCGAAAGCATTCCGGAAGCGTTCCTTGTCCGGCTCCTTGCGCATCGCGTCCAGATCCAGAACGATCAGCGCATCGGCAGTACTGATGAAATTGGTGGCCTTCATGTCGCCGTGCACGATGTGGTAGTCGCGCATCACCTGGAAGAGCTCGCCGAACTGCGCCAGCACCCGCTCCCAGGCGGCCGAATTTATAGGCTCTTTCGCCAGATAACGCAAGACATCCTCTCCGGGCACAAATTCGCTCAAAAAATAGGCTTCCCGGCGCAAGGCGCCAAATCGCCTCTCCATCATCAGCAGCGGCTGCGGCGTGGCGACTCCCAGCATTTCCAGCATGTGTGCATTGCGCCAGCTGACCCAGGCGCGGCTCGGGCGCAGCGCCCGGCGCAGGCCGTGCCAGAAGCTCTTGATGTTATAGCGCTTGAGCACATAGCCCCTGCCAGCGATCTGCACCAGCGCCACCGTGGAGGAGTTGCCGTTCTTGAGCAAACGCCCACGGGCAATAAAGTCATCCGGCGCCTGCAGGAATTCCTGCAGCTGCGGCGATTCGAGAGCGCGGCGATACACCACGAAGCGATCGCGCTTCTGCACACACACGTGCGCGCTGGTTTCCCGATAGAGTTTGTCCAGCACCACACGCAGGCGCGCCAACCGGTTCTGCTGCAGCAGAGCGCTGAACATGCAAGGGTCGGCACTCAGTTCCGTGTGGGGACGCAGACCGCGGTAGAGTGCATACAGGGCAGGCACCTGCGCGTCGTTGTGAACGGGGAACTGTGCGAACAGCAGCGCGAGGTTCTGCAGCGAACGCATGCCGTCGACGCCATGAGGTTCGCCGGTGTGTACGGAAACGGCGGCGGCATCGAGCAGATACAAGAGATCGTCCGACAACAGGAAGTTGTCGAGATGGATGTCTTTCTGCAACAGTCCGCAGCGATGACATTCGGCGATCAGCATCACCACTTTGCGCAGCAGGACTTCACGCTCTGCCACTGTCGCATGGTCCCAGCGCTGCCCCACCGTCTCACTGTTGTCAATGTACTGCAGCAGCAATACACCGGTGCCGCCGTCCACGCTCGTCCCCGACGCCAGCACGGCCGGTGTCGCAACGCCGGCCGAGACAATCGCCTGTACGCCATCGATCTCACGCTGTAAATGCTGAGGCCAGCGCAGGCGCGCGAAGAACAGCTTGGCGAGCACGCGTTGGCCGCGCCAGCGCGCCAGTGCCACGACTCTCTTTTCAGGCAGCACGCGGAACACCTTGAGCAGTTCGAGCGACTGCGTCTCGCCATCCGCATCCTGCCATTGCAGCACGGCGGGGTCGGCGTCGCTGAGGGTGAGCGCACGGCCGCTGGAGATCAAGGTCTTGGTATCGAGTCTCTGCATCGTAAGTTACGCCGTGGTGTCAGCCTGACGAGTCCCGTTGATTTTCGCATCCAACCGCAGTGCTTTTCGATGCACCTCCGTCCAGAACGCGGCGTCTTCGTTGAGCGCCTGCCGCAAGGGCTTGCCGCTGTAAATCTTCACAAAGCGCAGAAAATCGTGGCGGTTCAGCCCGATGTGCAGCGCCGAGAAATACAGGCCCGCGACGTCCTTGATGATCCAGCGTTGTGGTAATTGTTCACTGATGAGTGCACGGTGCAGATCGATCAGCGACAAACGTGGCTCGCGAATTTCGCCGGCACTGAAGCGTTCGTTCTCATGCAGCAGGAAGTGACAGATGTAGAAGTCGCGATGACAAACGCCGTTGCCGTGCACCGTGTGACTGATGCGTGCGAGCGCACTTAGCAGGCGCAGTTTGACAGCGAAAGGCGGACGCTGCTTTGCCCACGGCGCGCAATAATCTTCGAGGCTGACCGTGTGCTCCAGCGCTTCGGTGATGATGAACGAGTTCCGTCGCGCCGGGTTCCAGCCGCGACTGCCCCAGGCCACTGCCGTCATCGTTTCTACGCCGAGCTGTTGCAGCTTCGCCACCGCGCGCCACTCGTTCTGCGCGCCCAGAATCGGCAAGCGCAGCGTCAGCAGATTTTTGATGATCTCGCCCCAGCCGACGCCATGGTGAATCTTCGCAAAATAGTTTTTGCCATCTTGTTCGAACTGCAGCGTGCGGCGCCCCTTGACGTTGCGATAGACGACGCCCTGCAACGCATCGACTTTCTGGAACGGATCGGCGTCTTTCCAGGCCGCCGCGAAATCGTCGCGCAGGTGCAGAGTCATGCGGACCTCCCTGCGCTCGCTCCAGCCTTTGCAGCACGACGCGAGACGAGCAACGACTCGATGATATCGACCGCCGTCTCCGGCATGCTGTAGAGGTCCTCGCTCCGACCATACTGAATGCCATTGCGGCGCCAGCTGTCTCTTTCTTCTGACGTCAACATGTGCAGCAGGCGAGCATTCAAATCTTCCTGACGGAACGGCGACGCGCACACCTCCCCGGAACCGGCGCGGGTGATGTGAAAGGCATAGCCGCAGGTGTCGGTGGTCAGCACCGGCAGTCCGGCGATGGTGGCCTCCAGCAGCACATAACCAGCGCTTTCACTGTAGGCCGGATGCAGAAGCAGATCGCTGCCAAACAGGAAGCGCGGCACGTCGTCGCGACCGCCAAGAAAGCGGCACTGAGACGCGATGCCGAGCTGCGCAGCGAGACGTTCGAAGCGCGCGGGCTTGTCCTGCCCGACGATGAAGTACCGCACGCGCTCACGCACCGCAGCGGGCAAGGCAGCGATGGCGCGCAGCGAGCGATCCACGCCCTTGACCACAAAACCCGAGCCAATCTGCAGCACGACGAGATCCTGCTCGCCCAGCCCGAACTCTTCGCGGAGCCCCTCGCGGGCACTCTCTCGAAATCCAGCCTCGACAGGCGCCTGCCGATCCCGCGCGATGCCCGGCGGAATGTCATGCAGGCGCGGCTCGCAGCCGGGATAGTGCCGCGCAAACTGTTCGCGCTGCAGTGGCGAGAGCAAGAGGGCGTGGGTGTGCGAACCAGCGCCGAACACCGCTTCCTCGTAAGCACGGAAGTGGCGATAGCGCGGCGTGAAGCGGTAGTAGATACCTCTGTCCTGCAGCGCCCGCTCGGCGAAACACGGATCGGCCGCGTAATAGACATCGAGCCCCGGCATCTTGATGAAGCCAATTACGCCGTCGGGGGCTTGTTGTTCCAGCAGCGTTGCCACTGCCGCCGTGAAGCGCTGATAGAGTCGATGGCGGGTCCAGGCGCTAGCCGGAACGATGACGATGTTGACGCCCTCGGGCCGCTCGCCCTGCCATTTCATGGTGTAAACGGTGAGCTGGTGTCCTCGCTGCAGACATTCCCTGAGCACGCGCACGAAGTCGCGCTGCTGGCCGCCGTAGGGAAAGTAGGAGTAGAGGAGGAAGGCCAGCGTCATGGCTGAGTCATGCTCCCTGTTACGCCCCCATTCGCGCCCCCGATAGCGCCCCCTGCCACGCCCCCGACCGAGGTCGCAGAAGCGCGCTGTGCCATGACCTCTTCGAGCGCAGCAAGCACCTGCATGGGCGGCTGCGTGCTGAAGCAGGCCGGCGCCACCGGGACTCGTTCGCCATTCAAGTCCGACGTCACCTCCGGGCCCTCATACTTGCAGGTCCTGCTCAAACAGGGCGCGCACGCGAAGTTGGCGGACAGGTGCGCCTGGTGTCTTCCATAGGTGCCCGCCAGCCCCGGATTGGTCGGACCATAGAGCGACAGTGTCGGTGTGGCGAGCGCAGCGGCCAGATGCCCGAGCCCGGTATCGACGGCAATCACGCCTGCGGCCGTCGCGATATGTCGCGCCATGCCCGCCAGCGTCTGACGCTCCAGCACCTCGACACCCGGGAGGCCGTCGGCAATGGCGTGCGCGCGCTGACGCTCCGCTTCGTTACCCCAAGGCAGTCGCACGGTGTAGCCGCGCGCGGTTGCCAGCCGCGCCAGCTCGCGCCACTGCGCCTGCGGCCAGTGCTTGGTGGGCCAGGTGGTGCCGTGCAGAAAGACCAGCCGCCCGCTCTCGCGAGTCGCATCGGTCAGACCGATCCGCCGCAGATCCAGACCGTAGTCGATGGTGTTCATGTCGCCGGGTTCGTAGGTGTAGTTCAAGGCCCGCGAGAACAGCTCGCGCACGCGCTCGACGGCATGCTCGTCGCGCGGCACGGAAAACATCTTGTTGTAGAAGAGCGTGGCCAGCGGTTCCTTGATGGTGCTGTTGCTCAGCCCCACCGCCAGGCCCTTGGAGAGACGGCTGATGATGCCGCTCTTGATGAGGCCCTGCGCGTCGATCACCAGGTCGTAGTGCGTTTGCTTGAGGTCTTCGCGGAAGGCGGCGAATTCACCATTGCGGAAGGTCTTGATGACGCTCTTGCGCCAGCGCCGCAGCGCCACCGGAATCACGCGATCCACGGCCGGATGCCAGGATGGCACCTCGGCAAAATTTTCCTCCACCACCCAGTCGAACTGCAGGCGCCGGTTGGCGCTTTTGGCGTCGGTCACCGCAGGCAACGTGTGGATGATGTCTCCCAGAGAAGAGACTTTCACTATCAGGACTCGCAAAGTGTGTGGGTCTCCTCTCAGGTGCCCGAGGCACCGATGGTGGCTGTTGCGTCTACTGCGTTTGTGGCTTCTGCCGATGTGCCCGCTTGCGCCAGCACCTGCTGCAAAGCGGCAAGGGCGAGTTGTGGCGGCAGATCCACCAGACAGCGCTTGTGCTTGAGCGGACAGGTGCGCTCGAAGCAGGGACGGCAGTCGATGTCGATGGCAAGCAATTGTACGTTATCTGCCAGTGGAGGAGTGAAGTCTGCAGAGGTGGAGCCATACAGCGCCACGATCGGACGCCCCAAGGCCGCTGCCACATGCATGAGCCCGGAGTCGTTGCTGAGGACAGCCGCCGCCAGCGACATCAGGTCGATGGCCTGCGCGAGCGAGGTTCTGCCGGTCAGATCGTGGCAGTGTTCCTGCCCCACCGCCGTCAGCCGGCCACGGATGCTGGTGGCGATCTCGGAGTCCTTCGCCGACCCCAGAACCCACACCTGCCAGCCTTCGTCGATCTGCTGCTGGCAGACGGCGGCATAGTGCTCGGCGGGCCATTGCTTCGCGTCGCCGAACTCTGCGCCGGGGCAGATGACCAGCACCGGCCGACCTGTCTGCTCATCCCTGTGGGAGCGGGCCTGCCCGCGATCAGCAGTAACGCGAGATTCAATCGCGGGCGGGTCCTTTATGCCCTCTGGGTACGCTCCCACAAGGGGGAGGTGCAACGCGGCCACGGCAGCAGCAACCGAGTCGGGGTCTGTCACAAGGCGCGGGCGTGGCAAGGGATGCGGCAAGTCAGCACCATCGGGCAAGCCGAGCGCCACGAAGCGCTGCACCATCAACGGCAGTGCCTGTTCATCGAGAATCCGCATGTCATTGAGCAGCATGCCGCGCGCCTCGCCGCGCCAGCCGGTGCGGACCCGCGCCCGCACAAACAGCGCAGGCAGCGCGGACTTGAAGGAATTGGGCAGCACGATGACCTGATCGTAGCGCTCCTTGCGCAGACGGTGGCCGACGCGATAGCGGCCCGCCAGGTTCAGCTCACCATGCTGGAATGGCATCTCGATGGCGCGCCGAACCTGAGGCATCCGCACCAGCAGCGGCCTGCTCCAGGCCGGGGCCAGCACGTCGATGACGGGGGCAGCATGTCCATTCTTCAGCGCCTGCTCGTGCAGCGCGATGAACAGCGCCTGCGCCATCACCATGTCGCCTACCCACGAGGGGCCGACTATCAGTATCTTTTTCGTCATGCGGAGTTCTTCATTCGGGCGCATTAACAAAAGCCTTGAAAACCGCGTCCCAGATCTGACTGACCTGCGCCTGATACTGGCTCAGCTCGTCCGGATACTCCGCCACGTCCTGGTGGGCAAGCGCGAAATGATGCAGCGCGGAGCGCAGAGCAAGATAGGCATCGGTCAGCACGCGGAACTGTTCGACGCTCAGCAGCTCGGTATCACGGGCAGCCTCCAGAATGCGCACGTTATCCGGGTAGGTCAGCAATGCGGGATGGTCCGGCCCATAGGCGAGGGCGAGAAACTGCACGATGAATTCGATGTCGACGATGCCGCCGTGACCCTGCTTGATGATGAAGGAGACCTTCTCGCGCTCATGTTGCGGCTTCTTCGCGAACTCGTCGCGCATGCGCTGGCGCATCGCCACCACCTCGCCAGCCAGCTTAGGCAGATCGCGGCGGCGACTCAGCGTCGCGATGCGCAGCTTCTCGAAACGCGCCTGCAGAGTCTTGTTGCCAGCCACGGCACGGGCACGCACCAGCGCCTGATGCTCCCAGGTCCAAGCCTCGTCCTTCTCGTAACTCGCGAAGGCTTCCATCGAGCTGACCAGCAGGCCGGACTCCCCAGAGGGACGCAGCCGCATGTCCACCTCGTAGAGCTTGCCGGACACGGTATAGGTGCCCAGCATCATGATGACGCGCTGCGCCAGCCGCGTGTAGAACTCGCGGCTGTTGATGCTGCGCTGCCCCTCGACGACCACGGTGTCCTGATCCAGCGCACCGTCGTGCAGGAACACCAGATCGAGATCGGAGATGTAGCTGAGTTCGAGGCCGCCGAGTTTGCCGTAGCCGACCACCATGAAGTCCATGTCGCCATGCGTGCCCTCGACGTTGACCGGGAAGCCGTGCTTGCGGGTCAGGAACGTCCAGCACAGCGCCAGCACCTGTTCGAGCACTGCCTCGGCCGTGACGGTCAGATAGTCGCTGACCTTCATCACGGTGAGACGACCGGTGATCTGCGCCGCCGCCACCTGCAGCGTGTGCGAGAGCTTGAAGTAGCGCAGCGTCTCCATCTGCTCCTCGAAATTCTCGGGGTCGATGCGCAGGATCAGCTGGGCCAGCTCTTCCTGCAGCACGGCCTTCACTGGCGGCTGATCGATGCCATCGAGCAGCTCGTCCAGCAGCACCGGGTGCTTGCTGAGGAACTCCGCCACGAACGGACTTTCC
>JBBTKA010000096.1:0-5748 GCA_038059145.1 Pseudomonadota bacterium
AGCATGCGTGAAAATCTCAGCGCAGCCATTCAGTCGGTGGTAGAAGAGGGCGGTTACAACATCGTTCTCAACGCGGACAGCGTAGCGTTTTTCGACAATGCCTATGATATTACCGGTAAGGTGACGGCCAAGCTGAACGAGCTGAATCAATAATCTCTGTCCAACAGGTTCTCACCAGGTGAGCAAAAAAACTGTCTACTCACTTGGTGAGCTCGCCGAACTTCTCGAGGTTGAATTACGAGGAGATTCGTCGTTGCGTGTAGATGGATTGGCGACACTGAAAAGTGCCGTGCCGGGTAAACTGAGTTTCTTGAGCAATCCTCGTTATGTCAACCAGCTGGCATCCTGTAAAGCCAGTGCTGTGATCATCGATCCAGAACTGGCTTCTGCGTGTCAGTCAGCGCAGCTGGTTTCTTCCTCTCCCTACGTCACCTACGCTCGAGCATCACAATTGTTTTTGAAGGATGAGTCTGCAGCAGCAGGCGTTCATCCATCGGCGAATGTGCATCCGAGTGCAGTACTTGGTGAGCATGTGTCTATCGGCAGCCACGTAGTGGTGGAGGCCAATGCGGAGATTGGCGAAGGCGCGGTGATCGGTGCCGGCAGCTATGTGGGTGCCCGCAGCAGAATAGGCAAGCACAGTCGACTGTTTCCGAATGTGACTGTGTATCATGACGTGAGCATCGGCGAGCGCGCGGTGATTCACTCCTCGGTAGTCGTGGGTGCAGACGGGTTCGGATTTGCTTTTGATGGGCGTCGATCAATCAAGATTGCGCAATTGGGTGGCGTTCAGATTGGTGATGATGTCGAGATAGGCGCCGGGTCCACTATTGATCGCGGTGCGCTGGATGACACTGTTATCAGCAGCGGTGTGAAGATCGACAATCAGGTGCAGATCGCCCACAACTGTGTCATTGGCGAGCACACTATCATTTGCGGCTGCAGTGCGATCGCTGGCAGCACTACCATCGGTCGTTATTGCACGATCGGCGGCGCCGTCGGCATTATCGGTCATCTGCAGATTGCAGACAAAGTCATGATCAGCGCGATGTCACTCGTCAGTCAGTCGATTGCCGAGCCTGGTATTTATTCCTCTGGCACTGGCTTGCTGGAGTCCAAAGAGTGGAAAAGAAATATTGTGCGCTTTCGACAGTTGGATGACATGGCGAAGCGCTTGCGAGAATTGGAAAAAATCACACTGGGAAAATAGTCCTTGCCCCGTTGTGAAAGCAATACCAGCTATGCATAACAGGACACCTGCTTCGGGAAAAAAATATAATGATGAATGTGGAAGAAATCAAAGAATATCTGCCCCAGCGCTATCCGTTTCTGTTCGTGGACAGAGTCGTGGAACTGGAGCTGGGCAAACGTATTCTTGCCTACAAGAATGTCACCGTGAATGAAGAGTTTTTTCAAGGACACTTTCCGGAAAAACCGATCATGCCAGGAGTCCTCATTATTGAAGCGCTGGCGCAGGCCGCCGGTGTCCTTGGATTCAAGAGTCAGGAAAAAAAGCCAGCAGATGGATATCTTTATTACTTTGTTGGTGCCGACGAAGTACGTCTGAAACGTCCGGTGGTGCCAGGTGACCAGCTGATGCTGGAGGCGACCATCATTGCTGCCAAGCGCGGCTTGTATAAATTTGCCTGTCGCGCTTCCGTCGGGAATGAGCTGGTGGGTGAAGCAATCATCATGTGTGCAGAAAGGAAGAACCAAATTGATTGATTCGCGAGCGATCGTAGACTCGAGCGCACGTCTGGCCGAAGGTGTCAGCGTTGGCCCGTGGACCATCATCGGTCCAGGGGTCGAGATAGGCGAGGGCACGCAGATTGCCTCGCATGTGATCATCAAGTCCAATACCAGAATTGGCCGTAACAACCGGATTTATCAGTTTGCCTCCGTGGGCGAGGATCCGGCAGACAAAAAGTTTACGGGAGAGGAAACCTGGCTGGAGATTGGGTCTGACAACATTATCCGCGAAGGCTGCACGCTCCATCGCGGCACAGGTTTTGGCGGTGGTTATACGCGCGTAGGCAACAACAATCTCTTGATGCCCTACGTGCATGTCGCTCACGACTGTATTGTTGGCAGCAACACGATTTTTGCCAATAACGTCGGTATTTCAGGTCATGTGGAAGTGGGCGATTGGGCGATTCTCGGCGGCTATGCAGGAGTCAACCAGTTTCTCAAAATCGGTGCGCACTCCATGATTGGCGGTATGACGCATGTCAGCAACGACGTGCCGGCATTTGTCATCGTCAGCGGGACACCGCCAGAGGCCCGCAGCATCAATGCCATCGGGCTGGAGCGACGCGGATTCGACAAGGAAACTGTCCAACTCATTCGTCGTGCCTTCAAGATTCTCTATAAGAAAGGTCTGCTGCTGCAGGAGGCAATCGAACAGTTGGAGCCCCTCGCGCAGGAGAATGCACAGGTGCGGCTGTTCCTGGACTCAATCCTGTCCTCGACACGAGGAATCCAGCGCTGAGTCCGACCTCCGGGGCGCTGCCGGATGCTGGAACAGGGGTACGACTAATGCGTATTGCCATGATTGCAGGCGAAACCTCCGGGGACATCCTCGGTGCCGGTTTGATGCAGGCCATTCTGCGCATCTGCCCCGACGCGCGCTTCGAAGGGATTGGCGGGCCGCGCATGCTGGCACTCGGATTTCACAGCTTCGTCCCGATGGAACGCCTGTCAGTGATGGGCTTCATCGAGCCTCTGGGCCGTCTTCCCGAATTGCTGCGTATCAAGAAAAACCTCGAAACCCATTTCATTGCCTCGCCTCCCGATGTCTTCGTTGGCATTGATTCTCCTGGTTTCAATCTGCGCATCGAGAAGGTCTTGCACGACAGTGGCATCCGGACTGTCCACTATGTCAGTCCCAGCGTGTGGGCCTGGGGGCAGAAGCGCATTCACAAGATTGCGCAGGCGGTCGATCTGGTGCTGGCTCTGTTCCCTTTTGAGACGGCGATCTACGACCGCCACAACGTACCGGTGCGCTTCATTGGGCATCCGCTTGCCGACACCATCGAGATCCGCACTGACGATGAGGCTCGCCAACAGCAGATGCGTATGGAATTGGGATTGTCCGGCGCGGGCAGTGTGATAGCGCTGATGCCTGGCAGCCGTCGTGACGAGATCAGACGGCTGGGGTCAGTGTTCTTCGCCACGGCGCAGCGCTGCCTGGAGCGCGATCCAAAGCTGCGATTCGTCATCCCCTGCGCCAACGCCGAGCGACGAGCTCAGGTCGAGCAGATGCTTGGCGAGGATGAAATCGCCCGCCAGGTTCGACAGTCGTTCCTGGTCCTTGATGGGCACTCGCACGAGGCCATGCTGGCAGCCGATGTGGTTTTGCTGGCCTCCGGGACGGCGACATTGGAGGCGATGCTGCTCAAGCGTCCCATGGTGGTGTGCTACAAACTGGCGCCATTGACCTATGCCCTGGCCTCCAGGATGTTGAAGGTTCCCTACGTGGCGTTGCCCAATCTACTGGCAGGTGAGCGGCTGGTCCCGGAGTTTCTTCAGGATCAGGTGACCGTCGAGAACCTGCAGCGTGAGCTGTTCGCTTTGCTTGGCGATGGGGAAAGGCGCCAGCTGCTTGCGCAGCGCTTCGGTGCCATTCACCTGGATATTCGTCGCGATGCCAGCGCCGAGGCAGCCAGAGCGGTGCTGGAAGTCGCCGGGCACGTATCCGGCGCCGGGAATCCCTCATCGTGCAGTTGAGGTTTCCCTATCCCGATGTCAGCGCCCGGCATGTGGCCGGAGTGGACGAGGTGGGACGCGGTCCGTTGGCGGGTGACGTCGTCGCCGCCGCCGTCATTCTCGACCCCCTGCGTCCGTTGACAGCACTGAATGACTCCAAAAAACTGAGTGAGAGACAGCGCGAGCGTGCATTCCAAGCCATCGTGGAAGGGGCCGTGTGCTATGCTCTTGGCAGGGCAAACGCCGCTGAAATCGACGCCATCAATATCCTGCAGGCGAGCCTGCTGGCCATGAGTCGGGCCGTTGCGGCGTTGCCGCTGCAGCCGGGTTTTGTCTATGTCGATGGGCTGTACTGTCCGCCTTGGGCCTATACCAGTACCGCTATTGTCAGGGGGGATTCCAAGGTCGACTGCATCGCGGCGGCCTCCATCATTGCCAAGGTCACCCGGGACCGCGAGATGCAGGAGCTGGATATGCAGTACCCAGGGTATGGGTTTGCGGTGCACAAGGGGTATCCAACTGCGGCACACCTGCAGGCGCTGCGATCATTGGGGCCCTGCGAGATACACAGACGTTCATTCAAACCCGTGCAGCAGGTGCTCTCAAGCGCCCACTGACGGTAGCATCGCCGCCATCAGCATCACCATGTAAGACCAGAGCCATCATGTTTGAAAAATTTGTACACCTGCGACTGCACACCGAGTACTCCATCGTCGATGGTCTGGTTCGCATTGACGACCTGGCCGCCCGTGTCGCGAGCATGCGCATGCCTGCCGTCGCCATTACCGACCACGTCAATCTGTTTGGTCTCATCAAATTTTACAGCGCGACCATGAAGGCGGGCGTCAAGCCGCTCTGCGGGTGCGACGTGCTGGTCGAAAACGAAGATAACCCTCAGCGTCCGACGCCTCTGGTGCTGCTGGTGAAGAATCTGGAAGGCTATCGCAACCTGACCGAGTTGATTTCCCGTGCCTATACCGAAAAGACCACGGGCAGTGAGCTCACGGTCAAGCGTGACTGGATTCATCGACATGCTGCGGGATTGATCGCGCTTTCCGGCGGTCGCTTCGGCGAAGTCGGGCGTACACTCCTGGAGGAGGGGCACGACAAGGCGGTAGAGGTGCTGCGGGAATGGATGGAATGGTTCCCGGATTGCTTTTATCTTGAACTGCATCGCTGCGGCCGCGATGGTGAGGAAGAATATATCGCCGCCGCAGTGCGATTGGCGGCGGCCAGCGCCTGCCCGGTGGTCGCCACCAATGATGTGCGTTTTCTGGATGCTGACGATTTCGAGGCCCACGAGGTGCGGGTCTGCATCAACGAACGCCGGACGCTGGATGATCCGCGTCGCTCTCACCACTACACCGAGCAGCAATATCTGCGCAGTCCCGCCGAGATGCAGGCACTGTTCAGCGATATCCCGGAGGCAATCGAGAACACGCTGGCTATTGCCATGCGCTGCAATCTCGAGCTCGAGCTGGGCAAGCCTTATCTGCCCAACTACCCGGTACCGGCCAATGTGACGGTCGAGGATTTTTTCCGTCAGGTCAGTCTGGATGGGTTGGAAGCGCGCCTGCGTCGACTGTTTCCGCGCGACAAGCCTGACAGCCCCTATGCGGACGAGGATCACTTCCGGGCGACCTGCAAGCCCTACTATGAGCGCCTGGACTTCGAGCTCAACGTCATCATTCAGATGGGGTTCCCCGGTTACTTCCTGATCGTGATGGAATTCATTCAATGGGCCAGAGACAACGGCATCCCCGTTGGTCCGGGCCGGGGTTCGGGTGCGGGCTCCATTGTGGCCTATGCACTTGGCATCACGGACCTCGATCCGCTGCGCTACGACCTGCTGTTCGAACGTTTCCTCAACCCTGAGCGGGTATCGATGCCCGACTTTGACGTGGACTTCTGCATGGATGGCAGGGATCGCGTCATTCAGCACGTGGCGGAGATGTACGGCAAGGAAGCGGTCTCGCAGATCATCACCTTCGGAACCATGGCCGCCAAGGCGGTGGTGCGGGACGTGGCGCGGGTGCAGGGCAA
>JBBTKA010000097.1:0-9957 GCA_038059145.1 Pseudomonadota bacterium
CACCTCAGAGATCAACGGTCTCTCCCACGGCACAACCACCAAGCATCGACCATCCTCGACAGTGATGTTGGCAAGCTGGCTGAGTGGGGTTTCCGCCCCATAGTAGGGCACCATGACTGTATCGAGCAGGCTTGGGTGAGCTCGACCGGTTCTGATTTTCTTGAAAGCAGTCTCGAGTGCGACAAGACTTTTTTCCATGCGCTGTTCCGCGTCTTTGATAATGTCTTCAATCATCTCGCTTTCCCCATTGGATTGGGCGGGTCTGTTTATTCTGCAGAAATATTTTCGATAATGGTGCCATCGCCGGGACCCATTACGTTGTTGAGAAGCGCGCCCGGTCTGTTCATATTGAACACCCTCACCGGAATGTCATGTTCGCGGATGAGCGCTATGGCAGTAAGGTCCATGACTCCGAGCTTTTTGTCCAGCACCTCGTCGAAACTTAAACGATCATACTTGACCGCATCAGGAACGAGCTTCGGATCGGCAGAGTACACCCCATCGACTTTAGTGGCCTTGAGGATCAGTTCTGCGTCGATTTCGATGCCGCGCAGACATGCCGCAGAGTCGGTGGTAAAAAAGGGATTGCCTGTTCCTGCTGCAAAAATGACCACGTCACCCGCGCGCAGATGCCGAATGGCGGTACGACGATCGTAGTGCTCGACAACACCGCTCATTGGAATCGCCGACATGACACGAGTCGCGATACTCGCACGCTCCAGAGCATCCCGCATCGCCAGAGCGTTCATCACAGTGGCCAGCATCCCCATGTGGTCGCCGGTCACACGCTCCATCCCGGCAGCGCTCAAGGCGGCACCCCGGAACAGGTTGCCCCCGCCAATGACCATGCCAATCTGCACGCCGAGGCCAACCAGTTGGCCGACCTCGACTGCCATGCGATCCAGCACCTTGGGGTCGATGCCGAAATCGGCATCGCCCATGAGGGCTTCACCGCTGAGCTTCAGGAGAATGCGCTTGTACTTTCTATCGAGCTTGGCCATGGGCGATTGCATCCTGTAAGAAGTCCGAGTTACGTGATGTTACAGACCAGCAGCGGCCGCAACTTCCTGTGCAAAATCTACTTCTTCTTTCTCGATCCCCTCACCCACTTCGTAGCGGATGAAGCTGACCACGTCCGCGCCAGCTTTCTTCAGAAGAGCAGCCACGGTGATTTCGCCATCTTTCACGAAAGGCTGATCCAGCAGACTGACTTCTGCCACGAACTTGCGCAGACGACCCTGAATCATCTTCTCGATAATTTCTTCCGGCTTGCCACTCTCTCTTGCCTGTGCGGAATAAATTTCGGCCTCTTTGGCCAGCAATTCCTTGGGCACGTCGTCCGAGCGCACTACCAGTGGATTCACGGCGGCAACATGCATCGCGATATCCTTTGCCAGACCATCATTGCCGCCGGTCAGTGCAACCATGACAGCGATGCGGTTATTGCTGTGTACATAGCCATCGACCACGCCATTGCTGGCCGCTTCGACCAGCTGAATGCGGCGCACGTTGATGTTTTCGCCAATCTTCTGCACCAGTGCTTCACGAGCATTTTCCAGATCGCCTGCCATCAGCGCCGCAACGTCCGTCTGTTTGGTCTTGAATGCCTGCTCGAGAATGGTATTCGCGAAATTCAGGAAATTGCTGTCACGCGCGACAAAGTCAGTTTCACTGTTCACTTCGATGATGATGCCATACTTGCCGTCGGCGGCAACCTTGGTCATCACGATGCCTTCCGCGGCAATACGACCCGCCTTCTTGGCCGCTTTCATGCCACTGGCCTTACGCAGATCGTCGATCGCCTTTTCCATGTCGCCGTCGGCTTCAACCAGTGCCTTCTTGCAATCCATCATGCCCAAGCCAGTGCGCTCACGCAGCTCCTTAACCATTCCCGCTGTAATATTCGCCATTTTCCTGCCCCTATCTATTCTGGAGTAAATTCAATTATTCAATTCGGACTTTAAAAATTCAGACTTTAAAAAAAAGGGGCTTAGCCCCTCTTTTATTGCCGTGCGCGGATCTGCAGACCCATCGCAAGCAAGGATTGCCTCGGCACATCAGGGTGCTGCCATCAAAGACGACAGCAACCCGGCCATAGACTTATGGAGTGTTACGCGCCAGCTGCTGCACTTCCTGCAGACTCTGCTGCATCGGTAACCTGCGACTCATTGACCTCGATGAACTCGCTGTCACTCACGACCACGTTCAGATCACCACGACCTTCGATGCAGGCATCCGCTACTGCGCGAGCGTAAAGCTCGATTGCGCGAATCGCGTCATCGTTGCCAGGAATCGGGAAGTCAATCCCGTCGGGATTGCTGTTGGTGTCCACGATACCAATAACCGGAATACCCAGGTTGTTGGCTTCGGTGATCGCAATGCGCTCATGATCCACGTCGATCACGAACAATGCATCTGGCAGGCCGCCCATGTCCTTGATTCCACCGATGCTGCGCTCGAGTTTCTCTTTAGCACGACGGCGAACCAATGCTTCTTTCTTGGTCATGCGATCGAAAGTGCCGTCAGTTTCCTGGGCTTCGAGATCGCGCAACTTCTTGATCGAACCACGAATGGTTTTGTAATTGGTGAGCATGCCACCCAGCCAACGGTGATCCACGAAAGGCATGCCGGCACGTTCAGCTTGCTCTTTGATGATCTTGCCTGCGGCTCTCTTGGTGCCAACGAAGAGTACTTTCTTCTTCTTGGCAGCGAGACTCTGAACCTGCACCAGGGCAGCGTTCAATGCTGGAACAGTGTGTTCCAGGTTGATGATATGAATCTTGTTGCGGGCGCCGAATATGAACTTCTTCATCTTCGGGTTCCAGTAGCGAGCCTGGTGGCCGAAGTGCACACCAGCTTTAAGCATTTCCTTCATTGAAACAGTAGCCATGATATTTCCTGTATTTTCGGGTTAAGCCTCCACACACCCCATGGTTTAACCTCGAATCCGGCTACGGACTCCAGGCACCCAAAACACATGTGACGGTGTATGTGCGACATTGGTTGACTTGCATTTTGCATCTTCGCCGGGCCCATGACCCACAAAGCGCGCAGCTTTATACCACAACACACCCAGGACATAAAGCTTTGCGGCATCCTTCGACACCCTCCTCTCTCGATGATTATGCGCGCCGGCCAGCCCATTGCCTGTCATTCGATACTCTCCTGCTTTACAATAGCGACGAGCACGGCCCCCCGTAAAATGGCCCCAATTTACGAAAAAAGCGAGAACATCCATCGAGTTATGGCTATCAACATCAAGACGCCCGAAGAAATCGCAAAAATGCGCATCGCCGGAAGACTGGCTGCCGAAGTCCTCGAAATGATCGGACCTTATGTGAAGGCGGGAGTCAGCACGGGTGAACTTGATCGCATTTGCCACGACTATATTGTCAACGTGCAGCAGGCAATTCCTGCGCCACTGAATTACAACGGCTTTCCCAAATCGATCTGTACATCTATCAACCACGTCATCTGTCACGGCATTCCGAGTGATGACAAGATTCTAAAAAAAGGCGACATCATCAATATCGACATTACCGTCATTAAGGACGGTTATCACGGCGATACCAGCAAGATGTTCCTCATTGATGAAGTACCCGCCCACGCAGCACGTCTGGTGGAAGTCACTCGTCAGTGCCTCTACAAGGCCATTGCGATTGTCAGACCTGGCACCAGACTCGGGGATATTGGTCACGCCATCCAGACCCTTGCCGAAGCGAACAACTATTCCGTCGTCCGTGATTACTGCGGGCATGGTATTGGACGGGTTTTCCACGAAGATCCTCAGGTCCTTCATTACGGCAAACCGGATACTGGCATCGCCCTGCAGGAAGGCATGACCTTTACTATCGAGCCAATGCTCAATGCGGGCACTTATCACACAAAATTGTCCAAGGCTGACGGCTGGACTGTCACTACCAAAGATCGGCGCCTCTCGGCCCAATGGGAACACACGCTGGCAGTCACTGCGACCGGATGCGAAGTTCTGACCAGACGCACGGATGAAGTTTTTTGAAGTCCCTCTGGACGTTTCTATCTGCTCCCACAATCACCGGCAGCGACACTATGAACGACTCACAACCCGCCACGGCTGGATTCCACGACGATGAGCTTCTGAATATAGAGGAGTTTCGCACCAGGCTGCGGGCGACAGATAACGCCGTCCCCCTCTTTCGCGAAGCGATTCAACGTGCGCGCGAAGTCCTCAATGCCAGGTATCTTCACAACGACAATGTTGTTGCGTTGGTGACCGGGCGCTCCTGGTTCATAGACCAGTTGCTGCGCTGTGCCTGGGCTCGTTACCAGTGGGACGACCCCAGCAACATCGCCCTGCTCGCGGTCGGTGGTTACGGACGGGGCGAATTGCACCCGCACTCTGACATCGATCTGCTTCTGCTTACGCGCAGTGATGATCATGGGAAACACAAGAGCAACATCAGCGCTTTCTTCACCTTTCTCTGGGATATCAATCTGGAGATCGGACAGAGTGTCCGCTCCATCAAGCAATGTCGACAGGAGGCACTCAAGGACATCACTGTCGCCACCAGTCTCATGGAATCGCGCACCATCATTGGCCCTGAGGCGCTGCGTCAGGAAATGATCGCGCAAACCCAGAACCCGGATGTATGGCCAGCCAAGGAATTCTTCAAAGCGATGCGTGACGAGCAGATTGCCCGCCACGAAAAGTATTACGACATTGACTACGCGCTGGAGCCCAACGTCAAGACATCTCCTGGCGGATTACGAGACATCCAGACTATCGCCTGGATTGCCAAACGGCACTATCGCGGCCAGAACCTGGCCGATCTCGTCACCCTCGGCTTCTTGACCCCCTCCGAATATGAACAGTTGGCGAGCGGCGAGCAATTGCTTTGGAAAATTCGCTACGGGTTGCATCTGCTGGCTGGACGCAAAGAAGACCGGTTATTGTTCGATCGCCAGAAGGATCTGGCAAAGATGTTCGGATACGTGGACGATGAGAAGAGTCTGGCGGTAGAAAAGCTCATGCAGGAATACTATCGCGCCGTTGCAACGCTGCGAGGACTCAACGATGTATTGCTGCAGCACTTTGATGAAGTGATTCTGCGCGCTGACGAACGAGAAGAAATCACTGTCGTCAACAAGCGCTTTCAGATTCGCAACAACTACATCGAAGTCACCTACCCCGGGGTGTTCAAACGCTTTCCATTTGCTTTGATGGAAATCTTCGTGCTGATGGCGCAGAACCCCAGCATTGCCGGAATTCGTGCCTCCACCATTCGCTTGATCTATGAGCATCAAACGATGGTCAACGAGACCTTTCGCAAAGATTTACGCAACACCACCTTGTTCATGGAACTATTACGATCGCCGCACCAGGTGACATCGCAGTTACGTCGCATGTCACGCTACGGCATCCTGGGTCGCTATCTACCTGAGTTCGGCGCAATCACCGGCAAAATGCAGCACGACTTGTTCCACATATATACAGTGGACGCCCATACCCTGCAGGTAGTCGAGAACATGCGTCGCTTCCGCTATCCCGGCGCCGAGGAGCAATTCCCCATCGCAGCGCACATCGCATTGAGACTACCGAAGGTGGAACTGCTTTATATCGCCGGCCTGTATCACGACATTGCCAAGGGACGGGGCGGCGATCACTCCACGCTTGGCATGGTCGACGCCACGGAATTTTGTCAGCGCCATCATTTGAGCGCATGGGATACCAAACTGGTCACGTGGCTGGTCGGGAAACATCTGTTGATGTCCATGACTGCGCAGCGAATGGATATTGCCGATCCTGAAGTCATTCAGCAGTTCGCCCTGCAGATGGGCGACAAACTGCATCTGGACTACCTCTATGCAATGACAGTGGCAGATATCAATGCCACCAATCCGACACTCTGGAACACCTGGCGCGCTTCATTGCTGCGGCAGCTCTACCTGAGCACGAAAAGGGCACTTCGACGCGGCCTCGAAAACCCGGTCGACCGTGCAGACCGCATCAAGGACAAGCAGGAAAGTGCTCATCTCAAATTGCTCGACCGTGGGGTTTCACATGAACAGATCGAGGCGATCTGGGCCAATATCGACGATGAGTATTTTGTCAGAGAATCCACTGCCAACATTGTCTGGCATACAGAGGCCATTGCGAGAAACCAAGGGCCGGACACACTGGTGCTGATCGAGGACAGAGGGGATACCGCCTCCGAAGGCGCCACGCAAATTTTCATCTACACAATCAACAGGAATCATTTGTTCGCCAGCAGCGCCGCCGCGATGGAGCAACTGGGTTTGAACATTCAGGATGCGCGCATCTTCACGTCGGCAAAAAACTACTGCATGAACACCTACACGGTGCTGGAGAGCGATGGCACTCCGGTGAGTGCAGATGCGCAGAGGCGTCAGAAGATTATCGATCTGCTCAGAGTATTCCTTGCAGAACCGGACAAGCACCTCAAGGTCACCAACAAGCGCATTGCCCGCAAGCTTAAGCATTTCAGCCAGCACGTAGAAACGGATGTCATCAACAGCGACGACAAACCCCATACGACTCTGGAGATCAATTGTCCGGACCAGCCAGGCATCCTGGCCTCCATCGGTAAAATCTTTGCCGACCACAAGATTCAACTGCAGAATGCCCGCATTGCGACACTAGGCGAACGTGTAGAGGATTTGTTCTTCATCGTCGATGAAAACAATCAAAAAATTACAGATCCAGAGCAGATCGAACGGCTGCAGAACGACATCAAGCAGGGACTGGGCAACTGATTAAAGTTCGCTGATTCACTGCCACGCTGAAGCAGGGGAAATCCCGGGAATCATCAAAGAGAGAAAATGATTACGCTCTACGGTATCGCCAATTGCAACTCTATCAAGAAGACGCGGCAGTGGCTGGATAGTCACGGAGTCCGCTATGCGTTCCATGACTACCGTAAACAAGGACTGGAGGAGTCTCTATTGCAGGAGTTCCTCGCTGCCATTCCTCTTGAAGATCTGATCAATAAGCGTGGCACCACCTGGCGACAGTTGTCCTCCGAAATAAAGGATAGCTTCAGCCTCGAAACCGCTTTGCCTTTGCTGCAAGCTCAACCGACGCTCATTCGTCGACCTTTGCTGCGCAGTAATCGCGTGTTCGTTACCGGTTACGATGAAACGCAATTGCAGCAGCTGATCGAAAACCAATAACATTCATCTCTTCCGAACTGCACAACGATGACGAGGTTGCCATCACATGACCATGACAATTCAACCGCAACATTCATTGCACAATCCATTGCATAGCCTAGGTATCGGCATTGGCACTCGCAATTCCCGCAACGAACTGATCGAAGTCTACTACCCGCTGGTATTGCTGAATCCTGCATTGGCGCTGACGCAGGCGCTGGCCACCATGGCAGGCTATTCCAAAGGCAACGGTTATCACGAACTCACAGCGCTGCAGCTGACGCGTCTTGCCCAATTCCCAGAGATTGCCAACGACAGCAGCCTTCAGGAACTGTTGCGCTCACTGAGCAACAGTACACAAGCGATACTGGTGACATTTATTGAAACCGATCTTCCGCCGACTTCCATTCCCGAAGTCTATCTTAAACTTCATCTGCTCTCTCATCGACTATGCAAACCCCATACACTGAATCTCTCCGGCGCATTCGGTGTGCTGCGCAACCTTGCGTGGACCAACCAGGGTGCAATCGATCTTGACGATCTGCCAGCCCGGCAGTTGCAGGCACGACTCAAGGGCGAGTTGCTCGAAGTCATGTCGGTCGACAAGTTCCCGAAAATGACCAACTACGTCGTCCCCAAAGGCGTGCGTATCGCCCACACTGCACGCGTGCGGCTGGGCGCATATGTTGGCGAGGGCACCACTGTGATGCATGAAGGTTTCATCAATTTCAATGCGGGGACCGAAGGCCCGGCCATGATCGAGGGCAGAATCTCTGCAGGGGTAATGATTGGCGCAGGCAGCGACCTTGGTGGCGGCTGCAGCACCATGGGAACTCTTTCTGGCGGTGGTACAGAAATCATTTCTGTCGGACGTGATTGTCTTATCGGCGCAAACTCTGGACTCGGGTTTCCCTTGGGGGATCGCTGTATCATCGAAGCCGGGCTTTATGTGACAGCCGGTACCAAAGTGTTATTGCTGGACAAAGACAACCAGGTCGTTGGTACCGTCAAGGCACTTGAACTCGCTGGAAAATCCGATTTGCTGTTCCGCCGCAATTCCATCACCGGGGCGGTGGAATGCAAGGCCAACAAGACGGCGATTGCGCTGAACGCAGATTTGCACACTCACAATTAATTCGGCGCGCCTGCCGCTGCAGGCTGCCTTTGGGCAAGACTACTCTATGACAATTAACGCTTTGTCACCCACAGTGCAACTGTGCATGGCACTCATCGAAAAACCCTCCGTGACGCCCGATGACGCCGGTTGCACCCAACTGCTGATCGACAGACTGACTGCACTGGGTTTCTCGATTGAGATTATGCCCTTCGGTGACGTCACCAATCTGTGGGCTCGACTGGGCACCCAATCTCCGGTGTTTGCATTTGCCGGTCATACCGACGTTGTGCCTGCCGGTCAACTGGAGCAATGGTCCTCACCGCCTTTTGAGCCCTCCATCCGAGATGGATTTCTTTATGGGCGTGGCACCGCTGATATGAAAGGCAGCATAGCGGCCATGGTCACTGCCTGCGAACGCTTTCTTTCCGGTAACAAGCCAGTGCACGGCTCCATCGCATTTCTCTTGACCAGTGATGAGGAAGGCAGCGCTGTAAACGGCACCCGCAAGGTCGTCGAGGTATTGGAACAACGCAAAGAGAAGATCGATTACTGCATCGTCGGAGAGCCGTCGAGTGACAAAAGAGTAGGCGACACCATCAAGATCGGCAGGAGGGGTTCGTTGCACGGGAAGTTGCGAGTCCATGGCACGCAAGGGCACGTTGCTTATCCGCATCTGGCCGAAAACCCGATCCACAACGCCATGCTCCCGCTCGACGCACTGTGTCGCGAGGTGTGGGATGAAGGCAACGCTTCCTTCCCGCCTACCAGCTTCCAGATTTCGAATATCCATGCTGGAACAGGAACGGAAAACGTCATTCCAGGCGATCTCGATGTGACATTCAACTTCCGTTTCTCTACCGCGCTGACTCAGGAAACGATTCAAACACGCACAGAGGCGATACTGGATGCGCACAAGCTGCGTTACAGCCTCCAGTGGCAGCTGTCTGGCAACCCATTTCTGACGGAAAAAGGTCTCTTGATCGACGTTGCAAGTGCCAGCATCCGCGAGGTCAACGGCGTCACCACCATAACGTCAACGTCCGGAGGCACATCCGATGGACGCTTCATTGCACCCACGGGGGCTCAACTTATCGAACTGGGACCATGCAACGCCACTATCCACAAGGTCAACGAGCAGGTAAAAGTGAGCGACCTGGATGAGTTGTCGCAAATTTACGAAAAGATACTGCTGCGCCTGCTGGCTTGAATCCGGGAGAGACAGGAGCGCTCAGCCTCCTTTCGCTCCGGCGGCGAGATAGATATCGAAACGGCTGGATTTGCCCGTCAGTTGGAACGATGGCTTGATGTCCTCTAAAAAACCGGCGTGAGCGGGCCGCTTCACCACAACACGGCGCGCGGCAATCGACAGAGCGTCGTGTAACAACGTTTGGGCAGGCAGTTCGTCATGCAGCATTTGCTGCAGCAAATACATGTTCTTCTTCACCTTTGCGCTTTTGCTGCGCTCGGGGAACATGGGATCCAGATAGATGACGTCTGGACGAGCTTCCCCCCACGCCCGCAACGTCAAACAGCTGTCACCAAAGTGCAGAGTCATTCTGCGGGCGATGCTAGCGACTCGCTCATCCCCGCTGGCAAGCGCGCGGTGCAACCCGTCCTTTAGCAGCGCGTGGAGAATGGCTGACCGTTCGAAAAGATCAACACTGTGCCCGGCAGAGGCCAGCACAAACGCA
>JBBTKA010000098.1:0-14740 GCA_038059145.1 Pseudomonadota bacterium
CGGTCTCGACCCTGGATTGCGGACGGGGGTGAAGGTGTCGGTGGTAGATGAGACCGGCAAGGTGCTCGACCATGGCGCAATCTTTCCGCACCAGAGCAATCGCATTCACGAGGCCGCCGCGACGCTGCTGACCATGTGCAAGAAGTATGGCGTGGAGCTGATCAGCATCGGTAACGGCACGGCGTCACGCGAGACCGATCAGTTCGTGGGGCAGCTGCTGAAGGCGCATCCGGAACTCAACGCCCGTCGCGTGATTGTCAACGAGGCAGGTGCCTCGGTGTATTCCGCCTCCGAGCTGGCGGCGCTGGAATTCCCCGACCTCGATGTGACCATTCGCGGCGCAGTCTCCATTGCGCGGCGTCTGCAGGACCCGCTGCCCGAGCTGGTGAAGATCGATCCGAAGTCCATCGGTGTGGGTCAGTATCAGCATGACGTGAGTCAGGTGAAGCTGGCGCGCAGTCTCGATGCGGTGGTGGAGGATTGCGTGAACGCCGTGGGTGTCGACGTGAACACGGCCTCGGTGCCCTTGCTCAAACGCGTGTCCGGTCTTAATCAGACACTGGTGAACAACATCATCGATTTCCGCAACGCGCACGGACGTTTCCGCAGCCGTGAAGATCTCAAAAAGGTACCTCGTTTCGGCGATAAATCTTTCGAACAGGCGGCAGGCTTTCTGCGTGTGAACGACAGCGACAACCCGCTCGATGGCTCCGCCGTACATCCGGAATCCTATGGTGTCGTGGAGGCCATTGCCAAGCGTCATGGCCGCTCAGTCAAGTCGATGATTGGCGACGTGAGCTTCATCCGTTCGCTCAATCCTCAGGACTACGTGACGCCTGCGTTCGGTTTGCCGACCATTCAGGACATTCTACGCGAGCTGGAGAAGCCGGGTCGCGATCCGCGTCCGGAGTTCAAGACCGCGGAGTTGCGCGATGGCGTGGAAAAAATCAGCGACCTGACTCCTGGCATGACGCTGGAAGGCACCATCACCAACGTCACCAACTTCGGTGCGTTCGTGGACATCGGCGTGCATCAGGATGGTCTGGTGCATATCTCGGCACTGTCCGAGAAATTCATCAAGACGCCGCACGAGGCAGTGAAGGCCGGTGACATCGTCAAGGTGAAAGTGCTGGAAGTCGATCTGGAGCGCAATCGCATCGCCTTGACGATGCGGCTGGGGGACGAGTTACCTGCAGCAGGGGCTGCAACATCGGGAAAACAAGGCGATTCGAATCGTCGCAATCAGACCCAGTACGCGCAGAAGCAGAAGAAAGACTTCGAAGCAGCTGCGGCTAACAAGCGTCAGGTGGGCACGATGGCGGCGCTGTTTGAGCAGGCTCTCAAGAAGAAGTAGTGCACTACGCCTGTGGGAGCGGGCCTGCCAGCGATAAGCACGCTAAAGAGCTGATCGCGGGCGGGCCCGCTCCCACATGACGTCGTCAGAAGCGGTAGACGAATCCCGCGTCGACGCTGCGCTCCGTGCCGACGTAGATGCCCTGCCGCAGGCTGGCCATGTAACGCTTGTCGGCCAGATTCCTGATGCTGCCGCTGAACGACAGCTGGCTGTTCACCTCATAGACCACATTCAGATCCAGCAGGGTATAGCCCTTGATGCGACCGGTGTAAAAGCCCGTCAGGCTCTCAGTGATCGCCACCGTGTTGGCGACATCGGTGTACTGCTCACCCGTGTGGTGCAGATTCACCGATGAGCGCAGCCCTCCGACGCTGTAGTCGAGGCTCAGGTTGCTCGTCCACTTCGGCGTGTAGGTGATGCGATTACCATCGGGCGTGTTGAGCGTGCCATTGGCGTTGTAACGATTGCCCTCGAACTCGGCGTCCGGAATCCAGGTGGCATTGCCGTTGATGCTGAAGCCGGCGCCCAGATCGACTCCGGCTCCCAGCTCCACACCCTGGTGCAGAGTCGCTCCGCCGTTGGTGCGCTGGAACTGGCTGTTGCTGTTGGCAGGGATGATCTGGTTGTCGAAATCCATGCGGAATGCCGCCATCTCGTAGCTCAGAGGGCCATTACCGCCACGCAGTCCCACTTCCATATTCACGGAACGTTCGGCGTCCAGCTGCTGATCTTCCAGACCATCGAGCGCATCGCTGTTGAGCGCGGGCGAGAAGGCCTTGTAGGCGCTGGCGAACAGTTGCAGATCCGGCGTGAATTGCCAGGTCAGCCCGAGACCCGGTAAATACTCCGTATTGGAACTGCTGGCCGCTGCGCCCTGCGCCGCTGTACGACGACGATCCTTGCGATCTTGCTCGTATTTTTCGATGCGCAATCCGGCGGTCAGGGCCACGGTCTCGGTCAACTGGAAGAGATTCTGTCCGTAGAGCGCGACACTGTCCGCGGAATCGCGCACATCCTTGCTGAACGGCCCTGTGCGGGGAGTGGCGCGGGTGGCAGCCACCGTCACGTCATCCATCGTCTCGGTCATGTAACGCAAACCTAACTCTGTTTCGCTGGTCATGCCGAACAGCGAATGCTCCAGTTGCAGACGGCTCTCGATGCCGAAGCGTTCGAATGCGCGATTGTTGCCATTCAGGCTGTCCGTGTAAACCCAGCTGCGCGCCGCCGCAGACGCCGCATTGTTGGTGTTGAAGCGCCAGTAATCGCGCCATGTCTCGCTTCCATACACCAGGGTGTTCAGGCGCGCGGTGTCGCTGATCTCCCACTCATGGTTGAGATCGAGTGAACGACGGCCGGACAGGAGCCAGTCATCCGGCGCCGGATTGTCGCGGCTCTCATTGCGATATTCATTCAAAAATACGCCACGATAGGAGATGTTGGCGTCGCTCTTGTAGTCGGAATACTTGAGGCTGAGGGACTGGTTGTTGCCGATCTGCAGGCCGGTCTTGACCACGATGTCGGTCATGCCATAGCCCTTGTCCATGAAGCCGTCGCTCTCGTCGCGCGTGGCGAGGATACCGAACACGGCGTCGCCCGAGGGTGAGCTGCCACCGGCTTCCACCGTGGCTTCACGGGAATTGAACGAACCGCCGCGCAGCGATACCTGTACGCCGTCTGCGGGCTGGCGGGTGATGTAATTGATGACGCCGCCGATAGTGCTCGGGCCATAGCGCAGAGACGCGGCGCCCTTGAGCACCTCAATGCCTTCCATGCGCTGCACGCGTGGGTTGTAGTAACGGCCATTGCCGACAAACAGGCCCGGTGCGACGGGGACGCCATCTTCCAGTATCAGGGTTTTGTAATCTGCAGAACTGAGGCCGCGCATACCGATGTTGGCAACGACTGCACTTTCCTCTTCCGGCTTGACGGTGACCCCTGGCACTGTGCGCAAGATGTCTTCAGTGGAGCGTGGCTGGTTCAACTCCAGCTGCTCAAGATTCACAATCGACACGGCGCCTGGCTGACGTAGCGCCGCGTTTTCTTCCTTGCCGATCACGTAGATCGCGGGCAAACCGCGTTCGGTGTCGCCGCTGTCACTCTGTTCAGAACCCTGCGCAAAGAGAGGCTGGCTGGCCAGCAGGCCGGCAGCGGCTATCGCCAGAACCAGAGGTTTGACCGTGCATTGCGGGATGAAAAGGCGGTGTTGCATGTGATTCTCCATAAAGACAACGAGTCTGTGAGCATGAAAGGTCGGGCTGCGACATTTCAACTGTTGAGAATCATTGTACAGATGAGAATCATTATCATCAATAGCGAAAGTTAAAGTTTTCTGGTGCTTTGTGGGATCTGGGTGTGTGCCTTGTTGCGAGTGCCTGTGGGAGCTTGCCTGCAAGCGATTGAATTCAGGTTAAGTGCTTGATTCAATCGCTTGCAGGCAAGCTCCCACAGGGGCGGGGTTGCACAAGCGGTTTTGCACAGAGGAAGATTCAGCAAAGTCAGCGGCGCGGTTTCTGCATGCGTTTGGCGGCGAACTTCGCGGTCGGGCGGCCGCCGGCGGGGCGGGCGGATTTCTTCTCGGCAGGTACAAGCTGGTGCGGGCCGTCGCCGATCATGTCTTCGCGGCCCATGTCCTTGAGCGCCTGGCGCAGCAGCGGCCAGTTCTTTTCGTCGTGGTAGCGCAGGAAGGCTTTCTGGATGCGACGCTGCTCGATCTCGCGCACGATGCTGACGCGCTCGCTCTTGTAGGTGACCTTCTTGAGCGGATTCTTGCCGCTGTGGTACATCGCCGTGGCCAGGGCCATCGGAGACGGATAGAAGGTCTGCACCTGGTCCGGCCTGAACTTGTTCTTCTTCAGCCACAGGCCGAGGTTGAGCATGTCCTCGTTCTCGGTGCCGGGGTGGGCGGCGATGAAGTAAGGGATGAGGTACTGCACCTTGCCCGCCTTCTTCGAGAAGCGCTCGAACATCTCCTTGAACGCATCGTAAGAGCCGATGCCGGGCTTCATCATCTTGGAGAGCGTGTTCTCCTCGCTGTGCTCCGGCGCGATCTTCAGGTAGCCGCCGACGTGGTGCGTCACCAGTTCTTCGACGTATTCCGGGTCGCGAATCGCCAGGTCATAGCGCAGACCGGACGCAATCGCCACGCGCTTGATGCCGGGGATCATGCGCGCCTTGCGATAGAGCGCTGTGGTGTGTTTGTGATCGGTGTCCAGGTGCTGGCAGATGGTCGGGTACACACAGGACAGGCGGCGGCAATTCTTCTGGATCTTCTCGGACTTGCAGTTGAGGCGATACATGTTCGCCGTCGGGCCGCCGAGGTCGGAGATGGTGCCGGTGAAGCCGGGAACCTGATCGCGGATCTGCTCGATCTCCTTGAGGATGGATTCCTCCGAACGACTCTGAATGATGCGGCCTTCGTGCTCGGTGATCGAACAGAAGGTGCAGCCGCCGAAGCAGCCGCGCATGATGTTGACCGAGGTCTTGATCATGTCATAGGCCGGAATCTTCGCATCGCCATAGCTCGGGTGCGGACGGCGCTGATAGGGCAGGTCGAACACCCCGTCCATCTCGTCGGTCTCCAGCGGGATCGGCGGCTGGTTGACCCAGATCTCCTTGGTGTCGTGCTTCTGCACCAGCACGCGGGCGTTGTGCGGGTTGGACTCCTGGTGCAGCACGCGGGAGGCGTGGGCGTACAGGGCCGGGTCGTTCTTCACCTTGTTGTAGGAGGGCAGGCGAATGTAAGTCGTGTCCTTGTCCAGATCGTTCTTGCGGTGCAGAGGCATCGGGATGATGCGCACGGGACTGACCGTCTCCGGGTCTGTCGTGGTGGCGTCGGCAGAACCGTCAGTTGCGCAGCTCTGGGTCTCCGGATCCTTGAACTCATAAGGGTTCGGCATCGCGTCGATCTTGCTTGGCCAGTCGATGCGCGTCGAGTCGATCTCGGTCCACCCTTCAGGCACGGCGTCCAGCAGCACGGCCGTGCCCCGGATATGGGTCATCTCGGCAATCGAATGACCGGCCGCTATCTGATGGGCCACCTCGACCAGCGCGCGCTCGGCGTTGCCATATAGAAGGATGTCGGCGTTGGAATCGATCAGCACGGACTTGCGGACTTTATCGCTCCAGTAGTCGTACTGGGCGATGCGGCGCAGGCTGGCCTCGATGCCGCCGATGACGATCGGGGTGTCGTAGTAAGCCTCGCGGCAGCGCTGACTGTAGACGATGACGGCGCGGTCCGGGCGTTTGCCAGCCACACCGTTGGGCGTGTAGGCGTCGTCGGTGCGGATGCGCAGGTCGGCGGTGTAGCCGTTGATCATGGAGTCCATGTTGCCAGCGGTGACGCCGAAGAACAGATTGGGCTTGCCCAGTACCTTGAAGGGTTCCGCCGACTTCCAGTCGGGCTGGGCGATGATGCCGACCCGGAAGCCCTGCGCTTCCAGCATGCGGCCGATCACGGCCATGCCGAAACTCGGGTGGTCGACGTAGGCATCGCCGGTGACGAGGATGATGTCGCAGCTGTCCCAGCCCAGCGCATCCATCTCCGCGCGGGAAATTGGCAAATAGGGGGCCGTGCCGAAACACTCCGCCCAGTACCTGGTGTAGGAGAAGAGTGGGCGAACTTGCTGGTCGGTCGCGGTCTGAGTCATGGGTTCCGTTGTTGGTTCTTATCAAAAGTTCAGAAATGACCCGAGCGGGAAGCTGTTGCCATTCAAATCAAGATTGCCATCCTGCAAATTGGCCTTGAGCACTATCTTGCCATTCTCCTCAATCAGCAATCCCTGCGCTGTATACGCCTTCGCGGCGGCAGCCAGCGAACTCGTCGCCACCGTCTCGGCATTGGCGCCAATCTCCAGCGTCACCACCAGCATGTGCAGCATGGTGGCGGGGTCAATCTGCTCCAGCGAGGTCAGGGTCGGCATGCCTGGCCAGCGCATGTCCAGCATCGCCTCGTGCGCGCCGCCCCAGGCCTGCAGATTGAGTGTGCTGGTCTGCTGCATCGGTGCCTGCAACAGGTGCAGTGCCAGCGTCTCGCTGTGCTCGGCGATGCGCTCCTGCAGTTGCGGCGCGGTCATGGCCGGCATCATGCCCTGCGTCTCGCGCAGAAAGTTCAAATATTCCGTGGCCAGGCTCTCGTCGATTCCCGCAAGTTGGGTCGTCAGGGTCAGAGATTCAAGGGGCAGGGCAGATTCGATCCGGGCAACGCCTAGAGTCTGCTCCAGTGTTATGGTTTTTGTGTCGGCTTGCTGGCGGGCGGCATAGTCTAAGCGAATCCCGTGCATGGTCAAGCTGTCACTGTCGGTCGCTGTCACCGCGCCCAGTAAAGGCAGTGTCGGCAGGTCTTCGATCCGAACTTGCTGGGCGGCGATGCTCAGCGTCCCGGGTAATGGCGTCACACTCAATTCGCTGCTGTGGGCATGCAGTGTCGCCTGTGTGGCGACGGCGTCGTAGAGCGAGTTGAGCACGTGGACATCGCTGCTGCTCAGGTGCAGGTCTGCCGCTCCGTTGGCCGCCAGCGTCAGGCTGGCCTGCAGGTCCGCCAGTGTGACAGCCGTCGGTTCCAGCGGGCCGCCCTGCACGGCGGGCAGGCTGAAGGTTAGCGCTCCGGCCAGCAGTTCCAGGCGCTGCGAGCCATCCAGGCCTGAGAGCACCGTGATCTGGCTGCCAGCGCCCTCGGCGAACAACTGCTGCAGGGGATGTTCAGGCGGGAGTCCACTGATCACCGGGGTCAGATGCGCCCAGGCCACTCCCGGCCGCAGGCCGCTGTCCGTGGCCAGCAAGGGGCCGTGGGACAGCTGCACGTCGGCCGTCAACGTGATGTCCTCGTAGACGACGCCAGCGATGACGGGAGCGGTCACCGTGATCTGCCCGGCACTGGAAAACCACCCTGACTCCATGCGCAGCACCAGCCCCGTCTGCCCTGTCAGTTCGCGCAACGTGGTCTCGGTCCTGCTGTCGCTGATCGCCAGCCCCATGAGCAATGGGCTTGCCGCCAGCAATAGTGCCGCGACGGCACCAATGAGTAACACTGCTTTTTTCATATCTCTCCTGCTAACCCCCTGCCGATGATGCTCAACGGGTGGTGCTTGCGGAGAAGCTTAGCAGGATTGGCAACATGGCGTCCGCAGTGTCGTGCAAGTTGCTTTGCGGCAATTGATTGGATTAAAGTCCCGGCCGACTCGTTTTAGTAGGTCTGCGTCCAGCAGGCTTTGACAACCACGGAACTTATGTTGTCTGCAGAGGAAGTTTCCATGTCTGACAGGTTTGAGAATTCCCGCAAGTCCCTGCTGCTCGGCAGCGTCGTTCTGGGGGTTGCCTGCGTGCCGGCGCACGCACAGCCCGCTGCCCCCTCCGGGAATACCGCTGCGGAGGTTGAGGAGATTGTCGTCACCGGCTCCTATCTGCGCGGCAGTCCGCTCGACGGCCCGACCCCGGTACAGATCATCGACCGCACCAGCATCGAAACCCAGGGCGCCGCCCAGATCTGGGACGTGGTGAAGAACCTGGAGGTCAACTCCGGCTCGATCACCAACCCGGGCTCTGGCGAAAACAGCCAGGTCGAAGGCATCGCCAACATCAATCTGCGCAACCTCGGCGAGAACTCGACGCTGACACTGATCAACGGGCGCCGTCAGGTGTCGGCTGCGACCACCACGGCCAGTGGCGGCGAGATGGTGGACCTGAACGCCATTCCGCTGGTGATGGTCGAGCGTCTCGAAGTGTTGACCGACGGTGGTTCGGCACTCTATGGCTCGGACGCGGTGGCGGGGGCGGTGAACGTTATCATGCGCACCGACTTCGAGGGCCTCGAGCTTTACGGCGACGTGCAGGGTGTGGAAAAAGCGGGTGATCTGTTCGACACCACGGCCAGCGCCATCTGGGGCTGGTCTGACGACAGCGGGGACACCCATTTCGTGCTCTCCGGCGAGCGCCATGAGCGCGATCCCGTGCCGGTGGAGTATGCGCGCTATTTCGACGCCAACGCACAGTTCAGCGACATCGTTGGCGCCACCCCCGCCAGTGCCGGCGCTGTGTTCAACAACGCGGCATTTGGCGCCAATTTCAACAAGGCATATATCAACAGTGCGGTGATGGCCCGCAACGTCGCCGAGGGAGCGCAGGCTCTGCCGGTGTATACCGATCCGCTGTGCGGGACCCTGCGCGACGCCGACGGCGAGACGTTCTTCGTCGGTAACCGCATCGACAAGCGTGGCGAGAACAGTGGTTTCTGCCGCGAGCACACCTACGACTGGCAATACATGAGTCTGGGCCTGGAGCGAGACAGCCTCGCCGGTGCTTTCAGTCACCGCTTCAGCGACAAGGCCGAGTTCTACTCCTTCTTCCAATGGTCGGATTCGCGCATCGAGCGCACCGACTCCGGCGCCGTGAACTCCCGTGGCCCGGCCGTGTTCCTGGCGGCACCGGGTTCGCACATCGGCAATCCCGCCTGGGGCGGCTACGCCATCGGGCAGACCGCGGAGCTGGGCTTCTATGCGCCCGCGGCCGGACTGCCACGCCCGACCGGCATCAGCAATGCCCCGAACGCGCTCGCCAACGGCGGCATGAATGTGCCGATGTACGCCACCGTGCGCGTCGGCACGCCACGGGTCGGCGGCGACAGCAACTTCACCGACACCAGTACAGTGGGTGTGCAGGCCGGAGTCAAGGGCGAGTTGCTGGCGCTGAATGATCGCCGCTTCACCTATGACGTGAGTTATGCCTGGAGCGGCACCAGTTTCGAACAGAGCTATCGCACGCTGCAGCGCGACCGCGCCGAGCTGGCGGCCAACGGACTCGGGGGTCCAGGTTGCACTCCCAACGGCCGCGCCGATTTCGACTGGCGGCATGCGCCCGGCCCGCTGGGTGGCGCCTTGCCCACATTCTGGAACGCCTCCAACGGCGCGCTGGGCGACGGCCTGACGCAGACTTTCTTTCCCGGCTTCGTACTCAACACGCGTGAGACTTTGTCGCTGGCGCTGACCAGCAACAACCAGGGCAAGGGCGGTTGCCAGTTCTACAACCCGTTCCTGACGGCGGTGACCAATCCGGCGCTGGCTAACACGCAGGAGCTGGTCGACTGGATGAGCCCGACCATTTTGCGCTCCGACAAGCGCAACAAGCTGGGCGTCATCGACGCAGTGGTCACCGGCGAACTGTTGGAGCTGCGTGGTGGCACCGCGCAGTTTGCAGCGGGCGCGCAATACCGCATGCAGAACAACAAGTCGCGCGCCCCCGCGATCAATCTGCCCGGCATTCCGAATGCCATTCTCGGTTACGACAGCAAGGGCGTGCCCAATCGCTTTCATTACGTGAGCAACAATTATGAGTGCTCCTACTGCATCTTCAATTACGACAACGATCGCGACGTGAAGGCGGTGTTCACCGAGCTGTCGCTGCCGGTGCTGGAGAACGTGGAGACACAGCTGGCCCTGCGCTGGGAGAGTTACGGCGGTGGCATCGGCAGTGAAGTGACGCCGAAGCTGGCGGCGAGCTGGCGGGTCGTCGATGACTTGCTGGTGCGCGGCTCGTTCTCGCAGTCCTTCCGCGCGCCCAACATCGGCATCGTGGAGGAGGGGCTGGAAGGCTCGAACATCACTTTCCGTGATCCGCTGCGTAACCAGGCGGTGCGCGCGGGACTGCTGCCGCCCACCAATGAGAACGCGCGTCCCAATACGACCTACACGCTGAGTGCGGCCGCTCCGAACGTGGGCAACGAACGCTCCGACACCTTCAACATCGGCTTGCAGTGGACGCCCTCGGCGCCTGCATTGGCAGGGTTGAGCGTGAACGCCGACCTCTGGCGCTTCGAGCTGAACGACAAGGTGCTGCCGCAGCCGGGCATCTCCGCCATCGCGGGCGAGATCGAGGCCTTCAAGGTGGCCGCCGCTAATCCCGCCAACTATCTGCTCAACAGCACGCTGTCCGGCAATTCGGCGATGCCCTACAAAGCCTGCGATCCGGCGGCGCTGGAGGCGCAGTACGGACGCAATTCCACGCCGCGTCTGGATTGTGTGGTGGACCCGCGCACTTACATCGTGCCGGGTGTCGTGCGCACCTTCGCCACCACCACGGCGGAGTTGACGACCACCACGCTGAGCACGATCAATGCCGGCACCATCATCTCCGATGGCATCGACGTGAAGCTCGGTTATGGCTGGGCCAATTCTCTCGGGCAGTTCCGCGTCGGGCTGGATTACACCCATGTGCGCCAGTACCGGCTGATCGATGTGCCGGGGCTGGAACTGGGGCTGCTGGAGACGGGCGTGTTCGATGCGGCAGGCACCACAGGCGATGGCAATCTGGTGCGTTCGCTGCCGGACAATCGCGGCAACATCCATTTCAACTGGACGCGCGCGCAGCACAGCGTGGCGGTCATTACGCGACTGATCGGTTCTTATCGCGATCTGCGTTACGAGAGCACCTGGCAGACCGGCAACGATCTGGTGCGCTCACTGGTGCGCAAGGAAATCGCCAGCTATCAGAGTTGGGATCTGCAATACACCTACGCGCGTGACTGGGCCAATGCGAGCTGGGGTACCTCGGTGTTCACCGTGGGTCTGCTGGACGCGTTCAATGCGGAGATTCCCTATCGCGAAGACGGCGCCGTAAACTACGACGCCAGCGTGTTCGATGGGCGGGGTCGTCGTGTCTATGCGCGGGTGTTGCTGCAGCTGTGAGCGGATGCTCGCCGGTTCTGGCGCTGTCTGATCAGGCGCAGTCTGTTTATGGAGTGCAGAGCATCTCGATGTGCGGAATGCCGTCTTCGTCGTAGGGCGCGGAGACGGCGGTGAAGCCGAGGCTGCTGTAGAAGTTTTGCAGATAGAGCTGTGCGGAAATTCGAATGTCGACGCGCGTGCTCTCCGAGGCATAGGACTCGCCGACGAGCGTCAGCGCCCGCTGCATCAATTCGCGGCCGAGTCCGCTGCCGCGCTGAGGCAGCGCGGTGCAGACGCGACCAATGGATGCCTCCTGGTACTTCAGCCCGGGAGGCAGCAGGCGGCAATAGGCGATGACGTTTTTCTGCTGCGCTGCTTTCTGCTGGACTGTTTCCTGCTGTACTGCAAACAAGTGCAGTGCCTCGCGATCATAGCCGTCGGCATCCAGATAGACGCAATTCTGCTCGACCACAAACACCTGCTGGCGCAGTTGCACGATCTGATAGAGCTCTGCAGTGCTCAGCGCCGCAAATGTTTTTGTGAACCACTCCATCCTTAGCACTCAGTTCTCAGTCCGCGATTCTGAATCTTCCTTTTCAATTCTCAGCCATGCTGCCATTACGCAGTCCCAGCTGGTATTGCAGGCGCGCATTGTCCATGTTGCGTTCGGTGTCCATCAGGAAACGGGTGCGGACATCCAGATTGCCGTTGAGCACCAGCACATCACCGATTCGCACTGCTGTGCGGGGGTCGCCACGGGCCACAAAGTTGCCCAGACTCATGCCGAGCGAACAATGCCCGCCGACGAAGGGGATGTAGGGGTTGCGGCCGTTGTCACCGGTGGCGGCAACGAATTTGCTCATGTTCTCGGCGCTGGCAAAGCACCAGGTTACACTCTGATGGTCGGCTTTGTGGGCGGCACAATCGGCCACCGTGATCTTGTGACTGTCATAGGCGTCTACCAGGTCATAGGCGATGACTTTGCCTTCTTCCATGCGCGAGAAGCCAATGCCTTCGTTGGCGATGATGGCCGTCGGCAGGTCGGCGGCAGAGGCGCTGGAAGGCAGTATGGCTGCCATTAGAGACAGGGATGACAGAAGCAGGGTTGCCAGAGTGGCGGATCTTGGATGCATGATTGTTTCCTTTATTGTTGTTGACTGTGGAAAGTGTGGAACGGGCAGACCGTAGACGGTTGCCGACACCATACAACAAGGTCTGCCTTCTTGCCACGGTCGCGTTGGAGGGGACAGGTGCCGCTTTCAACTCGGCCTGATGCATTTGAAGGATTAGTCGTTATAATCCGGCCATCAGAACAATAAGCGCAGTCCGCAGCGGGCCATCGATACCAAGGGGATCAGCAGTGAGTGAAGTGACGAGTTCGGCGCAGCGTGAATCCGCCTATCAAGTGGATACGTTGCTGGTGCAGGCCCATGGTATAGCCGCCTTCGTGACGCTGCTGATAGCGGTAGTCTTCGGCATCCTGGTCTCGCTGCAGTTCTTCCTTCCGGACTTTGCCGCCAATGTGCTGCCCACCTGGGGCCGCATGCGCTACGCCCACACCCAGGGCATCATGCTCGGCTGGCTCGGTAACGCCTTCCTCGCCTTTCTCTACCACGCGGTACCGATTCTGACCGGGCGTCCCGTTACCAGCCGCAAGCTGGGTCTGTGGTTGTTCGGCATCTGGAACTTTGCGGTCATGCTGCCGGGCTGGGTGCTGGTGCTGTCGGGAGTCAGTCAGCCGCTGGAGTGGGCAGAGTTTCCCCTGCCGGTGGATGCGTTCGTGGTGCTCGGCTTCGTGCTGGCGGCTGCGCAGTTTCTGCCGCCATTCTTCCGGCGCGGCATCGCCAATCTCTATGTCTCCAGCTGGTACATCATCGGCGCGCTGATCTTCACACTGCTCTCTTATCCGATGGGCAACATCGTGCCGGAATTCGTGCCCGGTGCTGCGGGCGCAGCGTTCAGCGGCCTGTGGATTCACGACGCGGTGGGGCTGTTCGTGACGCCGCTGGCGCTGGCGATTCTCTACTTCGTGGTGCCCGCGACCACAGGGCGTCCGGTCTACAGTCACCTGCTGTCGATGCTGGGGTTCTGGGGCCTGTTCTTCCTCTATCCTCTGAACGGCACCCACCATTACATCTTCTCCGTGATCCCGATGGAGGCCCAGATGACCGCCATCATGGCGTCGTTCCTGCTGGGCGTCATCGTGATCATCGTAGTCTCCAATCTCATGCTTTCGCAGCGTGGCAGCGGCCTGATTCCGCGCGACGTCGGGCTGCGTTTCGTCTCCATGTCGGTGGTGTTCTACCTGATCGTCAGCATTCAGGGTTCGCTGCAGGCCAATATGAGTCTGAACCAGTTGACGCACTTTACCGATTGGGTCATCGGCCATTCGCATCTGGCCATGCTCGGGTTCGCCACGTTTGCCGGCATCGGCGGCATCATCCACGCCTGGCAGCGGATGCCGGATGCGCGCTACAACGCGCGGGCCTTCGAGTGGGCCTACTGGCTCCTCGTGGTGGGCATCGGCACGATGGTGCTGGACCTGACGCTTGCCGGTCTGGTGCAGGGCGGCTCGTGGGCGAGCGGGGCACCCTGGCTCGAATCGGTGCGCGAGTCGCGTCCGTACTGGATCGTGCGTTCACTGACGGCGATTCCCATTACTGCCGGTTTCGTGGCGCTGTTCGTGGGCATGACCACCGGGCCGCGTGGTGCGGGCGCCGATGCCGTTGAGCGTGTCCGTCAACAGCAGGCGACTCTGCAGGTGGCGCCCGAGCTGAGCGATGCGGGAACGCGCCACGTGTCGTCTCCTGCGCGGGTGCTGGGGATGTCCTATGTCGTTGCCTCGGTAGCGGGCATTGCGTTCTTCGTATTCTCGGTATCGCTGCTCGGTGAGTTGCCACGCCGCATGCTGGAACAGCAGACGCTGAGCATGGCGCCGCCCAGTCCGCTGCCGTTGACGGACTCCGAATTGCGCGGCCGCGATATCTACGCCCGTGAAGGTTGTGCCTATTGTCACACGCAGCAGGTGCGCTACACGGACGCCGACATTGCCCGCTTCGGTGCTCCGACGCTGGCCTGGGAAGGGCGCTTCGATTTTCCGCATCTGCTCGGCACGCGCCGCATAGGGCCGGATCTGGCGCGTGCCACGGCGACCCGCACCCAGCAGTGGCACTTCGCACATCTGTATTCGCCGCGCGCCGTGACGCCGTTGTCGATCATGCCTTCGTATCCGGAGCTTTTTGACGGCTCCCCCGAACAGCCCAGACAGGAAGCGCGTGATCTGGTCGCCTATCTGGAGACTCTCGGTCGCGCTCGCGAGCTGGCCTGGCCGGAAGGGGAAGTGGCAGCAAGCGCGGCGGCGGGGGACAACATGTGGGCGCAGATGTCTTTCTCTGCTCCGGTGCTCAATGCGCACCCCGCACGCACGCAACCTCGCGGTGCGGCGCCTGATTTCGGTACGCCAGCGGCGCCGGAGTCTGGTCTGCAACTGTGGCGTGACAACTGCTCCGGTTGTCATGGCCTCGATGGTGGTGGCAACGGGCCTGCGTCTGCCTGGCTGCGGCCGCAACCCACCAATCTTGCTGTGCGCGAGTACACCAGCGCCCGCGTCGCCGACATTCTCTGGAATGGCGTGCATGGGTCATCGATGCCAGGCTGGCGTGATCAGCCAGCGGCCAATCTGGCAGCGCTCGTCGCAGTCGTGCAAGGTTTCCATCAGGAAGAATTGACCACC
>JBBTKA010000099.1:0-2831 GCA_038059145.1 Pseudomonadota bacterium
GCTCCCACAACACACAGCACAGTCACAGGCAACGTCTCAAAAGCTCACAAGTTTGTTGCTGCCAGCCCGGATGGCTTTGGATACAATGCCCACAAGCAAATACACTCGATTAACCCGGGATCTGATCATGAGAATACTGACGAGCTGTCTGACTGCTCTACTGCTGGCAGTCACCATCCCCTTCACCGCCGCCATTGCCCAGAATCAACCCGGCTTCCGCACCGAGAAGGTCGTGGACGGCATCGACGTGCCCTGGGGCATGGCCTGGCTGCCGGACGGCGACATGCTCGTCACCAACCGTGGCGGGCAGCTTTACCGCGTTCATGAAGGGGCCCTCAGCGCGCCGCTGGGCGGCGTGCCGGAAGTGCATGTGAACGGACAGGGCGGCTTGCTCGACATCGCGCTGCACCCGGACTACGCCAACAACGGCTGGATCTACATCACCTATTCCAGCAGGGAGGGAGGCGGTTCCGGTAGCCACACGGCGATCATGCGCGCCAAACTGCAGGGCGACAGCCTGGTCGAGCAGCAGGTGCTCTACAAGGGCGAAGGCAACACCGAGCGCGGCGCACACTACGGCAGCCGCATCGTCTTCGATAACGAAGGCTACCTCTACTTCTCCATCGGCGAGCGCGGCGCGCACTTCGATAACGCCCAGCAACTGGACCGCGACGGCGGCAAGATCTACCGTCTGCACGACGACGGTCGCATTCCGGCCGACAATCCCTTTGTCAACACGCCCGGCGCCAAGACGGCCGTGTACTCCCATGGCCACCGCAATCCGCAGGGCCTGACGCTGCACCCGACCACAGGTCAGGTGTGGGAGCACGAGCACGGCCCGATGGGCGGTGACGAGATCAACATCATCCAGCCCGGCAAGAATTACGGCTGGCCGATCATTGGCTACGGCATCGACTACAACGGCCAGCCTCTGGCGGAGGCCACCAGCCGCGAAGGCATCGAACAACCCATTTTCTACTGGGACCCTTCGATCGCGCCGTCCGGCATGGCCTTCATCACCAGTGACAATTACGGGCCGGAACTGAAGGGCCACCTCTTGGTCGGTTCCCTGAAATTCCGATACTTGGTGCATCTGGTGCTCGACGGCAATAACGTGGTCGCCAGCGAGAACGTATTCCCCGGCATCGGCCGCGTGCGCAACATCAAGCAGGGCCCGGATGGCTATATCTATGTCGCCACCGAGGGCGATGGCATCATCCGCATCCTGCCGGAATAACAATCCTGTGGGAGCGGGCCTGCCCGCGATGGCTTTTGGCCGCGAGTGCTTTTGCCCGGGATTGTTCAGCGCGCAAAAGCCATCGCGAGCAGGCTCGCTCCCACATTCAAGCCAACAGCAATTGGTATCAGATTATGAGTGACAAACTTCTCGCTGGTTATCAGCGCTTCAAGAACGGCTACTTCGCCGAGAACAGAGAAAAATTGCGGCAACTCGCGGATCAGCAGCGCCCCAATCACGTGCTGATCACCTGCTGCGACGCACGCATGGAGCCGGCCCTGATTTTCGATACGGCCCCGGGTGAACTGTTCGTCATCCGCAACGTCGCCAACCTGGTGCCGCCGTACGAGATCGAGGGTTCCTACCACGGCACCAGCGCCGCACTGGAATTCGCGATCACCGTGCTGGAAGTGCCCGAGATCATCGTGCTCGGCCACTCTCGATGTGGCGGCATCCGCTCGCTGGTGATGGACTCCAAGCGCCTGCCACAGGACACCTTTATCGCCCGCTGGATGTCTATCGTCTCCCCCGTCGCCAATCTGGCTGATCCGGATACACTCGATCCCAACGACTACGCCACCTTCAACCACTGCGAACAGGCTGCCGTCGGCTACTCATTGCGCAATCTGATGACCTATCCCTGGATCCGCAGTCGTGTGGAAGCCGGCACGCTGACGTTGAAGGGCTGGCACTACAACATCTTCACTGGCGCGCTGAAACAGGTGCACGACCAGGACACCATCTCGACCATCGTTGAGGAAGCACAGGACTGAGACCGCAGGAGCGCTGGCGATCAGTGGCGCTCGCTGCTCCGTGTCAGACGCCCCCCGCTGAAGCACAGCACCGTGTCGGCAATCGCCAGCGGTGCCGTGCGATGGGTGATCATGATCGTGGTGATCTTTAACGCCCGAATCTCGCCCAGAATCGCGCTCTCGACCTGCGGGTCGAGATTGGCGGTTGCTTCATCGAGGAACAGAATGCGCGGCTGAGCATAGAAGGCCCGCGCCAGCAGCACGCGCTGCCCCTGCCCTGCGGACATGATCGAACCCATGTCTCCAATCAGACTGTTGCAACCCATCGGCAAGGTGGCGATGAAGTCCTCGATCTGCGCCATGCGGCAGGCGCGCCGCAGATGCTCCTGATCCACCTCTTCTGCGAACAGCGTGATGTTGTCCAGCAGCGTTCCCGACAGCAGTTGATCACTCTGCAGAACCCCGGCACAGGCAGTGCGAAACTGCCGCACTCCGAAGGCCTGAATGTCGGTGCCATCGATGCGCACAAAGCCCGACGTCGGCAACAACAGACCCGCCATCACCTTGATCAGTGTGGATTTGCCTGATCCGGAAGGGCCTGTGATGGCGACAATCTCGCCTGGTGCGATCTCCAGATCGACTTCCTGGAAGACCTGCGTGCGGCACCCCGGATACCCGAACCCCAACCCTTCCAGCTGCAGCCGCCCCTGCACCGGCACGCGCAATTTCGGCAGATACAACGTGTCAAACTCGCGCGGCGCACAGGTGATATCAGACACTCGTTCCAATTGCAGCCGCAGCAATCTGATCTGCACCAGTTTCTCGATGAAGGAGCGAATAGA
>JBBTKA010000099.1:2841-9972 GCA_038059145.1 Pseudomonadota bacterium
GCGAATAGAGGAGGAGAAATTGCTCTTCAGCGCGATGAAGGCGGTGAGAAAGCCCAGCGACAGAGAGCCCTCCAGAACCGACAGCGCCGCCAGATACACCACCAGCACGTTCTCCAGCCCACTCAGCAGCCCGTGCGCAGCATCGATGCGGATCATCACCCGGGTCAGCTGCACATTGGCATTGACCTGTTCGGCGTACTGATTTCGCCACAGCAGTGCGCGCGGCAACTCCCGGCAATAGAACTTGATCACCTCGATGGCGCGCATGTTTTCCATCAGACTCGAACTGGATCGTGCTTCCGCGACGATGCGCTGCTCGCTGAGGGCTTTGACCGTCGGAATCATCGCCAGCCGCAGAGTCGCGATCAACGCGACGAACATGAGCACCACGCCCGCGAGCACGGCGTCAAAGTAGAACATCACGAGCAAGGTCAGCAGCGCGAGCGTGCCGTCCAGCACCACGGTGATCAGATCCTCCGTCAGGATGCTGCGGATTTCGCGAATGGAGCCGAAGCGCGAGACCAGATCGCCGACGTGCCGTTTACCGAAAAATTCCGTGGGCAGCGTGATGAGATGGTGGAAGACGTTGCCCGCCATCTGAAACCCCAGCTGGTTGGAGAAGTACAACTGCACACTGGCACGCGCGCTGCTCATCCCCACACTGGTCAGGGCGAGCAGAAAGAAACCCAGAGCGAGCATCGCCAGAAAATCCGCATCCAGTTTCGTGATGCCCTCGTCTATCACCAGCTGCAGATAGAACGCGGTGCCGATCGACGAGAGTTGCAGGGCCAGCGAGAGAAAGAAGAGCTGCGCGACCGCCATGTTGAAGCCGGGATAACGACTGAACAGATCGAACAGCCGCGAGCGCAGCTCCCGACGTTCGGGCTCCAGCGCCTTGCCCGCCACGCACTCGATGGCGATGCCGGTAAAGTGCCGGCCCAACTCGCGCAGAGAATATTCGCGCCTGCCGACCGCCGGATCATGAATGACCACGCCCTTGGAAGTCACACTGCGCAGCACGACAAAGTGGTGCATGTCCCAGTGCAGAATAGCGGGCAACTGCAATTGGGCGAGTTCGTCGCACTCGAGCCGCAGTGGACGTGACTGCAGACCCAGTGCCGTGGCAATGGACAACAGATCATTCAATCCAGCGCCGCGAGCGGACACCGCATAGTCCCGGCGCAAGGTATTCAGATCGATGTGTTTGCCAAAGTAAGAGGCCACCATGGACAGGCAAGCCAGACCGCATTCCGTCCGCTCTGACTGCAATACTTCCGGAAGCCGGTGCCGAGCGGCGAACAGCGCAGCGATCACAGTTTTCTCCCGAGACCAGCCAGCGGAGCAAGCACTCGCTGCAGCAGGGTTTGTCGCGCAGTCACGATCTGCGCGCTGAACTGCATTCCCGGACGCAGACGCTTCAGTGCCAAGCCCTCGCGTGGCAATTGCTCCAGCCGGGCGCGCACCAGGTACACGGGTTCACGCAGTTCGTGAGGCAGATCGACCCCACGAGGGTCCAGGACAGTGTCGGCGATAGACGTCACCGTCGCGGGAAACGCGCCGAAGGTGCGCACGGGATAGGCATCGTAGGCGAGCATGATCTCCTGCTGCAGGGCCACCTCGCCCCGCGCCCGCGAGGGCAGATAGAGCCATGCCTCCAGCTCGCTGTCCGCAGGCAACAACGTCAGCAGTGTTTGATTTGGCTCCAGCGTGTCCCCTCGCGTGGCCAGCAAATTGCTGACGATGCCCGCCGCCGGGGCAGTCACCGCGAAGGCGCCCTGCGCCTCGATCTCCTTGCGGCGCGTCAGCAGTTGCGAGTGCGCTCGTTCCAGCTCCAGCAACTCGTGCCGCCGTTGCAGAGGCTGCATTGCCAGTTGATGCCGCACCTCCGCCAATGCCTGTCCCCGCGTTTCGATCTGCAGGAGATTGGCGCGGCTCAACTGCTGTGCGCCGTAGAGCTTGTCCAGCTGCTGCTCATGCAGAGAATCGGGCAGCACTCCCTGCTTGTGGAGGTGGCTGCTGCGCGCATAATCCTGTTCACTGAGCGTGAGGCGACTCTCGATGAGGTCCTGCTGCTCGTGCAACATCACCAGCTCGGACTGCAACGCCATTTCCTTGCGCTGCCACTGGCTACTCTCCAGCGTCGCCGTGGCTCCGGACAGTTGCATCTCGTCTTCCAGTTGCCGCAGCTGCCTGTCATTCTGCTGCAGCAGAAAGGCCTGAGTCGCTTCTCCATCCTGATCAAACTGCCGGGCTGACACCACCGCGAGCCGCGCCCCAACCTCCACCCACTGCCCCTCGTGCGCGATGATTTCCTGCAATACCCCGGCCCGTGCCGCATACACCTCCACTGCCCCGGCAAGCGGATTGAGGTGCCCCCGCGCCACCTCAGTGCGCTTGAAACTGGCGAGGCCCGCGAACAGCAGAAACACGACACACACCAGCAGTATCCCGACGCAGAGCAGTCGTACGGCGGGCGGCTGATAGAACATGGCTGCGCCGAAGCGCTCTCCGGTCATCGCCAGCAGGGCTTCTTTTCTGAACAGGCTCTGGCTCATGCAGGAATCCCCAGGGCGGGCACAGCAGCCGAGGAAGGCGGGCCGGGACTGCGATGGCAGCAGGCCGGCAAGGAAGGGAGATATTTCCACTGCTCCGGTGCTCGCCGTATCCAGCGCTCGGCGAGCAGCGCGAGTCTCTGAGTGATCCGGGCTGCGGCCGTTGCCACAGACTCACCCTGCAGCACACGGGCGTCAATCAAGTCCTCCATTTCAATCACATCGACGCCCGCGTTTTCCCATGTGACAAAAGGAATGATCGGCGCCCTCCCGGCAATCGCCAGCAGCGCCGGCCCCTTGACCAGAAGAGCCTTGCGGCCAAAGAACAGGACCTCCGTCGTCGCGCCGAAATCATCGCCAAGATCAAACAATACTCCCAGACTGCAATCGCCCCTGCGCAGTCCGGCCACAGCCTCCAGCGGGGCATCCACGCCATGTCTCAACACCCGCAGATGCAGACCGGCACCCGGCGCAGCGGTTGTCGGCGAGCGACTCTCGCGCTGCAGCGTGAAGACCTTGCGCCCATTCTCAACCTGTGCGGCCAGGCACCGGAAGGCGCCCTCGAAGCCCCCCATGTGGATGGTCACCAGCACACGGGAGCCCGGATGCCGTCGCACCAGCGCGGCATAGGCATCCCTGTCCGGCCATACGAACCCCGGCTGCGTCGACGCAGACCCAGACGCATACGCCGTGTCATGCTGGAACCGCTTGGCGTAGTTGAACTCGAAATAGAAGTCGTGCTGCCGCAGAAGTCGACGCACTGCAGCCTGCGGCTCATGGAGCAAGGGGCTCAACCCCTGGATCACCGCATCACGATGGGCCGCGGCGGAGGGCAGACGGGCGTGCAAGGGCGCCCGCAGTGAATGAAGACAGCGCAGGATCCAGTGTTGCTGCCGTGGGCCCAACGTGCTCTCCAGGCAATCAGCGGCCATTCTCTGCAGGCATACGTAGACAGCCTCCACCAATGTCCTGCGCGCAAACCACGCGGGCATGCCGGACGCAAAGTCCAAAAGCAGTTTGCTTGCTGCGCCGCAGAGGTCGTGCGGGCTCACTGCGATGCGCAGACCAACCTCGGTATGCAGCAGCCGGGTCGCCACTGCGGGCCATGGATACTCCCGCAGCAACGCTCGAACTGCCGACGATTCACGACGGGCAAGCGTCTGCTCCAGAGCCATGCATGTCAGTGACAAGGCCGCGGCGTAGTTGCCGTCGCGATGGGAGACACCGGCTTCCACCAACAAGGACGCTGTTGTGGTCCAGGCGCTCATGCGATTACCCCTCGCTGCGAAGCCGTTGGCTGTTGAGTCCTCTGCAACGCGTCGACGAACATCTCGATCACATCGGCTACACTTTCCAGCTGCGCCAGTTGCTCTTCGTCGACCTGCACCTGATAGCAGGACTCCAGCTCGAAAATGACCTCCACCAGCTGCAGCGACTCCAGCCCCAGAGCGCCGATCGATGTGTCCGGTTCCGGATACATCGCTTGCCCCCGCGTCTCGCAGACATCTCTGAATGCCTCCAGCACCCGCCACTGCACCGTCTCCTCGTCAACATTCGCTTGCATGCTCACACTCCTTGTCAGCTCGATGAAAATAGTCTCCCGCCAGATACCGTTCCCGGCAGCGCGTGCGCTGCAACTTGCCGCTGCTGGTCAATGGCAGGCTGTGCCGGGGCGTCACCACGATGTCGGTGGCGAGAATGCCCGGCGAGTGGCACAGCCGTGACTGCAGATCTGGAATACTGAGTTCAATCACCCGGGGATCGATGCTGCCATCGGGCTCCAGAAGGATGACGAGTGAGTCACCCGCATCCGGGTCAAGCTCGAAGGCGGCACTGCGCTCCACGCCCCTATCGCCTAACAGCGCCTCCACCTCGGCCTCGATATCCTCCGCATGAAAGCTGCGTCCTCGCCGCTTGATCAAGGTCTTGCAACGTCCCGTGAAGTACAGATTGCCCGCGTGGATATAGCCAAGATCACCCGTGCGCAGGACGCCAGTCGCCCCGACCCCGAACGTTGCAGCGGAGTTCACTGAATCTCTATGGTAGCCATTGCCCAGCGCAGCTGAGCGCACCACGATCTCCCCGATCTTGCCTTCTGCGACTTCACGCCCCGCCTCGCTATCGACAATGCGAATGTCTACGCGTCCATTCAGCTAACCAATACTCACGTCCTCGCGCGATGAATGACGCAGCCCGTCTTGCGGCACATGAGTACGCAGGCCCTGACGGCCACACACATAGAGTGTCGCCTCCGCGAGGCCATAGCACGGATGCCATGCCAGCTCGGAAAATCCTCTGGGTGCAAAGCGTGTCGCAAATTTTCGCAACGTGTCTGCGGAAACTCTCTGTGCGCCGCAGTAGGCGAGGCGCCAGCTGTGCAGATCCAGCGCCTCCAGCTCCTGAGGGGTGACTCGCGAACGGCAATGCTCGTAAGCGAAATCCGGAGCACCACTGATCGTGCCCCGATAGCGGGAGATGGCCTGCAGCCAGCGTACTGGTCTGGCAGCGAAATCCGACGGCGCCAGACAGTAATTGTGAATGCCGCAGTACAACGGCGTGATGACATGCCCGATCAGGCCCATGTCGTGATGGAACGGCAACCAACTCACCCCGATATCGGCACCCGAGCACGCAAACGCCTGCGCAATGAGCTCACAGTTATGGAGGATAGCGGCGTGCGTAATCTCGACGCCCTTCGGCGCCGACGTTGACCCCGACGTGTACTGAATAAAGGCGAGGTCGGCAGGCTCGGGGACGGGCCTTTGCCACCGTGCCATTCGATCAGTACGACGTGTATCGAGATTGTCGGTGTGGACTATTGTCAGCGAATCACCGACAGTCAGTTGCGCCGGAAGATGTCGCGCTGTGGCACTCAATGTCAGCAGTGCACTGGCCCTGCTCGCACGGATAATTCCCATCAGCACACGCCAGTCGCGCCCCCTCGGCCGGGCCACCGGAACGGGATATGCGCCAGCCAGCAGAGCAGCGAAGAACGCCACGATGAATTCACTGCCATGGGGGTAAAGCAGCACCACGGGTTGCCGCCGCAGACCAAGACCCTGCAGCACTTCGGCAAGGTCTCGTGCCTGCGCGAAGAGTGCGGAAACCGTAAGAGATTGCGTGACGGTGCCATCGCGATCCAGAAAGGAATACAGCGGCATGTCAGGCTGCGCGTGCAGACGAGTGTCAAAAAGCGAAAGCAGATCCCGATCCGTGGGCATGAGCTTCATCCTTGAGCTGCAGAGTTAGTGAATCGATTCTTCTAAAACGACTATAGGCAGAGAAGTTCAAATCGTCAAATCAGGCAACGCCGGGCACAAAAGCAAATTCCGGCCTATGCTTGTGTCAAGTGGACCCGTCACAGGACCTTCAAGGAGGATTGCCATGCTCATACACAGCCCGCTCAAACGGCCGTCGCACGCAGGTGCTGACGCACCGAACCAGACCTCTCTGCAGTCGTCACTGCAATCGCCTCTGCAGGCGCCCCTGCAAACAGAATTCAGCGCCGAAGTGAACGGCGTCATTCCCTGGCATTACCCACAAGTGAAAACGCCGATTCACCGCCTCTACGAACTCGCGAAGGCCGGTCAGTGGAATGCCGGAACAGACGTGCCCTGGGAGCAGGACGGCGAGACCACGCTCTTTCCCTCCAGCGACGAAGGCAATCCGCTGCTGGGGTTTGCGGACTATGATCGTCTGCCGGAAGCCGAGCGTCGGCGCCTGAGCTGGTGGCAGCACCGCCTGGAAATTGCAGAGCTGCTGCACGGCGAGCAGGCGGCCATGCTGATCGCATCGCAACTGGTGTCGAGCCTCCCTACCGTCGAGGCCAAGCTGTTCGCCAGCACCCAGGTGGCCGACGAAGCACGGCATGTGGAATTCTTTTCCCGCTACCTGCATGAATCAGGTGGCGCGATTCCCGCCCCCAGCAGCGCACTGATGACGCTCATCCATGACTGCGTCGAAGAGCCGCGCTGGGACATGAAATTCATTGCCTGTCAGATTCTCATCGAGAGTCTCGCGATGGCGCGCTTTCAGGAATTGCGCCAGCACACGCGCGTGCCGGTGCTGCGCTTCGCCATCGATTACATCTTGCGTGATGAAGCCAGGCACGTTCGTTTCGGGGTCGAGTTTCTGCGCGAGCATCTGGCGACGCTGGATAAAGCCGCGTTGGAAGAACGCAGCCGCTTCGTGCTCGACAATGTCCTGCGGCTGGCCAATTCTCTAAATGTCTACAATCGCATCGGCCTGGCAAAGGGGTGGGATCTTGCGGAGTTGCGACGCCATCTGCGGCGCTATCGCCTGCAGCACCCGGAGCTCAACCGACAGCGCTTCCGTCAACTGACGCTGAACATGGACGCTGTCGGTCTGCTGACCGCTGCCGGGCGAGCGAGGCTGGAGCGGGTGAACCTGCTCGGCTGATGTCAACTTATGTCAGCTGGAGGTGCCCGTGCTCGTGGTGGTCGACGTGGTGCTGGTCGTAGTCGCGCCGCTGCTGGCGTCGTCTTCGTCATCATCGTCCGGGAAGCCGTCATCGTCGGCATCATCGTCGAGCTTGCCGTCACCATTCAGGTCATCGTCA
>JBBTKA010000099.1:9982-14518 GCA_038059145.1 Pseudomonadota bacterium
CTTGTCGGTGATGCGGATACCCACGACGTCGATCATGCCGAGCAAGCCGTTATGCCAGTCGCTCAACTGCAGAGGGTCACCGTCGGGCACCGTCAAGACCAGACCGATCTGATACTGACCGGCGGGCAACGCGCTGACATCAACCGACTCGATCTGGAACAGCTTGCGCGCGGTGGTGCTGGCTTCACTGCTCACCGGCACGACGATCGGCTCAGCCTCCTGCTCGGGCGTGAAAATAATGACGCTGGCATCGACCTCACCCGAGGTCACCAGCTGGGCGCCCCGAGCAAAGCGCAAACTGATGTTGAGGGGATCGCCCGTATAAATCACATGCTTTTCCGTGACGATGCGCCCCTGAATGCCATCGGAGGCATTGCCGGCACCAGCATTTATGCCGTTTCCTCTGCCCTTGTCATCGGCAACGGCGAAAGTTGCCGCGCTCAGCATCACCACGCTGGCGGTCACTGCCAGCCAACCTGAAAGTCTGCGATTGAATATTGTCATTGTGCTGTACTCCTGTGGAATAAGTCTGTGCAGCGGCTCTTTGTAGCGATCGTGCGCTGCAGATGGTTATTTTTCGAACAGCTCACTATAACAAGCCATGCGCGAAGGCTGTGTGAGTTGGGTCGCAGTTCGGCGTGCGGTTTGGTGTAAGATGTGACCAGCATCTCGAATGCTCTTTTAATTCAATGATTCAGAAAGGAAATCGTCCATGAAAACTCATGTCACTCTGCGCTCCGTGCTGTTCTGCTGCGGCCTGCTTGTGTTCAGCAGCTGCGCCGAATTGGGCATGGTGCTGGGCAATCCACCGGCCAACACGGGCCGGGTCATCACCAACGCTCCCGGGAACTCAGGCAACACCCCCGCTGCCGCACGCGCCAGCATAACGGCGGCACAGGCACGGCAGCTGGCGGCTGCAGCCGGTCTCACAGGACGCCGCGCCCTGCCACCCGGGATTGCGCGCAATCTGGCACGTGGCAAGCCGCTTCCCCCCGGGATCGCACGCACGCGAGTGCCACAAGGCATGTTGTCGGGCCTGCCCGCGATTGCCGATCATGAGTGGCGCATCGCCGGGCAGGACTTGATTCTGGTGGCCATCGCAACCGCCGTGGTGGTGGAGATTCTCGAAGAAGTGTTTGAGTAGAGTCGGAGGCTCGCGCGGGCGATTCAGTCGCGCGATGCTGGAAGTGGTGCCAGCCAGTTGACCCGTGCGCAAGCCTCGATAAACCAGGCGAGCGCCCGGCCGCTTTGATGTTTACGCCAGGCCATGTAGAGCGGCATCGGTGGCCGCGGTACGCTGCACTGCAGCGCCACCAGCTCGCCCCTGGCAAGCAGCGGCGCGGCCATGTGCCGAGGCAGAAAGCCGACGCCAACGCCCATCCGCTGCGCCTCGATCTTGGCCTCCATGTTGGAGACACGCAGGCTTTGCCTGCTGGCCAGCAGACCAGAGGAGCGGGCGGGCGCAGTAATCGACGTATCCGCCGCGATCACAGTAGGAAACTCGGCAATCGCCGCCGCATCAACCGGACCTGCCACCTGAGTCAGCGGATGATCCGCCGCGACGGCAAACACAAACTCGATATCGCCCAGCACCCGGTATTCGAAGATGCCCTTCGGAATATCCCCGGAGGCGCCAAGGGTAAGATCGCAGCGCCCCGCCACCAGGGCATCCCACCCGCCACCGAGCACCTCTTCGCTGATCTGGACCACCACTTGCCTGCCGAGCTGATTGAACAGCCCTACCTGCTGCAACAGCAACCCCATGGGCAACACGGTGTCGCGGGCAATTCTCAAGGTGGTTTCCCAGCCGGATTCGAGCTGCCTGACGGCTTCCTCCAGATCCTCCGCCGCCTGCAGGAGCAGGCGCCCGCGTTCCAGCACCAGTCTGCCTGCCACCGTCAATTGTGCTCGCTGTCGAGTACGATCAAAAAGACTGACGCCCAGATCGGTTTCCAGCTTCTGCACGGTGTAACTGAGTGCCGATGGCACCTTGAACAAGGCCTCCGACGCAGCCAGAAAACTGCCTCTGCGATCAATGGCATCCAGTACTCGCAAGGCATCCAGCGTGATGGCGTGGGACATGGTCAGGGTCTCGGCAGCGGGCTCTCGCCAATGTTCAAATTATTTGAAGTATAAGCTCAAAACATTCCGCTTTTAAGCCCCCCGCCCACGCTCTAAAGTGCACACCAAGGCAGATCGGCAACGGTCAGCAGATTTGAAAACACTTCACTTCACACGTTTTGGGAGCACAGCATGAGCAACATCAATCGCATTATCGACGCAGGCAATCAATGGTCGCCGTTAGTCCTTCGCCTCCCGCTGGGGATGATCTTCGTCGCCCACGGCGCGCAGAAACTGTTTGGCGCCTTCGGTGGGTACGGGCTGGAAGGAACGGGGCAATTCATGGAGTCGATCGGACTCGCCCCCGGCGTCCTGATGGCAGGCGCGGCGGGCTCCGCGGAATTCTTTGGCGGGCTGCTGCTGATCGCGGGTCTGCTGGTGCGGCCTTCGGCGCTGGTGCTGGCTGTCACGATGATCGTCGCGATTCTGTCAGTCCATGTCAGCAACGGACTGTTCATGGCCAACGACGGCTACGAATTTGGCCTGGCGCTGCTGGCGGGCACGGTGTCGCTGCTAATCTCAGGAGCGGGTCGAGTGAGCGTGGACAAGATCATTGGCGCGCGCCTCAGGTCATGAGGCGTGGTCAGGCGGCCCTTGCACACTCACGCTCAGGGCCAGCATCAGGGTCAGGGTCGGCGTCAAATCTGAATGCGAGTGCCAAGCTCGATGACGGCGTTGTCCGGCAGCCGGAAAAACTCGACCACTCCACCGGCATTGCGAGTCATCGCTGCAAACAATTGTTCTCGCCACCCGGACATGCCACTGCCCGGGGTCGAGACAATCGATTCCCGGCTCAGGAAATAGCTGGTCTGAAACGTCGGAATCACCAGCCCGTGCAGGGCGCAATGCTTGAGAGCAGTCGGCACATCGGGCGTATCCATGAAACCAAAATGCAAGGTGACGCGCCAGAAGCTGTTGCTCAACGCCTCCACCTGGACGCGCTCCTGATCGCTGACCCACGGCACGTTATCGAACTGGACGGTCAAGATCAGATTAAGATCATGCAGGACCTGGTTGTGTTTGAGATTGTGCAGCAAGGCCTGGGGTACCGTGCTGGGGTCCGCCACCATATAGATCGCGACGCGACTGGAGCGCTGAATCTCCTCTGGCTTCAGCGTATCAACGAAGAGTTTCAGTTCAGTGCCGTCGCGGCGGATCGACTGCATCACGATGCCACGCCCCTTCTGCCAGGTACTCATCAGCAAGAACAGAACGCTGGCGACCAGCAGTGAGAACCAGCCACCGTCGAAAAATTTGATCGCACAGCCCGCAATCAAGAAGACGTCCAGAATCAAGAAGAAGGCAGTCGCTCCGAAGGCTACCGGCGCAGGCAATTTCCACGCACTTCGAATGACGAAGAAAGTCAGACACGTCGTTGTTGCCATCGTGACAGTAACGGCGATGCCATACGCCCCGGCCAGGCCGGACGAGCTGCGGAACAGCAGCACCACGGCAATCACCCCAATCAGCAGCGCCCAATTGACACCTGGCATATAGATCTGGCCAGACTCCCGGGCAGAGGTGTGCAGCACCGTCATACGTGGCAGGAAACCCATTTGCACGGCTTGCCGGGTGATGGAGTACGCACCGGAAATCACTGCCTGCGAGGCGATGATGGCGGCGAACGTGGCAACAATCATGGCCGGCCAGATGAGCATCGGCGGGAAAAGATTGTAGAAGGGATTGCTGACTGCGCTGGGGTCAGAGAGCAGAAGCGCGCCCTGGCCCATGTAATTCAAGGCCAGCGACGGCAGCACCAGATACATCCACGCAATTTGAATCGGCTTGCGTCCGAAATGTCCCATGTCCGCATAGAGCGCTTCTGCACCCGTGATGGCCAGGACAATCGCGCCGATGGCTGCAAACACATACCAGCCGCGCCCACTGAGAAAGTGCCACGCCTCCATGGGGTTCAGAGCGGCAAGAATGGAGGGCTGCGCGATAATGTGCAGCACCCCTGACAACGACAGCATCAGGAACCAGACCGTGACTATCGGGCCAAACACCTTGCCCATGGCCCCTGTTCCGAAGCGTTGCACCCAGAACAGGCTGATCAGAATGCCGAGACTGATCGGGATCACCAGAGGCTTCAGTGCGGGCGTCACTACTTCCAATCCCTCCATTGCACCGAGCACTGAAATCGCGGGGGTGATGATACTGTCGCCATAGAACAAGGTGGCGCCGAGCAATCCGATACCGAGAATCCAGCGTTTCAACACGGGATTATTCGCAGCGGTTTGCGCCGCCAAGGCTGTCAACGCCAGCGAGCCGCCCTCCCCGCGATTGCCTGCACGCAATATCAGCGTCACGTATTTGAGCGTGACCACCAGCATCAGGGCCCAGAAAATTGTCGAGACGGCACCGATAATGTGCGTGACATCGAGTGGAACACCGGTGGCGGGGGCGAAGATTTCC
>JBBTKA010000100.1:0-4175 GCA_038059145.1 Pseudomonadota bacterium
CAGCTCGCTGCGGATCGGCCGCTCAGCACTGGAGGCGTTGGGAGTCTCCCGCGAAGTAGCCATGCAGGTGACGCGGGAGTTTGAAACGCTGGACAGAAAATTCATGTTGGAAATGGCCCAACTCTATCGCCGCGGCACTCCCAATCACCTGAATCCAGCCTACGCGGCGAAGGTGATAGAACTTAACGAGGAGTGGGCGCGGCAACTCAGAACTAAAAAGGCTCAGGCGGAAGAATCGCTGACAGATGCTGCTGGCAAGAGCTGAGACCGCGCCTGCAATCACCGGCCGCCTGCCAAATTCCCCACAACGGCCCGATTCGAGGAATTGTTCTGGTGTTCAATTACGCCGTTAGGGCCTAGGATATTCATCACTGGATGAATTACATCAGGAACAACTCATGACAGCAGCTCCCGGCAGGCCGCGAGGGGAATCGGATGCAAGACAATCGCTGATCGCCGCAGCACGCCATCAATTCGCCCAGCGCCCGTTCGAGTCCGTCTCTACCCGAGCACTGGCCACCGAGGCGGGCGTGGACGCCGCGCTGATCCGTTACTATTTCGGCTCCAAGGCCGGTCTCTTCGAGCAGATGCTGAGAGAGACGCTCGAACCCGTCCTGAGCAGATTGGCCAACAAGGCGCCCGCTCAGGCGCAGGACGGCTTCGAAACCCTGATGCGCACCTACTATCGCATCATGGCTCCCAACCCCGGGTTGCCGCGATTAATTCAGCGCGTCCTGCACGATGACCCGCAGACGGAGTCCTACAAGATTCTGCAGAGAATTCTTGAAGAGATTCTCACCGTATCGATGGGCTGGCTGCAGACCATGCTGGTCGATGCAGGGCGCTTGCGAAAGGACATCGATCCCAAGCTGGCCAGATTGAGCTTTGTGAGCCTTCTGGTATTCCCGCTGGTTGCACCACCACAATTGATCACCAGCAGCGGACTGAGTATGTCGGAAGCCGACATTGACAGACTGGTCGCCCACAATGTCGACTTTCTGCAGCGAGCCTTGTTGCAGCACACAGAAATGGAACGAGCATCATGAAAATCAAATATATGCTGATAGCAACCTTGCTCTTGCTGACTGCGTGTCAGCAGGAAGTCACCGGCTGGTATGGCACAGTGGAACGGGAGCGCCACACACTCACCTCCCCTGCCAGCGAACTGATAACCAGCGTGCTGGTGCGCGAGGGTGACAGGGTGAAAGCGGGACAACTGCTGCTCACGCTCGACACCACCAGTGTGCAGGCGCGCATCGCCCAACGCCGGGCCGAACTGGCAGAGGTGCAGGCCATGCAGCAGGAGCTGATTCAAGGGCCGCGCATGGAATCCCTCGCACTGGCCGAGGCGACCCGGCGAGGCACAGATGCCGCGTTGCTGGAGGCGCAGCAACGGCTGAGTCGCGTGGATCAATTGCTGCAGGCGGGAGCGGCAACACAGGCCGATCACGATCAGGCACTGGCTGCACGGGACCTCGCACAAGCCGCTCTGGAACGGGCCACTCAAACACTGACAGAGCTTAGAAATGGCACGCGTTCCGAACAGCTGCAGCAGGTCGAAGCCAGAGTCGCCGCGGCGCAGGCGCGATTGGCCATCGACGAAAAGGCCCTCGCGGACTTGAGCCTGTTCTCCGCTCACGATGCCGTGGTCGATAGCCTGCCTTGGCAGGCGGGCGACCGCGTGGCACAAGGGACACAACTGATCAGCCTGCTGATCGATGACGAAGCGTTTGTGCGCGTCTATGTGCCAGCGGACGCGCGTGATCTTCTTTCGACGAGTCAGCCGCTCAGCATTCAGCCGGATGCGGAAATGCCGGCATTCCTCGGCACGATCCGGCACATCCGGCCGCAACCGGCCTTCACTCCTTACTACGCGCTGAATGAGCGCGACCGGGCACGTCTGATGTATCTGACAGAGATCAGCCTGCCAGCGAGTCACGCCGATTTGCCCAGCGGCATGACCGTCGAGGTAGCGCTGCCATGACCGGCAGCCGCAACGCAATGGCAATTGAAGCGCAGGCGCTGACGCTGCGCTTCGGCCATACACTGGCGGTGAGTGCGCTGGATCTGGCAATTCCTCGCGGTAGCATCTATGGTTTTCTCGGCCCCAATGGCAGCGGCAAATCCTCTTCCATTCGCATGCTGACCGGTCTGCTCAAACCCACCAGCGGCCACGCCCAGGTGCTCGGCGAAACGCTGCCGGGCAGCGAAGAAAAGCTGCGCCTGCGCATCGGCTACATGACGCAGAAATTTTCGCTCTACGACAATCTCAGCGTGCAGGAAAATCTCGATTTTGTAGCGCGTATTTATGGCGTGCCGCGCGCGCAGGCGAAGCTGCGCCGCGATGAACTGATCAGCCTGTATGAGCTAAACGACCAGCGCAGGCAAATGGCCGGCTCCATGAGTGGCGGGCAGAAGCAGCGACTGGCATTGGCGGCCGCGACGCTGCACCGGCCCGAGCTGTTGTTTCTCGATGAACCCACCTCGGCGGTGGATCCGGAAAATCGTCGCGAATTCTGGGAGCGCCTGTTTGATCTGTGTGACGGCGGCACCACTATTCTGGTCTCCACGCATTACATGGACGAGGCCGAGCGCTGCCATCAACTGGCGATCCTGGATCTCGGCGTCAAGCGCGCCGACGGCTCACCACAGGCATTGATGAACGCGATGAACGCGTGGGTTCTTGAAGTTGCCGGAGACAATCTGCGCGTGTTGAAAGCGGCTCTGGAACAAGAGCCGCTGGTGCTGTCCGCCGCGCAGATCGGCTCACGCTTGCGCGTGTTGATCCACAAGAAGCCGGACGTCACAGATCCGCTGCAGTGGCTGCAAACCAGAGTCGGTGGTCGCTCGCTGGAGTTCGTGCGGGCGAGTCTCGAGGATGTCTTCGTGAGCTGCACCGGGGTGCATCATATGGAAGCTTCTCACAAGGAGTCTGCCCATGTGGAATAGAATCTGGGCGATCGTCACCAAGGAATTACGACAACTGTCACGCGACCGCATGAGCTTTGGCCTGATCGTGATGATTCCACTGATCCAGCTCATGCTCTTCGGTTACGCGATCAATACCGATGCGCGGCAGCTGCCAGCAGGCATCGTCGATATGGAACAATCCTCCTACAGTCGCGCGTTGATTCAGGCGGCAGAGGCCAGTCAGGTCGTGCAGTTCACCCAGCAGTATGCCAGCGTGGTTGAAGCCGAAGCCGCCATTACCCGTGGCGAGGTGAAAGCCGTGTTGTATCTGCCGTCGGATCTGGATGGCCGGTTGCTGCGCCGCCGCGCGGCCGGAGAAAACCCGGAGCTGTCCGAACCGCTCGGACAGTGGCTCGTGGATGGATCGGATACCGTCGTTGCCAGCAGTATTCGCGGCCTGCGCAACATGCCCATGCAGGAAGTGGCGAATCAGGCGTTCGTAGCCAGCAGCCCGACTCTGGAAGTGGTGCAGTATTTCAATCCGGAGCAGCGTACCGTCGTCAATATCGTGCCAGGGCTGCTGGGCATTATTCTGACCATGACCATGGTGCTGTTCACCTCGGCAGCGATTGTGCGGGAGCGCGAACAGGGCAATATCGAATTTCTGATTACCACGCCCGTGCAGCCCTTCGAATTGATGCTGGGAAAGATTGTGCCTTACGTGCTGGTGGGTTTCGTGCAGATTGCCATCATTCTGGGGGCCGGGAATCTTGTCTTTGATGTGCCCGTGCGAGGACGGCTCGACTATCTGGCCGTGGCGGCGATGCTGTTCATTCTTGCCAGCCTGACGCTGGGGCTGGTGATTTCCACGATTGCCAAATCCCAGCTGCAGGCGATGCAGATGACGGTGTTTGTGCTGCTGCCATCCATCCTGTTGTCAGGGTTTCTGTTTCCGTTCGAGGCAATGCCACGCCCCGCGCAAGTCATCGCCGAGATGCTGCCGGCCACGCATTTCATGCGCATGTCGCGCGCGATCATTCTGCGCGACGCGGATATCTTCAGCCTGCAAAGTGATGCACTGGCATTACTGGCGATTACGGCGGTGGGGTTGCTGATTGCTTCCAGTCGGTTTTCAAAGCGGCTCAACTGAGCCGTTGCGACAACTCTGCTGCTCAGTCGGCCGCAACCAGTTGCTCGCGCGCATCGACCGCCGGGCAGTTCAGAAACTCGGACGTGGCAAGCCAGTGTTCGTCTGGATAGTAAGA
>JBBTKA010000100.1:4185-9264 GCA_038059145.1 Pseudomonadota bacterium
TTTGAGTTCATCGACCACCATGCGCGCCACTTCCGGGCGCACGGCAGGACATCCTTCGCTGCGCCCTATCCTGCCGTAATTCTCCACCCAGCTCTCATCTACATAGTCTGCCGCGTGAATGACGATGGCACGATTGCGAGCCTGATCATTGACGCCCTCTTCAAGACCGTCCAGCCGCAGCGAGTAACCGTTCTGGCCAACATAGCTTTCCTGCGTGCGGAACAGGCCGATGCTGGATTGGTTGCTGCCCTCGACATTGGAGAAGGCCTTGGCGTAGTTGTCGCCAGAGCCTTTGCCGTGCGCGACCAGATCCTTAAGCAGAAGTGATTGTTCCTGCAGATCGAAGATCCACAGGCGCGGCTCGGAAGATGGCAATGAGAAATCGATCACGGCCAGACGCGCTGCCGGTGCGGAACCATGTTTCACAGCACATTCCATCGCCGCGACCGCTCTGCCGAGCACCGCTGCATCAAGATCCGGCGCCGCTTTGCTCAGCTGGGCGAGCAAGGGCTGTTCATCGGCAAAAGAATGCCAATTGCTGCCAATGAGGCTCAGGCACAGGGCAGCCGAGAGGCTGGCGCGGAGAAAACGGGGAAACATGCAAAGCACTCCTGAACGGCTGCAATCGAAGTCACTGCGGGGGTTATGGTAATCTGTCGGGGATACCGGCGGGGAGGTTAACCGTTGATCAGCAAACGCACAATATTTTTTTTGACGGCCACATGGTTCGCCGCGCCCGTGCAGGGTCAGGTCGCCTCCGAAATCGCTCTGCCAGCCAGCGTTCTGCAGAGAATTCTGATGCAGACAGCCATCACGCACTGCCAGGACATGGCGAGCCTGCATTCAGCCTCAATGGAAGCGGCGCTGACCGAGCTTTACGTGCGGCGTGACTATGCCCCGCTGTGGCAGGAAGAGGCCGCACGACTCCCCAGCCTGCAATACGAATTGCGGCAGCTGGACAACGATGGCCTGTGGCTGGCGGACTACGAATACGCCCTGCAGGCAACGCAGACTTCTGAGATGTGCCAGGAAGTGCGGCTCAGCAGCTACTACCTGATGGCGCTTGAACACCTGAGTCTCGGTCGCCTGCCGCCGCAGATGCGGGAACCGCAATGGCAGGCCGACGCGCAGGCAATGAATTCACGCATCGACGACACCTCCGCCGAACTGGTAGAGCTGGCACTTGCAAATGACACCAGCGTCGCGGACGCATTCTCCCAGGCGCGTCCATCCCTGAATCTTTACCGAGAACTGCGTCAAAGCTATGCGCGCATGGATAAACACGCGCAGCCCTTCATGTCGATCCCAGCGGGCCTGATCATTCGTGCCGGTGCTCAGGATGCGCGTCTGACACAAATTTTTCAGCGCCTGCTCAGCGATGGCTATCTGCCTGCAGGTTCGCAACTGCCCACGCATTACGATGCCACGTTGCAACAGGCGGTGCGCCGCTTTCAGAGCGATCATGGACTGGAGCCCGACGGCATCGTCGGCGCCCAGACCCTGGCGGCACTGAACAAGCCTCCCGCTCAGCGCCTGCTGCAGGTCCGCATCAATCTTGAACGCCTGCGCTGGCTCAATGCTCAGCGCGATGACTATCTGTTGCTGGTCAACATCGCGGGAGCCAGCGTGCGCCTCTATCGTGAGGAAGAAATAATCTGGGAGTCCCGCGTGCAGACCGGGCGACCCTCACGCCCGACTCCCGCACTGATCTCGTCGATCGATCGCATCACGCTGAACCCGAGCTGGACGATGCCGCCGACCATCGTCAAAGAAGATGCTCTGCCACAAATTCGCAGCAATCCCAATTATCTTCAGGAGAAAAACCTGCAGGTACTGGATCTGCAGGGCAGCCCCCTGGACCCAATCGAGGTCGACTGGAACAACCCCACGGGAGTGATGCTGCGCCAGCCTCCCGGCCCCACCAACCCGCTCGGGCAGGTGGTATTCCGACTGGACAATCCCTTCGCGATTTACCTGCATGACACACCCAGTCAGGATCAGTTCGCCAAGAGCTCGCGCAGCGTCAGCTCGGGCTGCGTGAGGGTGGAGAATGCCGCACAACTTGCCGACCTGCTGCTGACCTCTGCCGACGCAGAGCAACGCGCACTTTTGCTGTCATTGCAGGAGAGCGAGGAGACGCGGGAAGTGAGGTTGCCAGGTGGCCCGCAATTGATCATTGCCTACTGGACTGCAGAAGCAGGAGCGGATGGCCGCACTGTGCTACTGCAGGATCCTTACAGTTTGGACCCGGCGCTGATGAACACCTTTGCCCGCATCGAGCGTCCCTCATCTTCGACACAGGCGAGCCTCCATGCCCAGATCAGCGCAAGCGCTGATACTCTACCCTGCTCTTCGTTGTGAAATATCAATCTGATCCGCTTCGCTGTCCTTTACACTGATCCTCAGACCTCGCTATTACGGCGAGGTATTGAGGAGAATTCGATGATGAGTCTGATGAAGGGCGCGATAAAGAATGCAATAAAGATCAACATTCAGCGACACGCCGCATTGGCAAGCCTTCTGGTTAGTTCCCTGTGGCTGCAAAGCGCGGCAGCCGACGAGCTCGCGCAAGTATGCTGGCTCGCTGACGGCAAGTATCTGGTGCGCTTCTCGGTGACGCAGACAGCGCCCACACGGTTCACCTACACGGGAATCTTCAATGATGGTGAAGATAGCGCGCATTACGCCATCACGGGTGCCGTCGAGGTCACACCTGCCGGACCCTTGGTAGGCAGCTTCAGCGGCTCCAAGTCAACAGCGGAATCATTCAAGACGGCAATCGCCGCTGTCAACATCGATCCAGCCACCTTCGCGGGAAGCGTTGAGCTCATCAGGAACAAATTCACTCACGGCGCCAGCCCCGAGACGGCGATGAAAACCGATTACAAAAGATTTGCTCTGGTGAAAACCAACTGTCCCTCTTGACCTCGCGACTGCCCATGAACCTGGCGCTTACGATGGGCGGATAAGCCAGCAAGGTGGATGCCGGGCGCGGCATTGCCGACGTCGTTGACGGGGTCAGAGAGAGTTACTATGCTGCCCCAAGCCTTTCGCACCCCACGCCAGAAATAATTAAAACAAATATCACAAAAACTGGAGAATGATATGAGCACCAAACGCTTGATCTCTGCAGCGCTTGCCGCTGCCACTGCCGGGGTTGCATTGCTGATGACCCCCGCCCTCGCCCACCATGCCAGTGGCCCGTTCTATGATCCCGACAAGCGCGTCGAGATCGAAGGCACGGTCAAGCGCTTTGTCTTCAAGAACCCCCATGCGTTCCTCTTTGTCGATGTTGCCGACGCGGCCGGTGCCACTGTCGAATGGCAGATCGAACTCGGTGCCCCCGTCAGTTTGCAGCGCACAGGTTGGACTCCGGAAACACTACCAATGGGCATGGTGGTGAAAGTCTCCGGTCAGCCGTCTCGCGCCGAAGGCTCTACCGGCATCTGCTGTGTCCGCATGACACGTCAGGATGGCAGCCCGGTGCTCTCCGGTGGCCGTGTTGAAGAGGCCGTGCAACCGCCGCGCTGAACGCGGCGTCGCTGATGGCATAACAAAAACAATATCTCTATCGAAACTGATCGAATCAGGAGCGGGCATGAAATCACTAGAGCTTGGCAAAGGAAAAGTATTGGGCGCGGCAATCTTGTCGCTGCTGGTATGGCACAGCAGTTCGCAGGTGAATGCACAGACGGACGCGGCAGCGATTCCGGATCTCTCCGGCCTGTGGGACGGCGGCGGGCGAGCGCGGCCCGTCAATAGCGCAGACGTGCCGTGGACAGCCGAAAACTTTCCGGTCTTGAATGAGCGCGCACTCGCCTATCAGCAGGTGTTCGAGGAAATCATTGCGCCGAAGTACGACTGCCAGCCGGCGTCATCTCCAGCGGTGCAATACGACCCCTACAACATGCAGGTAACCCAGTGGCCCGATCGCGTGCTGTTCCGCTACGAGAAAGACGATCAACTGCGCACCGTGTGGCTGGATGGACGGCAACCGAAGTCGGTCGACTTCAGCAATCAGGGCTTCTCCGTCGGACGTTACGAGGATGGCGCGCTGCTCGTCACCACGACTCACTTCCTGTTCGATATCACGGGTTTCGATGACTACAACGGCATCCCGTCTTCCTCTCAGAAAGTCGTCACCGAACGCTACTGGATGGAAGGTGAAGACCTGCACGTGACACTCACCGTTGAAGACCCAATGTTCCTGCGTGAACCCGCGTCGTATACCACCCGCTGGATTCCTGCGCGTGAAGGCTATGTGTTGTCGGCCTTCGACTGCGATGCGGAATCGGCGCGTGCATCGGTGCGTTTCTTCCCGTCCAAATACAAGTAGGACACTGGGCGCGAGACCGTGACGACAAGCAGGAATCTCTACGACAGCCCGAACTCCTTCGGCTGGATCTCCATCGCACTGCACTGGGCAACGGCACTCGCTGTCGTTGTCCTGTGGTTTGTCGGCAAAAGCATCATGTGGGTGCCTGCAGAAGAGCTGGATGCCCGTCGCTCTCTACACATCGTGATCGGACTGAGTGTCTGGCTGTTGCTGGCCGGGCGCATCGCCTGGCGGCTGCGCGTCCCACACCCTCGTGCAAATGGTCAGAGTGATCGCACGCATGCCGTGGCACGCGCCGCTCACTTTCTGATGCTGGCCGCTCTCGTGATCATGCTGGTGTCCGGCCCGCTCATGGCGTGGCTGCTACCAGAGCGAGGCACGCTCGCGAACGCGGCGCTCGCGGTGCATGCCACGACCGCGACGGTGTTGATGGTGATGGTAGTGCTGCACATCGGCGGCGCACTCAAGCACCTGATGTTTCACGACGACGAGACGATTGCGCAGAGAAAAATGGATGATCTTGTCGAACAATTAACACGTCCTTGAGACTACAGCCAAACTTGCACGCCGGCCTCGAGCATCCATGCCTTTACGGTTTGCTCGGAGCTCAAGCCTTCATGGCGAATGGCACTCAAGGAGAGACCTCCGAACCAAGAGTCGGCATCGGTCTCTCCCTCAAAAAGACTTACGCCTGCACCCACTTCATAAAAGGGCACCCAGAATCCGCGCTCGAGGCCATCTAG
>JBBTKA010000101.1:0-13220 GCA_038059145.1 Pseudomonadota bacterium
CTGAATACCTTCGGGGGTTTCAAAGAGTAATGTGCGCGTCGGCGAGTTCGACTCATTGGCGGAGTGAGCATCGTCAAAGCCAACCCATCGCCAGCGGGTGTGGATGACACACCCTTGTTCTCGCAATCTGTGCAACCAGGCCCTGAGCAGTGGCGCTGCCTTCAACCCTATGGGAAATACCCGCCCGGAACTGCCGACAAAAGTCTCTATGCCAAGCTGTTGTGCCCAGCCACGCAGCGCGTCGGCATCGAAATCCTGCAGCCACGATGTCACCACCTCGACGCCCTGCGTGGCGGAGGCCTGAATATCACTTTGGGAATGTGCATAGCGGGAGTGAAAACTCTGTGCATCTTCTGCGTGTGTCAGGTTGAGACCGCCGATGCCGGCGCGCAGAAATTTTCTTCCCACGGACGGCATGGCATCACACACATGCACTTCGATACCGGCCTTGGCCAATTGTTCGGCAGCCATCAATCCGGCTGGGCCGCCGCCCACGACCAGGACCGCAATACTCTGGGGAAAACCCACAATGCGGCCTTCTCAGTGCGGCATGCGCGCCAGAGCTCTCTGGAATGCTGGTCGCGATTTCATCTCTTCATACCAGCGCTGAATGGAGGGGTAGGCATCCAGACTCAAAGAGGTCACTTCCTGAGCGTGGAAGTACGGCAACGCAATCGTGTCTGCGATTGTGAGCTGATCGCCGCAGAGGAACCGCGTCGAACTCAATAGCTTGTCGATGTAAGGCAGTACTTGATCGAGGAAACCTTTAGCCTCCGTCAGCGCCTTGTCGTCTGGCTGTTTGTTGTAGTACTTCTTGAGTACCACTTCCTGGTAGAAGTAAACGCCCAGCCAACGGCCGACGTGATGGCAAATCATGTCCACCATCTGATCGATCTCCGCCGCTCGCAAAGGATCCGCTGAATACAAGCGTTTGTCGCTGATGTTGGCAAGGTAACGACAAAGCGAAGCGCTCTCGAACAGGAAGTGGCCGTTATGCTCGATGGCAGGCACTTTTCCCAGCGGATGACGTGCCAGGTGTTCCGGGCTCTTGTGTTCGCCCTTCACAAAATTCAGATGCACATATTCACAGGGAACCTCCAACTCTTCGGCGGTAAACAACACTTTCGTGGCGTTGTAGGTGCTGCCTCCATAGATCTTGAGCATAGTGTTATCTCCAGTTTTGTCAGGGTATAGTGCTGAGAGTTTCCGTGGTCGAAGCGCTCGATCTGCGCGCCGCCACGGCAATGTACAGAAGGCACTTTTCTTATGCAAGCAACGGGGTAAGGACACGTTCCGAGGATTCACTGACATGCCAATAAATATTGCGAAGATCAGACAACACACACCGGCGTGCAGCGAAATGATTCATTTCAACAATGCAGGTGCGTCACTGTCACCACTACCGGTTCATCAGCGCCTGTTGCAACATCTGGCGCTGGAGCAGCACATGGGGGGTTACGAAGCCGCCGCGCAGGAGGCCGCTGCAGTGGAGAATTTCTACAACGCTTTTGCGCGACTTCTGCACTGTCACCCCAGCGAGATAGCCTACGCCGAGAGTGCCACTCACGCGTGGGGCGCCGCATTTCACGCGATTGCACTCCAGCCAGGCCAACGTATTTTGACCGGGCAATCCGAATACTCGAGCAACTACCTTGCCTTCCTGCAGATGGCCCGATTGAAGGATTTGCGCATTGACGTCATTCCTAATGACGCCAATGGCCGCATCTGCCTGGATCGACTCGAAGCGGCTATCGGCGACGATGTGGGCCTGATCGCCCTGACCCATGTGCCAAGTCAGAGCGGGGTTATCCATCCGGCTGCAGAGGTGGGAAAACTCGCCCGAGCGCACGGCATTCTCTACTTGCTTGATGCGTGTCAGTCCGCAGGGCAGATTGATCTGGATGTTGCAGCGCTTGGCTGCGACATGCTGACCGGCACCGGACGCAAGTACTTGCGTGGCCCCCGCGGCACCGGCTTCCTTTATGTGAGGCGTGAAGCATTACCGCAACTCCAGCCGGACCGCATCGACTTTCATTCGGCACGCTGGACGGCAGAGAATCAATTCGAATTTCGTGACGATGCGCGACGTTTTGAGAGTTGGGAATGCAGTGTGGCAGGCAAGATTGCGCTGGGGGCCGCCGCAGATTATGCGACTGAACTCGGCATGCATAACATCGAGCACAGGGTGAGCGAGCTCGCGGCCACACTGCGCGAGCAATTGCGTAAGCTGCCGGACATTCGCGTACACGAAGTCGGACGGTCATTGAGTGGTATCGTGACTTTCAGCAAAAACGGAGAGGATGCCGATTCATTGCAGCGACGCCTGCACAAGAGCGGCATCAACACTTCTGTGACGCGGCTGAGTGGCAACCTGCTGGATCTGCCGCGTCGAGGCTTGGGAGATATCAATCGTGCCTCAGTGCACTACTTCAACACAGAGGACGAAATCGAACGCTTCTGTCAGGTTTTAGAGCGCACCTGACCGAAGCGCGGACACAGGTGTTGCGACGCGCTTATTGCTCGAACGACTCCAGAGTGAACTCCCAGGCCTGCGCATTGCTCAGCCCCAGCACAACATTCTTGTAAATGGCGACATTGCCGTTGTTGTTCACTTCCAGCGACGGGATGCGGATCTTGTTATCCGCCGTCGTAAAGGTCGCAGCCCCCACCGGCTTGATGGCCAACGCAATCATCGTGTCGGGATTCAGACGCAGTACCACGCCGGGACGGTCTGTCAGCAATGACATATGCAGACTGTGGACGCCGAGTGCGTCCCCGCCATCAATCGTCAGCATCAGCTTGCCCGACTGCGACTCAAATACCGCCAGCGCCTCGCTGAATCGCTGCACCACCTGAGTGGTCATGGTGATGAAGTTGGACGCCTTGACCACCGTAAAGTCTGCGTAGTTCGCCAGCGGAAGTTGGGTATGAGTCTGCCCCAGGCTATAGACGCCGGCCTGACTATTGATGGTATCGAGCACATTCATGCCATTGCCCAGCACGCGTCCAAACGCCGTGAAACCACCGTTCTGAGCGTCGAGATTGGTATTGTTGTCAGCCAGATTCACGAACCACTGATTGGTCGCGCTGTTGGGATCGCCGCCAAGTTTGGCCATGGCGACGGTCCCTCTGGTGTTGGAAACACTGAACTCATTGACGATGGGGGGATCCTGCTGCAGCGCGATCGGTCCGACGAAGGGCTGGAAGCGGTACCCGCCCCCTTGCAGCACAAACCCCTTCTCGAGGCGATGAAAATAGCTGCCATTGAAGGTGCCACGATTCACGTAATTCAGAAAATTCTTCACTGTCACCGGCGTGACGGTATCGAACAACTCGATCGAAAAATCACCATAAGTCGTGCTGACCCGCACGATGGTGTTGGCTTGCACAGCGGTTCCGACCAATGCCAGCATCAGCACCAGTACCTGTCCGATTCTGAATAGCGCCCGACCCGACGCACGTGAAGACTGCTTCCTGATAACTGCCATGACCACTCCTGAAACTGCTTTACCCCTGTTGAAGGGGCCATATTTCACATTGAAAAAACCTTCGACCCGCCCGCCCGTCACAGACGGTCAGACCGCCTCACCGCGCGCCTGCTTGTCGGCGTGATAGGACGAACGCACCAGCGGTCCGCTGGCCACATGCGCGAAGCCCAGCGTCTCTCCATAGATTCGCAATTCTTCGAATTCATCCGGATGCACAAAACGACTGACAGCCAGATGGTTGCGACTGGGCTGCAGATATTGTCCGAGGGTGACCATGTCGACATTGTGCTCCTTCAGATCGCGCATGACCTCCATCACCTCTTCCTTGGTCTCGCCGAGACCCAGCATGAGGCCTGACTTCGTCGTGACCGACGGCACGCGTTCCTTGTATCCCTTCAGCAACGCCAGCGACCATTTGTAATCAGCACCGGGTCGTGCCTGACGGTAAAGACGCGGAACTGTTTCCAGATTGTGATTGAACACGTGCGGCGGCGTCTTCTCCAGAATATCCAGAGCTATCTCCATGCGCCCGCGGAAGTCAGGCACCAGCACCTCAATCTGAATCTCGGGATTCAAGCGTCGCACTTCGGTGATGCAATTGGCGAAATGCTGGGCACCGCTGTCCTTGAGGTCATCACGATCCACAGAGGTGATCACGACATAGCGCAGACCCATTTCTGCAATCGCTTCGGCGAGTTCCAGAGGCTCATTTTCATAGAGCGGTTTCGGCTTGCCATGAGCCACATCGCAGAACGGACAGCGACGCGTGCAGATCTCGCCCATGATCATGAAAGTGGCGGTGCCATTGCTGAAGCATTCTCCCAGATTAGGGCAGGAGGCTTCCTCGCACACCGAAGCGAGTTTGTGCTTGCGCAGCTTTTCCTTGATGCTGTTGATCTTCGGAGAAGCCGGGATCTTGACGCGGATCCAGTCCGGTTTCTTCAGCAGGTCCACGGTGGGGATCACCTTGACAGGTATGCGCGCCACCTTCTCGGCACCTCGCAGCTTTTCCCCTTCTATCAATACGTTACGTCTTGGCTGATCGGACATAATGACTCTGCAAACCTTCCTGATATCGTGTGAAAACGCTCTTTTGAAAACAATCTTTTGAAAACGCTCTTGTGAAGCAATCGAACCAAAAATCAGTGCCGAGTTGATCGTGTGCCCAGGCCCTGGAGACGCTCAGTCAACGCTTCTCCCAGCATGCTCGCCACTTTTTCCAGCAGGTGACCGTCCTGTGCTGTGGACGGTAACAAGTCCCTCAACTGCGTCACGGGCATGCCCTCGTAGCCGCACGGATTGATACGGCGGAAGGGGGAAAGGTCCATGTCGACATTGAAACTCAGACCATGGTACGAACGGCCCTCACGGACCCGCAAGCCGAGCGCGGCGATTTTAGCACCGTTTACGTAGACGCCGGGAGCTTTTCGCTGGCTCTCGCCGACGATGCCGAACTGCGCCAGGACATCGATCACAGACTGCTCAATATTCTCCACCAGCTCGCGCACACCAATGCCAGCGCGACGAATATCAATGAGCAGATAGGCCACCAGCTGGCCCGGGCCGTGATAGGTTACCTGGCCCCCGCGATCGATCTGCACCACTGGAATCTCTGCGGTGTTCAGCAAATGCTCGGGCTTGCCAGCCTGCCCCTGCGTAAACACAGGCTTGTGGGTCAGCATCCAGATCTGATCAGGCGTTTCATTGTTGCGCTGGGCGGTGAACCGGCGCATGGCATCCCATACGGGGACATAGTCCTGAGCCTGAGAGGGCTGCAGACCGAACTGGCGAATACGCAGGCGCCCGCCATGCACCATCGCAGAAGCAGCGCAGTGTGAGTCGTCGGGGGCAGTGATGTCTTCCAGGAGAGTGCAGTCGCCACGGGAGGCGGCAGTGGTCGCGCTGTTGCTGGCGGTCATAGCACCATCTTGACGCTGGTGTGGGCCTTGAGATCTTCGAACATGACCGTCAGCTGCTCCAGGCCGGTCGCCTCGATCACCACGGTGATCGCGAGATAATTGCCGTTGCCGCTGACACGCACGCTGACGTGCTCCTCCGTCACCTCGGGAGCATGACGCTTCACGACCGAGACAATTTCCTTCTCGAAATGCGGCGTCGCCAACCCCATCACCTTGATGGGGTAGGCACAGGGAAACTCGATCTTGGGCGCTTCAACCGTAGACATGAAAAGGCCTAACTGAAGAGGTTGGTGAAGAACATCGTGAGAAAATCGATCAGGCGCTTCAACAGCCCCGCCCTTTCGACAGCCTGCACGGCCATGGCATCACCGTGATACAGCGTCTCGCCATCAAGCGTGATATCGACAGTACCAAGCACCTGGCCCTGGGTAATCGGCGCGGTGATAGTCTCCTGCAGACTCAGACTCGCCTGCAGATCGGCAGCCCGACCGCGCGGGATAGTCATGTAAAGCTCTTGCGTAATGCCGATATCCACGGCGTTTTCCTTGCCCGACCAGACTTTGGCGTTTCCCAGCACCTGGCCGGCATCATACAACTTCAACGTCTCGAAAAAGCGGAAGCCATACGTCATCAGCTTGGCGCTCTCTGCGGCACGAGCATCCTCACTGGCCGTGCCCATGACGACCGAAATCAGGCGCATGCCATCACGCTCGCCCGAGGCAACCAGACAGTAGCCAGCCGCTGTCGTCCAGCCCGTCTTCATGCCGTCGATGGTGGTGTCGCGAAACAGCAGCGTATTGCGATTTGGCTGCGTGATGCCGTTGTAGGTGAACTCACGCTCGGAGTAGATGCCGTAATGATCCGGGTGTTCGTTGATGGTGGCTCTGGCAAGCGTCGCCAGATCGCGCGCCGACATGATGTTGAAGGCTTCTTCGGTATCCAGACCGCTGGCATTCATGAAGTGGGTATTGGTCATTCCCAGACGCGCGGCGTGCTGGTTCATCATGTCCGCAAAAGCCTCTTCGCTGCCAGCCAGATGTTCGGCCATCGCTACGCTCGCATCATTACCGGACTGGATGATGATGCCGCGCAGAATATCTTCCACACGCACCTTGCTGTTGACGTCCACGAACATCTTAGAGCCCTGCGTCGCCCAGGCCTTCTCGCTGATATGCACCTCGTCGTCCAGGCTCATATTGCCGTTGTCGATCTCCACCTCGGCAATATAGGCCGTCATGATCTTGGTAAGGCTGGCGGGCGGCAGCTGCACATCGGCATTCTCCTCCACAATGACCTTGCCAGTCCTGGCATCCAGCAGGATATAGCTGCTGGCGGCAATCTGGGGAGGGCGCGGCACGATGGCCTGAGCCTCAGCGACAGGGGTCGCGTTCAGCGTCGGCGTGGGCTGTGCTGACACAATCCCGGCGGGAAGAAACAAAGCAGTAACCGTCAGTGCGATTGCTCGACTGGAGTTAGCGATACGCAGGAGCACTCCTTCGCTAGAGCGGGTATCAGAGAGCTGTCTAGAGTTCTGTTGCATATTCGTTGTTTCCATCCTCAGCGATAAAAAATAATGCTCATCACGCGCCCGCCAATCAATCGCGGACAGTGTAGGGTCTTCCCAAATCAGCGGCAACCACGGTATCCGCGATGCGTGCCGCCTCGGCCGCATCCGGGATTGGCCCGACGCGCACACGGTGCAAGGGCTGATTCGCAGAACCTGACTCTACGGACCGGATGAAAACCGGTCTCGATGTCAGATCCCGCAGTTTAGCCGACAACTGCTCTGCGGCGCGCAAGTCGGAGAATGCTCCCACCTGCAGATATTGCTCCTGCGCTCCACTACTGGCTGTACTTGAACTGGCTGCGCTTGAGCTGGTACTGCCTTCCGCGATCGTGGCTCGGACAGGAGCCGCAGCAGTGCGGACAGCGGCCGTGGCCACGGCTCCACCGGCTGGACGAGTACCCGGCCCGGCGAGGGTTGGCACGATGGCTTCCACCTCCACCATCGCCGTTCCCTTGTTGTCGAAACCGAGCATGTAGGCCGCGGCGTAGGAAAGGTCGATCACACGGTCACTGTGGAACGGCCCCCGGTCATTGACCCTGACAATAATGCTGCGTTCGTTCTCGAGATTGGTCACCCGCAGGAACCCGGGAATCGGCATGGTCTTGTGCGCTGCAGAGATCTGATACATGTCATAGATCTCACCGTTCGAGGTCTTGTGGCCATGGAACTTCTCACCGTACCAGGAGGCAAATCCGCGTTCGCGATACCCTTCTTCCGACGGCATCACCCGATAAGTGAGTCCATTGACGGTATACGGACTCTTGTTTCCAGCCAGCGTTCGCGGCTCGATCATCGGAATGACTTCGCGAATCTGCGACGGGTCTATCTGACGCGAAGGGCCACGATCCTGCTGGATATTGTAGCGGCTGGCCTGATAAGCGTCCGAGGCCGACATGGTACTTCCCCCGGCACTCTGCTCCGAAGGCGAACTGGCACACGCTGCAAGAAAGAGCACAACGGCAGCCAGAGTCGCTGCCTTTAGCATGCGGGTTTCACACATCAGCTGCCTCACTCATAGAATTGATACTAATAGGCATTATAATCAATATGTTATCTCGGCAACACCCGCTTATGCGTCTGAATCGACATTAATATGCCAAACCCAAGCATGAGGGTCACGATGGACGTACCACCCTTACTTACCAGCGGCAATGGCAAACCCACTACCGGCATGAGCCCCGACACCATGGCCATGTTCACAAACGCATAGAAGAAGAAGGTCAGCACGATGCTGCCGGCAAGCAGACGGCTGAAAGTATCCTGGGCCGTCAACGCAATGAAAAATCCTCGCCCGATCACTGCGACATAGAGCGCGATCAGGAACAACACACCCAGCAGCCCGAACTCCTCGGCGAGTACCGCCAGAATGAAGTCGGTATTGCTCTCAGGGATGAAATCCAGCTGCGACTGCGCACCATTAAGCCAACCCTTGCCCTGCACGCCGCCAGAACCGATGGCGATCTGCGACTGAATGATGTTGTAGCCAGCGCCCGTCGGATCGCGGTAGGGATCAAAGAAGGTCAGGATGCGGTTCTTCTGGTGTGCCTGGGCGACGAATATCCACCAGGCAGGAGACGCCATCGCCAGCGCTACCACCCCGGCAATCACGATGCGCCAGCTGATCCCTGCCAGCAGGATCACGAACACACCCGACATCATCACCATCAACGCAGTCCCGGTGTCGTTCTGCATGAGAATAAGGCCAACGGGCAACACGATAATCACGCCGCAGACCAGCAGATCCCTGAAACGAGGTGGCAGAGAGCGGGTCGACAGATACCAGGCCAGCAGCATCGGCACCAGAAACTTCTCGATCTCCGCCGGTTGAAAGCGCGGCAGTCCTGGCAGATCAAGCCACGCCTTGGCGCCGTTGGTTTCCGAGCCGAAGATCAGTACGACGATCATCAGAACGCACCCGCCAGCGTACATCAGGGGCGCTCCGCGACGGAAAAAATGCACATCCAATTGCGCCACCACCAGCATCACGAAAAACGCCACGACGATGGCTGCCGCCTGACTCCTCACATCGCTGATGTTCTCGCCGCTCGCGCTGAACAACACCATCAGCCCGTAGCTGGCGAGGCAAAAGAGGAAAAACACCAGGGGCGCATCGATACGGAACGACTGCCAGATCGCCCCGGGGCCATTGGAAAGCCGGTAGAAACTATTGCTCAACGGACGACTGGTTGTGGCCATGCCGAAGCCCTCACCGAGCGCTGGAGCCGAGCGCAGAAACCTCATCGAAGGTCTCCGTGCGGGGCAACAGATAAGCGTCAAGTACGGCCCTGGCCACCGGGAAGGCTACCGAGCCACCACCACCGCCATTCTCGACGAACACCGCCACTGCGATACGCGACTCAGCGGATGCATCAAACGCGATGAACATGGCGTGGGTACGAAACTCTTCCGGCACCTCGGATTCATCGCGATTACCCGCGCTGTCGACCTGGAACTGCACGACCTGTGCAGTGCCGGACTTGCCGCCCATCGGATATTCCAGCGGCCTGCCGCTGTCGCGCAGCGTCGGGTACGCCGAGCCCTCATGGCGACGATGCTCCGGGTCATAGGGTTTGTTGATCACTTCCACCATAGCGCTGCGCACCAGAGCGATCTGCTCAGGCGACGGCAGCAGCTGTTTGGAAGCCGCCGTGTCCTCGAAAATCACGTCAGTGATTTCCCCATCATTGCCGATGGTGCCGCGCAGCATGCGTGGCTGCTTGAGCACACCATGATTGGCGATAGCAGCAGCAGCGGCGGCCATCTGTAACGTGGTGGCCTGGAATATGCCATTGCCTATTCCCTCATAGGGAGTCTCTCCCGCATACCACACCTCGCCACGATTCTCCTGCTTCCACGCCGTGGATGGCACGATGCCGGCGCTGGCCTCGGGAATGTCGATGGCTGCATTGGTACCGAACCCGAAGGTCAGCAGATAGTCGTGAATTCTGTCGATGCCCATTTCCACGGCAAGACCGTAGAAGTACGTGTTGCAGGACTGGTAGATCGCACGGCGCAGATCGATGGGGCCATGACCGCTCTTGTCGACCCACCAGGTCCAGTCGTAATAAGGGCGTGATCGGCCGGGAAGACGGTAGTAGCCAGGATCATTGATCACAGTCTCTGGCGTGATGACGCCATGGTAGAGACCGCCCAAACCAATGAAGGGCTTGATTGTGGAGCCCGGAATACGGGAGGCGATCGCGCGATTGAACAGAGGCGTATGCCCGGTCTTGTTGAGCTCGGAGAGCTGCGCCCGACTGATGCCGGTGACGAACAGATTGGGGTCGTAGCCTGGTTTGCTGACCATGGCAAGCACACCGCCGGTCGCGGGGTCAATCGCGACGACTGCACCACGATGCTCTCCCAGCGCCTGCTCTGCAACGGCCTGCAGATGACTGTCCATGTGCAGCACGATGTCGCGTCCCGGCACCGGATCGGTACGATCGAGCACGCGCATGACCTGACCCCGATTGTTTTTTTCTACCGTCTCGTAACCGACACGACCATGCAGAAGATCTTCATAAGTCTTCTCGATGCCCGTCTTGCCGATCTGGTTGGTGCCGCGATAATTACTGGCTTGCTCTTCGGACATCGCCGCCAGTTCTTCCTTGTTGATTTCCGACACATAGCCGAGCGCGTGCGCGGCGATTTCGCGGAACGGATAATGACGAACCAGCTGGGCCTCGACCGCGAAACCAGGCAGCAGATGCTGATTCACGGCAATGCTCGCAATTTCTTCCTCGGTGAGCTGGTAGCGCACGGGGACGGACGTATGGGGAACGGCGCGCCGACTCTGCCGCGTTCGATACTGTTCGATATCGTCGTCGCTCAGATTGATGACGGAGCGCAACATTTCCAGAGAGGCGTTGAGATCGACCGCAGTCTCACGCACCACCGTCAGGTTGAAGATGGGGCGATTGTCCGCCATCAACTCGCCATTGCGGTCGTAGATCAAGCCACGGTTCGGAGATACATACTGAGAATGCAGACGATTGCCATCGGAGCGGGCGGCGAAGTAGTCATAACGGAAGACTTGCAGGTACACCATCCAGGCGACCAAAGCACTCAGCAGAACGAAGATGAAGATACCGGCGACGATCATGCGCCTGCTGAATATCAGGGTCTCGGTCTCGTGAGCATTCAGCTTGAATTTTTCTGCCATACTACCTTTGAGTGTACTTCCTTTGAGTGTCCTTCGCGCGTCGAATTTCCTACAGACCCGCTGCTGACTTCATTCTATGACAATAAAATTCCGCATTAGTTTAGTGCCGGATTTCAACAGGAAATTTCACGCCCGATGATATGGATGTGCATTGAGAATACTCCATACCCGGTAGATCTGTTCAGCGACGAGAATTCTAACCAATGGGTGCGGCAATGTTAACGCCGAGAGCGACCATTTTTCATCCGCGCGTTCCAGGCAAGCGGCGTCGAGCCCATCGGGACCACCGACGAAAAGCACAATATTGTGTCCCGTCATGCGAATGGCATCCACGCGCTTCGCCATTGCTTCGGTGCTCAGTGTCTTGCCTTCCACATCAAGAGCGATCACATGATCACCGGGGCGCACTCTGGCGAGTAATGCATCGCTTTCCTTGCGCATTGCCTGTGTGACATCGAGCCCTTTGCCACGCTTACCCAGCGGCACCTCCGTCACGCCAAGCGCGAAATCCGCAGGCAACCGCTTGCTGTACTCGGCGACACCTTCCTCAACCCAGGACGGCATGCGCGTACCAACGGTGATGAGGTTGATCTTCATGCCGGTTGCTCGCTTTTAGTCAGGCGTTTACCCAGGGCTGTTGCTCGGGGACTTCGCTGGCGCCTTTGCCCTTGGCTTGCGCTCGACCGCCTCGGGAAGAGTGGAATCGAAATTCCACAAATCCTCCAGACTGTAGAGTGCTCGAGTGCGTGCCAGCATGATATGCACCACCACGCCACCGAGGTCGACCAGAATCCACTCCGCCTGTTCGCGCCCCTCTTCACCCACCACGCGCTGACCACTCGCCTTCACCTGCTTGCCCAGTTCATCCGCCATGGAGCGCAGATGTGTGGTGGAGGTGCCGGTCACGATGATCATGTAGTCTGTAATCTGGGTCAGCTTCTGCACATTCAGACAGAGGATATCCTGCCCCTTGATGTCTTCGAGTGCCTTGACTGCCAAAACCGATAACTGTGTTGTATTCAAACTGTCGTAATCCTTATGTAGTCTCGCGATATGATTTAAACGATCAAACGTGTTCAGGTTTCGAAATCTTTCCGTCAGTCCTGTGCATACAGGCCATGGGTCCGGATATAGCTCGCCACGGCAGGTGGCAACAAGTCCATTGCGCCCGAGTGTCGCCGCAATTCTTCACGCACCTGCGTGGATGAAATATCCCACTGCAAATCCCGCAGAAACAGAACCCCACCCTGGGTCTTTGCACACAGCAATTCAGCAGAACTGACCTGGCGCTGCTGCACTTGCGCCTGCAGAGCGGCAGGCCACGCCTCGAGTGCTCCGGGCCTGCTTATGACCAGCACATTGGCCAGTCCGAATATTTCCTGCCAGCGATGCCAGCCAGTAAGCCCCGCAAACGCATCGGCGCCCAGAACAAGAACCAGCACAGCTCTCTCGTGCTCGGCGCGCAACGACTCGAGGGTGTCCACCGTATACGAGACACCCGGCCGCAGACACTCGCGATCATCAACCTGCAGCCTGTCATCGACCGCCGCTGCCAACCGCAACATGGTCAGCCGCTCCTGTGCAGAGGCAGAGGCCGGGCCGCGATGATTGGGAAGTCGGCACGGAATCAGACGCAATTCATCCAGTGCCAGCGCCTTGAGTGCTGCAAGTGCCGCAGCAATGTGGCCGTTGTGAACCGGATCGAACATGCCGCCCATCACGCCGATGCGCGGTGCCGGTCGTTGATCGGACTTCAGACTCGCCGCCTGCACTTCATTCTCCTCGCTGACCATTCTCGCTGACTATTAAAGTGCCTTACTGGCGAATGTGGCCATCTCCGAGCACGATGTATTTCTGGGAGGTCAGCCCCTCCAGCCCCACCGGACCGCGAGCATGCAGCTTGTCCGTGGAGATGCCGATCTCGGCACCCAGGCCGTATTCAAAACCGTCTGCAAAGCGGGTCGAGGCGTTGACCATGACGGAACTGGAATCCACTTCGCGCAGGAAACGCTGCGCACGGCCAATATCTTCTGTGATGATCGCCTCCGTGTGCGCCGAGCTGTAGCGCGCGATATGCGCCATGG
>JBBTKA010000102.1:0-8718 GCA_038059145.1 Pseudomonadota bacterium
TTCCCATCCCTCTGGAATCTCTCCCAACTCAGAATCAACCAAGGTGTCGGGAAACAACGTGGCGATTTTCCTCAGGTTCTGTTGCTGCTCTGGGCTTAGTTGCTCCAGCTCTTCAGGTGTTTTCCCGCTGATTGCCGCCATGGCAGCTTGAGTCATGGCTTCTTCGAGGGCTTGGGTGGGTTGATTGGCGTTGTCGAACTCTGCGCTGTAGCAGGCGGGAGAGCTGGTTTCGACCACTTCGTGCAATGCCAGCCAGCGTTCTCTGGCGGCAATTTTTGCGCGTGTGGGTTCGAAATCCACAAACCAACTTTTGAAGATCGCTTGGGCGATTTGTTCCAGGGTTTGGTTGGTTTGGAGATTGAGCCGAATTTTCGTATCGAAAGCGTCTAATACCGAGGATATTTTTACCTGTTCATCAACACCCGGCAAAGTAACGACATGCTCTTTTAATTGTCCTAGATTGAACCCCGGAACAGCAGCGCCAATACCGCTACTAATGATCTCAGCCTGCTTGATTGGACTTGAAAATAGATAGTAAAGAAAAAGAGGGTCAGCCTTTTCTTGATCAACCGTCAGCTTCATTTGCTTATTCGAGATGACGTATTCTTTATAGCGCAAATCATCCGTAATGATTCCCACTTGATTAATCGTCCCCCAGCAAGTGAAAACAAGATCACCTTCCTTAACGATTGATCTTTTGAACTCCTCTGCCTTACTTTTACTAACAAATACTAGCCCATTGTCTGACATGCGGTTTGTAACATCAGCACTTAAGTTTCCACCGCGAATAACAGGAACTCCCTCTGCTTCAAAGAATTTAGAACTGATAGATGACCCGAAAGGCCCTGTAGCCATCGCGTTTGGTGAGTCGAGCGCGAGTTCTCTGATCCGATACTCAATCCAATCTGACATCGAAACCCAACCTCGCCAAATTATTTAGAATGTCGTCCCCCAATCGTTCCGACTTATCAAACTGATTCTTCAATTGCTCAGTTAGGCGCACCATCTTGTCTGCGAAGAGTTCACCATCTTCTTCCTCTTCTTTGGCCCCAACATAGCGCCCCGGGGTTAGTACATATTCGCGCTCTTGAACTTGTTCCAGCTTTGCGGATTTGCAGAATCCCGCAACCTCCTTAAATCCTTCGCCCATCTGCCACGCATGGTAGGTATCGCTGACCCTATTCAAATCCTCCTGCGTAAAATCTCGCAACACCCTGTCCTTCATATAACCAAGATTACGCGCATCAATGAACAGGACCTCGCCTCGACGGTCACGCAACGCCCTGCCGCTGACGGCAGTGCGCGCCTGCTTATTTCTGGTCAGGAACCAGATGCACGCCGGTATCTGAGTGTTGGTAAACAACTGACCCGGAAGCGCCACCATGCACTCAATCAGATCATTGTCGATCAGCGCCTGACGAATCGCACCCTCGCCACTGGTATTGGAGCTCATGGAGCCATTGGCCAAAAGCAGGCCCATACTGCCATTGGGTGCCAGGTGATACAGCATGTGTTGCAGCCACGCGAAGTTAGCGTTGCCGGAGGGCGGGCGGCCATAGACCCAGCGTGGATCGTTGTCGGCAACGCCGGTGTCCCACTCCTTCATGTTGAAGGGCGGATTGGCCATGACGAAGTCGGCGCGCAGGTCTGGGTGTTGATCGTGGGTATAGGTGCTGGCGGGCTCCTTGCCGAAATTGAAGTCGATGCCGCGAATCACCATGTTCATGGCGGCTAGTTGCCAGGTGGTGTGGTTGGCCTCCTGTCCGTAGATGGAGACATCGCCGATCCTCCCCTTGTGAGCGCTGATGAAATGTTCGGACTGCACGAAGAAGCCGCCGGAGCCCATGGCGGGGTCATAGACGCGACCCTTGAAGGGTTCGAGCATCTGCACAATCAGGCTGACGATGGATTTTGGCGTGTAGAACTGGCCGCCCTTCTTGCCTTCGGCCAAGGCGAACTGTCCGAGGAAATACTCATAGACATGGCCGAGTATGTCCTTGCTGCTCAGTGAGGCGTGAACGAAGGGAATCGTCGCGATGAGGTCGATCAATTCCCCCAGTTTGGATTGGTCGATCTGCAACTGGGTGTAGCGCTTGTTGAGTACGCCCTTGAGCTTGGGGTTGTCGATCTCGATGGCTTCGAGCGCATTGTCGATCAGGTGGCCAATGGAGCTGATCTTCAGGGTCTTGCCATCACCGAGTGCCAGCTCTGCCCCGCCTATCACGGCCTTGTTGTTGTCCTGCAGGAACTTCCAGCGGGCCTGTGGCGGCACCCAGAAGACATTGGTCTCCAGATAATAGTCGCGGGCTTCCAGTTCCTGTTCGACCTCGGCCTGATAAGCTTTCCCCTCTGCGCCGCCCTCAAAGTCGCTGGGGTCGATATAGTAATCCTGATCGGACGCTGTGAACTGGGCGCGCAATTCCTTGCGGCGAATGTCGAAGGCATCGGACACGTATTTGAGAAACACGAGCCCCAGCATCACATGTTTGTACTGGGAGGCATCGAGTGAGGGCAGCAGCTTGTTGGCGCTGGTCCAAAGTTTCTTCTCGAGATCATTGAGAAACTGTTGTTCTTCTTGGTTGGTCATCGCTTGTTACTTCTTGGTTAAGACGGTTGCATCAGGCGAGGGGTTCGCGTGACAAAAATTCATTCTTCATTGAAATAGTCGGTATCGATGTCTTTGACGTGAAAACTCTGCTTGATGTTGACACCGATGTTGTACTCGATCATGTAGCGGGCGAGTTGTTGACCGTCAATCAACACGATGCTGATGTTCAAGCCACTCGCCGCAACGCGTGCCCCTTCGGAGAAGTCAGAGGTGGTGATGAACACGCCCTTGCGGGCGCCCTGACGAGTAAGGGAGCCGATGAACTTGTCGATCTCCGGCCGGTGTACGGTGTTCTCCCAGCGCTTTGCCTGCAGGTAGATGGTGTCGAGGCCCAGCTTGTCTTCGTTGATGATGCCGTCGATGCCATCATCGCCGGTGGGCTTTGTGGCTCTCCCGGATTCGGCGCGCGCACCGCCATAGCCCATGGCGATCATGAGGTCGACCACCAGTTGCTCGAAGAAATAGGGGCTGTTGCGCTTGATGGTTTCCTGCAGTTGAGAGGCCAGTGCGTTGGTGAGCTCCTTATGTGCTTTTTCGATCAACTCGTCTGGCGTCGCGTTCGACGCAGCCAACTCGTCTGTCGAATAATCGCTGGTCGTACTCTGATTGCCAGTAGAAGGTTTCGCCTGATGAAACTCTGCAAATTCGGGGAAGCGCTTGAGGTACTTGACGTCGATGCGCCCCGGGCACTCGATCAGGGCGTTGCGCCCGCGGTCGGTGATCTGAATGACCCCGCGATCCGTTGCGTTGATGAGCAGGGCTTTTTTTAGATATGTATTCGACCACGCAAGGCGGTTGCGAATGACGGTCTGTTTGCCAGAAGGGAGGCGCTCATTTCTCTCGAAGTCACTGAGATTGAAAAACTCAGTGACGCGCTCGAACGCGTCATTCGTGGGAGTTTGTGCACCGTCCGCAATCGCTACCAGCAGGGGGCGCATGCAGGATTGGAAGTCTGGTATTGCCATTTGTCGAAGTTCCTTTCTTCATCTGAATACCTTACGTCGGAGTCTAATTCACTCCCACTCAATAGTTACTTCGTTTTATTATCTATATATATCAATAGCTTGTAATCTTTAAAAACAGATGAGTAACTTTTGTGAAACTAAGATAGCCACTGAAAACGGTTTGGTGACTTACGACATTTTTATGGATGCCAACGGCTTAATAAAAAAGCTGCTACACACTGCGAAGCCATATAAATATTTGGATTTAATGCTCCAGATTAGACCAAGATACTAACTTGCGAGATCCAAAAGAGACCTCAGATAGTCAAGAGAATTCCTCCTCTGCTCCGATTCTGAAAGCTCTCTAATGTAACCTTCAGATCCGATGCCATTCTCGGGAACAAAATCGTTAAGCAAGGAACTTTCAAATAAGCAACAATACTTGTGCCACAAGTCGTTGAATTTCGCACGTGCGTTTTTCTGCAAGAATGGCTCGAACATAATTACTGCACAGCGATGCTTAATTAAAGCCTCTCTAAGAACTTGCTTAATCTTAAAATCATCAGAAGACATACAAGATGCAATCTCTTCGACAAACGAAGCACGAAACTTCTGAACAGCATCACGCCGCCTAAAACCTGCTTCAACGTAATGCGTAATAAATCCACCTAATACCGCACCAGCAATCGCCACAACAAAATCCACCATAGCAATTCTTACCCAATACAAAGAATACTCATGAGCAGCACTGAACAAAAAACGTGATAAAAAATAGAACGAAAGCCTCCGAACCCTAACGAGTCATGATCGCTCCAAGCACTCCCCAAAGAACCGACATCAGAACAAAAAATCCCAACGCTGCAAGTATCTGAAAATAGATAACGCTAGCGATCATAGCGAAAAAACTTGCCAATCCACCGAAGAAGAATACAACCACCCAAAACCATCTTTGCGTTATGAGTAGCAAACACAAAACTCCAACAATAAATAAAACTCCGCTGTCGCTCATGCTCACATCCCCAAAACCAAAAGCATCTAGCTTGCTCTGCTAGATACATGATTTAAATCACAGAAAACATTTCACCAATCCATTTTTTCAGTACTTCTGTACTCGCGCGCATCTATGCAAAACCTAATTGGCAAATCGTCCAAGTATTCTTCGTTAAATTCTTTATCTGCTGCATAAAACTGCGTGTATGCCTTATCGTCTACAAATAATCCCCAGATGCCATACCTATCCATACTCTTTACGTAAACGCCCCATCTGCTTTCAGCAAAGTGTGCAATTCTTTTGTACTTGTAATCCTTTGTTTCATACTGCCACTCGCCTTCGCTTTTCTTTACCTCATCATTGCTCTGAAAATAATCAAGCTGTTCACGTGCTTTGTGCAAGTGTGCTAGTAGCTTAGTGTCGCTAAGCTTTTTGCAGTATTTTCTCAAATGTTGAAATTCCTTTTCATCAATGCCTGTGCTGTGCCACTTCCACTCTTCTTCCAGTTCGCAGTTTAGCGCATCGTAAAGTCTTATACTTTCGTAAAGCTCCCACAGTTCGTCATAACTTTGCCCACTAAATCCATCCGCATAAAGCACATGTGACATTGTCCCAAGCTGATCAAAATCCAAAAACATCAGATACTTAGCTGTAATTTTTGCAGAATGCGCAAGCTTAGTTTTCCCATCTGCCGCCTTAATAATTTTCCATTGGTTATAAAGCAGCTCAAATCTTTCTTTGTATTTCTCTGAATCTCGCTGCATTAACTCGTTTGCAACTTCACGCGCTAGAGCCGCAAGAACTAGTGCGTTATCTGCTGCACGCGTTTTGTTAGCTATGCGCACTAGGTTAGAATTTTCATAAAGTGCATTTTTCAACGCTTTTATAGTTATCAAGAATGCAATTAAGCTTGCAGCAAACGCCGCACCCAATATCCATGTCATCATTATCTTCTCCTTATCGCCTTGCAACGTGCACCAAGAGAGCTGCTTTTTCTTTCTCAGCCTCATAGTCGTCCAAGTAATTGAGAAACAGTACCCAACTTGTTTGCTTTATGTAGTCCAGCTCGCTGCTACAACCTGCGTCTTTCCATATTGCCAAAAGCTGCTTCGTACATAAGCGATTTCATCTCGATTCCGTAAAAACACCAAGCCAATTCATAAGCTTGAGCTGTAAGTAATCGTTCAGAGACTAGCGGAAAAGAAAGGATTTGGATAGTTTCACGCGAACTAGCGTGAAATGGAGAAGCAATGTGCTTTAAACTGCGACTAACTAGTTAGAAAGTCACCGTCTCAACTGCCAATCGAAGCTTGTCTTGACTGACATCAATGTAGCGAGCAGTTGTCTGCATACTGCTATGTCGAGCCAAAGCTTGTATGACTCTGACTGATACACCCTTCTCACTCAGCGCAGTGATAAACGTCCTGCGACCACTGTGGCTGCTAGCATTTGAGATAGCTGCTGCTTCATACAGCTCTCGAAACAGATTCTGTATTGTCTGACTTGAGAAACCTGACTTCTTCTGCGACATGATCAAGAAATCAGTCATTTCAAGCGTTGCTTCGCTGTGCGCGTAGTAGACAGCGATTTCTTTTCTGAGAGTTGAGCTGAACACGACAGTTTGCGCTTTGTTGCCTTTTGTCTGATTTGACTTAAGAACAGCTTCTGTTTTGACTTCCCAAGTGCCGTCTTTGAGTTCATTGATCACATCACCAACTTTGAGAGCTGCGATCTCGCAAGCTCGCAAACCTGCCATATAGCTGAGCATGACAACAAGTCTGTTTCTAGCTGCGTGTTTTGTTGTGCTCACTACTCTGAGCAGTCGCTTGATTTCTACTTGTGTCAGTACACGTGCTTGTTTCATGTCTCTCTGCTCTAAAATTACGTTAAATGTTTGATTTCGTTACCGATAAGTATATTTCCGCATATCCAACATTCCTATCCTTTTCTTGCCATTTGTTAAGCCATTGGAAGCCATTGGTTTTTTCTAGAATGTTTGGAATTCACGAATTCCACATGTTCATAACCAATAGTTCTCATGTGAATGAATGCGAGCTATCAGCTAGCTTTGATGGGAAGTGCGCTCATACGCGAGCTAAAGAGCTTGTAGCTGTGTTATCGATGGGGATCTGTTGTGATTAAAAGTCTGCGTCTTGTTCCATTTCGCGCTGCATATCGAGCCTGTATATCGCCCAATAGACCTTTGCTTGCCATATCGCACTAAAGCGACCTTGCTGCTGATATTTGCTGTAGTAGTAACACTTACGAGACAACCAGAACTCTGTGCCTGGACTAGTCATTGCTGACTACTGAAAGTGGTGGGAGCTGTTGCTTTGGTAAGTTGCTGTTGTGCTTTGGTAACTGCTTTTCTGGCATTGGTAAGCTTTGCTTGCTGTGTGATCTCTTTTGCTCTGTCTTTAAGCGTCTTGATCTGCTGATCTTTTTGATTAAGCTGTTTTGCTTCTGTCAGTGTGATCTCTGAGACATTCAAGACATTTTCTGTGCCATACAAATAAGCCAAGTTCCTTCGTGCTGAAACGTGACTGTCAGCCCAAGTGAGTATCAGCAGCATAGACTTGTCTGTTTTCAGTCTGACTTGTGCTTTGAATGGCTTTAATGGGTTGAATTCTTGAAATCTCATAAATGTATTTATGCGCCCATCAGTTTTCCAAACCAGCCCAATAAGCTTTCACGGCTCACGGGTTCGAAGGGCAGTGGTTCGTCACTGTCGTGCTTGAATGGCTCGATCTCGCGATGATTGAAAGTCCAGTAGGGATTGTGGGTATTTACGCGCAAGTAGTGCTCGATCTCGTCGCGGTCATCAACGGATAGCTTTTGCTTGGTGTAAATCGCGTCGTGCACACGAGCAATGACTTGTTTGCCTAACTTGTTGATCAGCAGTTCAACGATATCCATGAGGTCGGTTTCATAGGTCTGATACATAAAGGCGATTACCTTCGCTCGTGACAAACGACCTGATGGTGTGTAGACGTCTGCACCCGAAAAAGGGTCTTTCTGATCCCTAAAGTCGGAATTAAATATTACTTTGTCGAGCATGGTCTGTTCGCGGACAAAGTCCTTGATCAGACAGCAATTGATAAAGCGGTCTCGTTCATTTGGGTTTTTAAAGATGTCCCCAATCGAGGTGTTCTGCCACTTGCCGTTAGCAAGCTTCCAACCTGTTGAATACAGTCGAGCACCAAAGCTTATAGCGGTCATCGCTTGCTTGATCAGTTTGACTTGTAGCTCTTTGGACGCGTTGCTGTCGGCAGTAAAGGTCATGTACCTAACTGACCATATAAAGTCTTGCTTATCACGCAAGTAGCCTATAGTTGTTTTAAACAGCTGATCAACTGTCTGATCCAGTCCTTCAGAAATAACTACATCGTTGGCATACAGCATTTTCCACGAGAACACCGCGCTTTTAAGATCGTACTCGTAACAACGACCTAGCATTGCTTCTCTAAGCTGCTTGCTGGCGTTCTGGACACTGAGTCCTTCGAAGTACATTCGCCCAAATTGGCTTGGCTTCTTCTTTTGAACATACAAACCGCCTGTGTGCTTAGCTACACGGGTAATATGGTCGATTTGATTGAGGTACTTGAGGCGATCTTCAACCGAGATCAGATTGGCTGCTTCTTCTAGCCAGCGCCGATAGTTTTTCAGTGACTTTAGATCAATGGGCACTAGGTTGTATTGTTGATCGCGTTCCTCTTGGCTGAGTTGGCTGTAGTCAGGAAAGAGTTTGTCGAAAAAGGTTTGGTTTGTCTGTTGTTGGTTCTGCATCATTAAAGCAATCTCGTCGTCAGTATGGACAAGCGGGTTGGTCTGAGGTTGTTCGTGATAAATCGCCTTTGCCCATTTCGTCAGCTTGATCTGCGTTAGCTGCTCGGTGAGGTTTGATCCAATAACAATGACTTTAAATAGTTCCAGCTTATTGGCTTCAAGCCAGTTTTGAAGTCGTAGCTTTTTTGGACCAATCTGCCCACCTTTGTGCCGTTGTTTGTTTAGTGAGATGTAATAAATATCTCTAGCAATCTGCTCTTTGTCTCTGCCCTTTGTCTCACAGCTATTTAGCTGCACTTCGAGCAGGTTGACGTACTTTTTAAGGGCTTTGGCGGCGCTGTTCTTTGGTGAGGGATACTGCTCTTGAAGTGTCTCTAGGACACGATTAT
>JBBTKA010000103.1:0-7423 GCA_038059145.1 Pseudomonadota bacterium
GGTACATCGGGCGTTTTGAGGTGAAAAAGTGTCAACCTATTTCAGGACTAGACACAGATTGTCCTCTTGCAGCGTCTAAGGTCACAAAATGTGACCTTGAAGAAACACCAGACAGGATGGTTCTATTGACCAGTTCCTGACGGTTCGCACCAGTCTGCACTTACCTCATTCAAAAATATCCAAGGGAATACAAGGTGTTGGAGCATGGCACAAGGGCTGCATGGTCGCTTGAACATTACCGCGTGTTCAGCAACAGCCAAGCCACCATCAAAAGGAGTTCTACAGTGCATCTTTCCCGTCCGCGTTTTCGCCCACTGCCGCTGGTCTACAGAATTCTGGGGATCATTCTTGTCGTCGGGTTTCTGCTGATTGGCTTGGTCGGTCTGATCCTGCCAATCATCCCCGGCATCGTGTTCCTGCTTCTGGCCGTCTATGTGCTAACCCGTATCTCGCGTCGCGCGGCTGCCTATGCTCACAACCAGCCGTGGTTCAACCGCCACCTGCGTCACTTGGATGCGGCCGACTCTTTGAGCGTCGGCGAGCGCATCAAGCTAGGCTTTCTTGTGATGGCGCGAAGTGTGGTGAATGGAATTGAATGGTGTGTCGGCGGTTTCAAGGACCGCGACAAGGTTTCTTGAAAAGGCTCACGAACCGCATTCAGCAACGAGACTGAGTGCGGTCAAACGCCCCCCGCCTCATCCTCGGTCAACAGCTCAATCGCACGTCCCATCCGATATCCGTAGATCACCGAATAGGCCAGCACGTTCTGCACGTAGCCGCGCGTCTCCCCGAACGGGATCGTCTCGATCCAGATGTCCAGCGGCACCGGCGTCTCGCCCGTTTCCTCCAGCCAGCGCTTCACGCGGTTGGGGCCGGCGTTGTAGGCCGCAGCGGCGAGGATGCGGTTGCCGTCGAACTGTTCCATCAGCTGTGACAGGTAGCGGCTGCCGAGCTGGAGATTGACCTCGGGGCGGAACAGATCCTGATTGGTGATCTGCATGCCTACCCCTCTGGCGGTCTCTTGCGCGGTGGCGGGCATCAGCTGCATCAGGCCCATGGCACCGGCGGACGAGCGGACGTCCTGCATGAAGGCACTTTCCTGACGCGCGATGGCGAACACCAGATGCGGCGTCAGGTCGTTCTCGTCGGCGGCCTCGGCGACGATGTCGGAATAGGCCAGCGGGAAGCGCAGCTGCAGGTCGTCCCAGTAACTCACCTGGATCATGGCCTGGATGCCATTGCGGTGCCAGCCCCAGCTGTCGGCGAGTTTGCCGCTGGCGATGATCTGCTCCTGCGGCATCCGGGCCGTGGCGTGCTGCCACTCGGCGCGCGCACTGGCTTCTTCACCGATCAGATAGAGTTCGTGGGCGCGCTCGATGGCGGGAATCTCTGTCAGCGCCGCGATCTGGGCTGGATCGGCCTCAATCGGTTTGTCGACCATTTCGTAGTCGCGCTCCAGGAAGTCAGCGGCCATGAAGCCGTAGAAGCTGCGCAGCCCGGCCAGTGTGGCGTAGAGTTCACGCGCCTCGGCTCTGGATTCCCGCGTGTCTTTCTCCACCAGCATGCGCGCGCGCCAATACTGCCAGCGTTCGCTCGCTTGCAGATCAGCAGGCAGCAAGTCCAGCCAGGTTTCGATGCGCGTCCAATCCTGCTGCTTCAGGGCGTCGCGCAGAATCCAGCCGCCCAGCGCCTCGGAGATCAGCAAGGGATTGGTTTGCAGCAGGGTCTCGGCGTCGTTGACGTGGCCTTGTGTCAGCAGACGCATGATGATGAAACGCTCCAGCTCGACCCGCTCCGCCTCGCTCAGAGTCTGGTCAAAACCGTCGCGCTTGAGCAGGGTCATGGCCTGTGCCGCATCGTTCTGTGCCAGCTGGCGCAGGCCGTGCAGAATGATCGCCTTCATTTCCGGCGTGTCGGTTGGCACCGTGAAGCCAGGCAGATCGTTCAACGTCTGTGGTTCACTGTCGACACGCATGTAAAGCTGTGCAAATTCCTGCTCACGGGCAGGCATCTGCCGGGCGATGTAGCTGGCGAGCGAATCCTGATCGGCTTTGAGCGTTTTCTCGAAGCGTTGCCAGGCGATGTCCGGAGTCGGGTTCCCGGCGGCTATCCAGGTCTCGAACACTGGGTCACACACATTCGGCTGCGACACCGCAACGTTCCAGAGCGGAGCCACTTCCTGCAGTGCACTCGTGTCGCCGGTTTCCAGTCGTGCCCGCAGAGCGTGGCAGGTGAGTTCGGTCGTGGTGTTGGACTTGTTGTGATGATCGACAACATCGCTCCAGCGCGCCTGCTCGGCCAGCGCAAGCAACCACTCTCGTTCGAGTCGCTCGCCCAGATAGGTGTCAGCGTTGCGGGTCAGGAATTCATCTACCGGCGTGTGATCGGTGCCGGGAGTCGCCAGTTCAGTCATACGCGGGCTGAGGTTGGCGTATTCGAGATAGGGGAGCAGGGGGTAGCCGTTCAGCTGTGCCAGCAGGGTCTGGTATTCAGGACCCTGGGTTTGCGACGGGCTCTGCAACTCCAATGACTGCAAGGACAGTGCTCGCAAGTACAGTGCGCGTTGCGCAGTTCTGTCTTCGGCCGACCATGCGATGTTCGTCAGCAGCAACGACGTAAACATCAGCGACGCCAACAACAGCGGTGCGAGTCTGGCGCGATGCTGTGTGCGCTTCAATATCACTGTCGTCAACATGGGTTGCCTCCTGGGTCATCTGTGATTTCATTATCTCGCCATTCTTTCCGATTGTCTCTTGTGCCGAGCAATTGCCAGCGATATTGTCCCTGCAGCTTCACAGCCAATGACATCACTGCCAACGACCTTACTGCAAACAAGAGCACATCATGACTGAGAAATACACCAATCTTCTTGCCCGCTTGCACACACTCAATGACCTGCAGAAATCCATCGCCGTTCTGCAGTGGGATCGCGAAACCAATATGCCCCCACAAGGCAACAGTGGCCGTACGCAGCAGATCACCACACTCACACAGCTCGCTCACGAGATGGGCACCAGCAACGAGATGGGTGAGCTGCTTGCCGCAGCTGAAGCGGAGTTGATCGATGCAGACTATGACAGCACCGAGGCGAGTCTGTTGCGTTACGTGCGCAGGCAGTATGACGAAGAGCACAAATTCTCCAGCGACTTTGTGCGTCGCCGCAGTGAGATTACCGGCGCCGCCGGTTTCGCCTGGGCCCAGGCGCGTGCACAAAATGATTTCGCCTCTTTCGCTCCGCATCTGCAAGCCGCCGTCGGTATCGCGCAGGAATCTGCGGAGATTCTTGGCTACGAAGACGAGAAGTACGACGCACTGCTGAATCAGTATGAGCGCGGCATGAAGACCAAGGACGTGCGCGCAATTTTTGAAAAAGTGAAGCGTGAGACTGTCCCCCTGATTCACGCCATCAGCGCGCAGCGTGACGCGGTCGACGACAGTTTTCTGTTTCAATCTTTCGATGTCGACGCGCAGAAGAAACTCGCGCGCTATGCGGCGGAATCGATTGGCTACGATTTCACGCGCGGGCATCTGGGGCAGGTTGAACATCCGTTCAGCACCAGCTTTGGCCGCAACGATGTGCGCATCACTACACGCTTCAATCCCGAATTCGCCAACTCCGCACTGTTCGCGACGCTGCATGAGGCGGGCCATGCGCTCTATGAAAAAGGAGTGGGCGAGGAACTGGAGCGTACGCCGCTGGCGCAAGGAACGTCTTCCGGAATTCACGAGAGTCAGTCGCGTCTGTTCGAGAATCAGGTGGGGCGAAGCAGGGGCTATTGGGAAGCGCATTTTTCACAGTTGCAAGCGCATTTTCCTCAGCAGATGGGAAGGGTCAGCGCAGAACAATTCTATCGGGCCATCAACAAGGTGCAGCCGTCATTTATTCGCGTAGAGGCCGATGAGTTGACCTATAACATGCACATTATTTTGCGCTTCGAGCTGGAACAGGCGCTGATCAATGGCGACCTGAGCGTCGCTGATCTGCCTGCCGCATGGAGTGAAAAAATGCAGACACTGCTCGGCATCACGCCGCCGGATGACACGCAGGGTGTGCTGCAGGATGTGCACTGGTCGATGGCAGCTTTCGGCTATTTCCCAACCTACACACTCGGCAATCTTTACGCTGCGTTGTTCATGGAAACCGCGAGGAGCCACGATGCACAAATTGTCGCTGAGCTGGCACGCGGCGAAACCGCGACTCTGCTGGCGTGGTTGCGCAACAATATTCATCGACATGGCAGCAAGTATGATGCGCCAGAGCTGTGTCAGCGCGCGACAGGTCAGACGCTCAGTGCGGATCCATTTGTGCGTTATGTGCGCGAGAAGTTTGGGGGGATTTATGCGCTGGGGTGAAGCAGAAAGTCGAAGAATTTCTGCCTGGCTTTGCTCAACTATGAGTGCCAGGAGATGTCTATCTTGCGCTGATTCTCTACGCAGTCTTGCAAGTAGAGATTGATCAAACTTTGATAAGGTACCCCAGCCTGCTCTGCCATGCTCTTGAAGTATGCAATGACCTCTTCGTCCATGCGGATCGTGATCGACTTTTTTAGTTTGCCTGCGTAAGGATTGGGTCGTGATTTCATCTCTGATAATTTGTATTCCGCTTTCATAGGCTGGGCCTCTTGTAGAACTGACTTTCGGTACTGGTAGCTTTGCGGGCAGAAATAATTCTGATAGTTGTTCCCGCATCTTTTTCGCAATGCGAAACGATCAATAATCTGCCTTTGTTGCTTATGCCAAGCATGAGGTAGCGATCCTCATCGGTTGAGTTTTCACAGTCAAAGAACTGGACCGCCAGTTCGTCATAGAAAATAGAAGCGGCCTCCTCGAACGATACTTCATGTTTTTTCAGATTGGATCTGTTCTTGGCCGAGCTCCATTCGAAGCGTATCATATGTACACCGTACATACATAGGCGATGAATGTGCTGTATAGATACTGGACGACAGAAGTCCGGTTCGTATGTTGCTTTGGCATCCTTGCCTGCCTCTTGATGATTCGCAGTGAAATTAAACCCCGTGCTGCTCTATGTATAGCACATGGCTCTTGATCCGAAAGGAGCGCTTGACCCGTGATTATTGAGCCATTTCAGGCCCTCATCTGCCCTCTGGACAGCACCCCCCTGCAAAGAGCAGGAGCCTCATGGCACTGTGCGTCCGGACACACGTTTGATATCGCCCGTGACGGCTATATTCATCTTTTGCCAGTGCAGAACAAGCGCTCCCGTGACCCGGGAGACAGCAAGGAAATGGTCGCGTCACGTCGGCGCTTTCTCGGGGCGGGGTGCTATCAGCCAATCGCTGACGCTGTCAGCCGTGTGGTCTTGAGTGATGCGCCGCCCGGCGCCGCTCTCAGTTGTCTGGATGCGGGTTGTGGTGAAGGCTATTACCTGCGCGAGCTTGCTGCAGCGAATGTCGATGCCGATTCGCTCTCAACAAAATCCCTCGCACTCATCGGCCTGGATATCTCCAAGTGGGCGGTGCTGTCGGCGGCGAAGCAGGACAAACGGATGTGCTGGGTTGTAGGCAGCAATGCGAACCTGCCGGTGGAGTCGCACTCGCTTGATTGTGTGCTGTGTATGTTTGGCTTTCCGGTGTATGCGGAATTTCTGCGCGTGCTCAAGCCGGGAGGATTGCTGGTGCAGGTGGACTCCGGGCCGGACCATCTGCGTGAGCTGCGCGAAGTTATTTATCCGACATTAAAGGCAGAGCGCACTGAAGAAGCTCCGCTGCCGAATGGTTTCGAGCGGACATCTGAAGAACGAGGATCTGCTGATACAGTACGATTTTCTCTAAGCTTGCATGGGCAGGAACAGATCGCCGATCTGCTCGCCATGACGCCGCATCTCTATCGGGCGACGGCCGAAGGGCGCGCGCGTGCGGCGGCATTGACGAGTCTCACGGTCACCGTCGATGTGCGGTTGACAGCCTTGCGTGTGCCAGTCTGATCAACGGGCCACCAGGCCCCCATCCACAGCCAGTACCTGCCCGGTGACGAATGAGGCGCCGGGCAGGGACAGCCACACTACGGTGTCGGCCACTTCCTCCACCGTTCCCATGCGATTCATCGGGTGCATGGCCGCGTACTGCGCCTCCACCTGCGGATCGCAACCGGTGATTCTGTCGACCATATCGGTCTTGATGACGCCCGGGCAAACGGCGTTCACGCGCACACCCTTGGTTGCATACTCGACCGCGACGGCTCTCGTCAGCTCGACCACGCCGCCCTTGGACGCACAGTAGGCCGGCAATCCTGCGAAGCCCACCAGCCCTGCCACGGAGGCGATATTGACGATGGCGCCGCTCTTCTGCGGCACCATGATCTGCAGTTCTGCCCGCAGACACAGATACACGCCGCGCAGGTTGACCGCGATGACGCGGTCGAAGTTTTCAAGGCTGGAGTCAGCCGTGGGAGCCATCTCGCCTTCGATGCCGGCGTTGTTGCAAGCATAGTCGAGGCGGCCGAAGCGGCTGAGAATCGCGTTCTGCAGGCGCCGGACCGCGTCGGCGTCGGCGACGTCGGTGACGCAGGCCAGCGCCTGTTGACCCATTTTCTCGATCTGGGTGGCGACTTCCTGCAAGCTCGCGCCGTCGACGTCCGCGACAACCACATCGCAGCCCGCCTTCGCATACGCCAGCGCGGTGGCCTTGCCGATGCCGGCGGCGGCGCCTGTTACCAACGCAACCGGTGTCCTGTTGTTCGGCGTCTTTTTCTGAGTACTCTTTTCGTTCATGGTGTGCAGCCTCTCTGAATCGCTGGTAGTGGACCACTATCCGGAATGATAACCTTGCCTCGAGAATAGCAGCCCGTTCAGGAGAGCACCATGGCAGTCACCACCCCCGTCATTCCCTTCGAAAATCTTGGCCGGGCCGATGTCCCGCGAGTAGGCGGCAAGAACGCGTCGCTCGGTGAGATGGTCGCTCACCTCGCGTCGCAAGGTGTACCGGTTCCGCCGGGCTTTGCCACGACGGCGGATGCGTATTGGCAATATGTCGACGCTAATGGGTTGCGCAAGCCGATGGCCGATGCCATCGCTGATCTGCGTGCAGGCCGTGCGACGCTGGCCGAGACGGGCAGCTTGCTGCGCCGCGCCTTCCTGGGAGGAACGTGGCCCGAGGAGACGGCCGCTGCGATTTGCACGCATTACGCGGCGCTGAGCCAGCGTGCCGGGCGCGATGCCGTCGATGTAGCTGTGCGCTCCAGCGCCACAGCTGAAGACCTGCCCGACGCCAGCTTCGCCGGTCAGCAGGAGACCTTCCTCAACATCCGCGGCAATGACGCGCTGCTGGACGCCTGCCGCCGCTGTTATGCGTCCCTCTTCACCGACCGGGCGATCAGCTATCGGGAGACCAAGGGCTTCGATCACCTGAAGGTGGCACTGTCCGTGGGTGTGCAATTGATGGTGCGCTCCGATGTCGGAGGC
>JBBTKA010000104.1:0-7175 GCA_038059145.1 Pseudomonadota bacterium
CAAAAGCTGAAAATCTATCTAATTTATTGTCCGGGATTAGTTGACCACTACACTTTGCCTTATGCAGCATCATGGTTTAGCTACAAGACTACTGGACTTTACGACGAACCCGCTGATTGCCATTTTTTTTGCAACTGATCCTAGAGTTGAGGCAGATGGCGAACTGATCAGTGCAAGGTACAGGTGGTCGTACGAGAGCATGGAGGATGCCACCCTTTTTGATGGCGATCATGAATTCGCATATTTGCCTCCGCACATAACGGACAGAATAATAGGTCAGCAAGGCTGCTTTGCATACTCCAAAGTCCCAAATAGAGAATTTGCAGGCAAATCGATAAGGCGGATTAAAATTCCAGAAAAATCTAAGATTGACATGAGAAGGGAACTGCAGGCGCTTGGCATCACTCACTCGTTGTTGTTTCCAGGTATCGACGGGCTAAGTAAGGATCTGAATGAATCTCTGGAGTTGGCGATATCTTTGGAAGATATGTTTTAAATAACTGGCCTGAAATGCAACGTTGATCGACGCGCCGGGCCGCAAGAGTTATCCAAGAGCAGTGCAACTACTATGACGGATTATTATCAAGTTTTGGGTGTAATTCCAACCGCCGAAGCGGTAGTAATTAAAGCGGCCTATCGTGCTTTAATTAGCATCTATCATCCAGATAGAAATTCTGCTGCATCAGCACAAGAAAAAACAAAAGAAATCAATGAGGCTTATTCAGTACTCTCAGATCCTATTAGAAAAAGTGAATATGATAGGAGCCGAATTTCAGAGGAACATAATGCGAACTCGGAGGCATTTGATCAAACAAGACCTTTTGAAACAGATCCACTTGAAAAGAGTTGGTCCATAGCCGTCGGATTTTTCCCAGAACTGCAAGATGAGTACGAATACCTCGGAAGGATTTCATGGAGACTTGCTTTTGCGTTCAAACTCCAACTTTCAGAAAGTCAGGAGTATCAGAACTATCGAGAAATAGCTCAGAAAATTAGAAGTGAGTATTTGGCACGTTACTTCGGTAAAGATGTAGAAATTTCTCGTTTTGCGGAGAAGCTGATATTAGCTGGTGAAATTCATATTGCCCTTTACTTAAATGAGATAGTAAATGTGATGGGAAGAAGTGTGAATTATCTGCAAGTCCAGCGAATGGTCGAGAAGAAGTTCCCAGGGAGGGAAAAGCGGGTTCGAGGAAGAGAGCTATATGAGCGTTTAATAAAGCGTTCTGAGCATTACTTCGGGGATTTGAACGCCAGTGAATTTGTAACTCTGAACGGTGGCGTATTTAGGCGTAGCATTTGGACCGGAAAAATTACTCTGCAACTCAATGGTGAGGAGTTTAAGTTCACTACGGATGAAGATTTTTACGCATTCTTGGCTGATAAGTTTTCAATAATTTACAGTTGACAGCTAGTGCCGCAGTGCGAAGCTGCTATTCGACGACAAGCCTATGAATGAATTCTTGAAACCAAGCGATTACATCGACTCTGATCACCCGGAATTGAAGAGCAAGGCAAAGGCGTTGTCGCGCAACTCAGACGATCCCGTAGTCGTTGCAAAAGCATGCTTTGAGTTCGTGCGGGATGAGATACGGCATAGCTGGGATTTCCAATTGAACCCAGTCACGTGCAGGGCGTCGGATGTTCTGAAGTATGGAACCGGATATTGCTATGCCAAGAGTCACCTGCTTGCTGCACTACTGCGAGCGAACCAGATACCCGCAGACCTGTGCTATCAAAGGATCGCCCATGATGCGCCTGCATTCTGCTTGCATGGACTTAATGCGGTTTACTTGGAGCCTTATGGTTGGTACCGCATTGATGCGCGTGGCAATAAGCCGGGGGTAAACGCGGAGTTCTGCCCTCCCTCGGAGAAGCTGGCCGTTCCAATATTTTCTGATGGCGAGGCTGATCTTCCGGAAATCTGGACAGAACCTCTCCCCGTTGTGGTGAGGGTTCTTGAGATGCACAACGATTACTTGCAGGTTGCCAATAACTTGCCGGATATCCCCGCAATGAGACTATCCGCGGTTCAGTTGGCACCCACTACACAGCGTGTACAGAGTTTGAAAAGCAAAAGGACTTGATCATGGATAAACAATTACAAATTCTGCAACGTAACCTCGAAGCCGTGGTACAACGCGCTGACTCCGAAGGCAGCGAATTCTGGTTTGTGCGCGACCTGCAGATACTGGCGAGCTATTGTAGGAGTACAGCGCTATGACGGATGGCAACGCTTCGCAGTTTATTATCTACCAAACCGAGGACGGCCAAACCAAGCTGGATGTGCGCTTTGTGGAGGAAACCGTCTGGTTGTCTCAGCAGCAAATGGCGGCGTTATTTCAAACCTCGCGCTCCAATGTTGTGGAGCATATCGGCAATGTGTATGCGGAGGGTGAGTTGCTTGAGTCGGCAACCTGTCGGGAATTCCGACAGGTTCGAATTGAGGGCAGTCGTCAAGTGACGCGCGCTTTACCCTTTTACAACCTTGATATGATTCTTTCCGTCGGTTACCGCATCAAAAGTGCCGTAGCGACCCGCTTTCGCCAGTGGGCCACTCAGCATCTGCGCGAATATATTGTGAAAGGGTTTTTGCTGGATGATGATCGCCTGAAAAACCCGGACCAGCCCTTCGACTATTTTGAAGAGCTGACGCGGCGCATTCAGGATATCCGCACCAGCGAGCGGCGTTTCTATCAAAAAATTACCGACATCTATGCCACCAGTGTTGATTACGACCCCACTCAGCCCGAGAGCATTGCCTTTTTTCAGACCGTGCAAAACAAGATGCATTGGGCCATCACTGGGCAGACGGCGGCTGAGATCATTCATACCCGTGCCGATAAAAGTCTGCCCAATATGGGTCTGACCAACTGGCGGGCGGACAAGGTACGCAAGGCCGATGTGGGTATTGCCAAGAATTACCTGAGCGCTGATGAACTGGCTGCGCTCAATAACCTGGTGGAGCAATATCTGATATTCGCCGAAGGTCAGGCGATGCGCCGCGCACCTATGTACATGGCTGACTGGATTGCCAAGCTGCATGGTTTTTTGACCATCAACGACCGCGACATCCTTAGCCATGCCGGGAAAATTTCTCATGACTTAGCCAAGGCTTTTGCTGAGGCCCAGTACGATGAATTCAACGCTCTTCGGATTGCCCAGACGGATCTACTGGACAGTGATTTTGACCATGCCATGAAAGAATTGCGCAAAGCTCAACAGCGCCTGAGTGAGATTAAAAGTGAACCATAGTGAATTAAAATCAAAAGCACTTTCTGATCCAACCGTGAAAGCTGCTTATGATGAGATGGCTCCGGGGTTTGCGCTTCTGCGGCAAATGCTCAAGGCAAGGCAAACGGCCGGTCTAAGCCAAGCGGACGTTGCAGAGCGTATGGGTACAAAAGCGCCAGCAGTGACACGGCTGGAATCTTCGTTAGGCAATGGCAAACATTCGCCATCGCTGGCTACGCTACAAAAGTATGCGCATGCGGTTGGATATGAACTGCAGATCAAGTTAGTACGCCCGTGAAAACAGCCCCTAGCCATTTCAAGCAAACGGACACTGACTTAGTTCGCCCCGTTGTTGAAGACTATCGCCATGCAACCTGCTAACAGGTGTGAAATTTTGCGAAGGAACTCTCCTTCTTGACGCCTTCGCCAACCCACAACCCCCCATGTCCCCCCCCCCCATGTCACCCCTCAAGTCAAGGCGTTACTGAAAGCCGCAAATGGTGACAAGGGGCGTGATGCTTTAATGGCGACACTTGGATTGTCAGACCGCAAGTCCTTCAGCGAACGCTACCTGCGCCCGGCATTGGCGCAGGGTCTGCTGGAAATGACAGTGCCCGACAAACCACGCAGTCGCATGCAGCAGTATCGCCTGACAGAGGCGGGAATCAGGTTGAGGGACCTGTAGCGGGTATCATTTTCAGACCTTGATAGCTTTTGCGGCGTAATCGCTTTTATGCTCTCTGCAAAAGCCGCCGGTGCCTGCCTTGGACGCGCAATTGCTCCATCCATTGCAGCAGACCTACAGGATTGACCATGTTCAAGAAGAAAGACTCAACGTCCGCCAGCACTCCAGCGAAAGCTCCCGTGGTTCCCGAGACCACAGCGTCCGGTAAGCCCGGCGCTGCCGCCTCCAAATTCAAGCGCCGTTATCTGGGGGAAATCCTCATCAACGCAGGCCTGATTGATCAGGCGACACTGGACAAGGCGTTGGCCTTGGGAAAAGGGAAGAGCGTCAAGCTCGGACGCCTGCTGGTGCAGTTGGGTGCCGTGGACGATGTCCAGATTGCCCGCGCCTTGTCCGATCAGCTCGCGATTCCCTTCGTCAATCTGGAGTCGCTGGAGATCCCCGGCGACGTCATCGACCTCGTTTCGGAGGAGCTGGCGAAGAACTACACGCTGATTCCCATCAGTGCAACGAGCGGCTCCATCAACGTCGCCATCGCCAATCCTCTGGATTTCTACGCGGTCGATGATGTGCGCTTTGCCACTCAGATGCGTGTCGATCTGAGCATAGCGCCCGAGCTGGACATTCTGAATGCGATAGATCGTTACTATGCCGGCAGTGATTACCACCGCGACATTGGGCAGGCTGCGGACATCGATCAGATCTCGGTCAACGAAGATGCCGACGTCGGTGATGATCCCGAAAAAGTTGACATCAATCAGGCTAACAAGCCTCCTGTGGTGAAGTTCGTCAACCTGATCATTGCGAACGCCATCAAGCAGGGCGCCAGTGATGTGCATATCGAGCCGCACGAGAAAACGGTGAAGGTGCGGTTCCGCGTCGATGGCATCATGCGCGAAATCATGAGCACCAGCAAAACCATTCATGCGGGCATCGTCTCTCGCATCAAGGTCATGTCGAAAATGGACATCACCGTTCGCCGCGTGCCGCAGGACGGCAAGATCAAGATCAATTTCAAGGGCGTGCATTACGACCTGCGCATCTCTACATTGCCAACCGGCTTCGGTGAGAAGGTCACGATCCGCGTTCTAAGCTCCGATTCACCACATCAGTCCATCGATGATCAGGGCTTTTCTCCTGCCGCGCTGAAGGACGTCAAGGCGGCGCTGGAGCAGCCTCAGGGGATTATCCTGGTGACAGGCCCCACCGGCAGCGGCAAATCGACGACGCTGTATTCCTGCCTGAAGACGCTCTTCAAGCCCTCGGTGAATATCGTCACGCTGGAAAACCCGATCGAGTACCAGATTGACGGCGTCAATCAGGTTGAAATCAACAATGCTCAGGGCCTGACGTTCGCCAAAGGATTGCGGTCCATTCTGCGGCAGGACCCGGACATCATCATGGTGGGGGAAATACGCGATCAGGAAACGGCTGAAATTGCCTTTCACGCGGCCCAGACCGGACACCTGGTCTTGTCGACCCTGCATACCAACAATGCCATGGCGACCATCACCCGCCTTTACGACATGAACATCACGCCCCTCAACATCAGCAGCTCGCTGGTAGCGGTGATCTCGCAGCGCCTGGTGCGCCGCCTCTGCGAGCACTGCAAGGTGGAAGATGGTCTCAGTGCAAAAATTATCGCCGAGTTGCCCAAGGCGTACAGCAGCAGACAGTACACCACGTTCTGGAAGCCCAAGGGCTGCGATCACTGCGCCTTTACTGGATACAAGGGCCGCCTCGCCATCTATGAGGTGCTGAGAATAACGCCTGAGATTGGCAAGCTCATCGTGAATAAAAGCCCCTTGCATGACATCGTCAGGGCTGCCATGGAGCGCCAGTTTGTCCCCATCACGCTGGATGGGCTGGATAAGGCCGCCATGGGCCTGACCACTGTCGCGGAAGTGTATCGCGTCGCTCCGGCTGACATGGACGATCTGGTGGAGAGTCATCCGGACATCGACGCAGACCCGATCGATATCCAGTCACCCACTGAGGCCATGTTCAAGAAAGACGTCATCCACAATGCCTCGTCGCCGAAGATACTGATTGTCGAAGAAAATGAATTCATGCTGCAGCTTCTGCAGGGCATCATTCAGGGCGAAGGCTTCGATGAGGTCGTCGCCAGAAATACAGAGGAAGCGCTGAAATACATCACGCAGTCGAAACCGGATCTCGTGATTACCGCACTTACTTCGCCTGCGATTTCCGGTCTGGCTCTGATCAAGAAGCTGCGCGATAACCTGAGTACCGCTTTCATTCCTGTGATGGTCATCTCCGCCACCGACGAGCGGGATACCGAGATCGCGACCATCGAGGCAGGTGCAGATGACTTCATCGTCAAACCCATTAATGCCCGGCGCTTTGTGGCGGGCATTAACCGCTTGCTGAAGGGGTTCAGGATGGAGAGGCGGGGGAGGCGTTGAGTAAGGCCGCAGGAAATTTGCTGGTCGAACTGCGCCAGGGAACGGAGGTTGCGCATCGCCGACTCGAAGATTACGCCCCCAACTGCGCCGCCAGATCCAGAAAATCGTCCGCAAACACATCAAACTCATCCCTTGCCGGAGGCACCTTCGGCTGCTCGGCGCCACGCTCCAGCGCCCGATGCACATACCCCGTTCGCAGCCCCGCCTCTGCGGCACTGCGCAGGTCGCTTGGATGCGTCGCCACCAGCATCACCTGTCCGGGCTCCAGACTGAACAGCTCCGCCGCCTTGAGATAGGCTTCCGGATCGGGTTTGTAGTGACGCGACAGTTCGGCCGACAGGATGGTGTCCCACGGCAATCCCGCATTCTTGGCCATGTTCAGCAGCAGCGAGACATTGCCATTGGAGAGTGGCGCGATCGTGTATTCGTTGCGCAAGCGGCTGAGTCCGGCGATGGCATCGGGCCAGGGGCTCAGGCGGTGCCAGGCGTAGTTGAAATGCTGCAGCTCTTCCTCCGTCATGCCTGTCAGCTTGAACTCCTCGACGAGCTCGTTCAGTACCATGCGGTGCAGATCATCGAGCTTGGTCCAGGGCAGCTCGCCACTGCGCACGCGGTTCATCGAAGGGCCGTAGCCCGCGCGCCAGCGGTCTGCGAACACCGCCCAGTCGATGTCGTAGCCCTTGCGCTCTCCCAGCAGCTGGCCTTCGCGGATGATAGAGCCCCGCCAGTCCACGACCGTGCCGAAGACATCGAACACCAGCGCCTTGACGTCAGGCACGACAGACGCGTTCGCGGCAAGACTTCGCGCGCTGTGAACACTGCTGCCTGCC
>JBBTKA010000105.1:0-11052 GCA_038059145.1 Pseudomonadota bacterium
GACCGTCTCAGGATTGCAGAAGGCCTCAAGCATCTGCTGGCGGACACCTATACGCTCTATCTGCAGACGCACAATTTCCACTGGAACGTGACAGGCCCGCACTTTCGCGAATTGCACCTGATGTTCATGGAGCAGTACACCGAGATGTCGATCGCAGTGGACGATATTGCCGAGCGTATTCGGGCACTGGACGTCGCCGCGCCGGGCACTTACAAGGAATTCGTCAAGCTCAGCTCCATCAAGGAAGTGGAGGGTACGCCCGATGGGCGTGACATGGTGGATATCCTCACCGACGGCCACGAGAAGATCATCAAGGCATGCCGCAAGGTGCTGAAGCTGGCGCAGGATGCCGGTGACGAATCCACCGCATCGCTGTCGTCCGACCGCATGCGCATTCACGAGAAGACCGCGTGGATGCTGCGCGCCACCAACAAATAACCTGTGGGAGCGGGCCTGTCCGCGATAGATATTGCAGAAAATCTGATCGCGAGCAGGCTCGCTCCCACATGTATCCACTATGAACGAAACTCCTGAAGACAAGCCCGCCCGCCGCCGTGGCGGCCTCCTGCGCTCCAGCGCCGTGACCGGCGGCATGACGCTGGTCTCCCGCGTGCTGGGTCTGGTCCGCGACGTGGTGCTGGCGCGCATGTTCGGCCCCGGCGACGGCACTGATGCCTTCTTCCTCGCCTTCAAGATTCCCAATTTCCTGCGTCGTCTGTTTGCCGAGGGGGCCTTCAATCAGGCCTTCATTCCGGTGCTGTCGGAGTACCGCAGCCAGCGCTCGCTGGCCGAGGTCAAGACGCTGATCAACAGTGTCGCCGGCCGTCTTGGTTTTGTGCTGCTGGCGCTGACGCTGTTCGTGGTGCTCGCCGCACCGCTGATTTCGGTGCCAATCGCCTGGGGATTTCGCGATGACCCGTACAAGTTCACCTTGTTCGTGGACATGCTGCGCATCACCTTCCCGTACCTGTTCCTGATCTCGCTGACGGCCTTTGCCAGTTCGATCCTGAACACCTACGACAAGTTTGCGGTGCCCGCTCTGACCCCGGCGCTGCTCAATATTTCGCTGATCGGAGCGGCGTTGTATCTCAGTCCTTTGATGGTGCAGCCCGAGATCGCGCTGGCCTGGGGCGTCTTCATTGCGGGCGTTGTGCAGCTGGTGTTCCAGTTGCCGTTTCTGGCCCGCATGCGGCTGTTGCCGATTCCGCAGTTCAAGCCGCCACATGAGGGCGTGCAGCGCATCATGACGCTGATGATTCCCGCGCTGTTCGGCGTGTCGGTGAGCCAGATCAATCTGCTGCTGGATACCTTCATCGCCTCGCTGCTGGTGTCTGGCAGCGTGTCCTGGCTGTATTTTTCTGATCGTCTGGTGGAGTTGCCACTGGGCATCTTCGGCATCGCCATCGCCACCGTCGTGCTGCCGAGCCTGTCGCGCAAACACGCGGACAAGTCGCCGGAGCAGTTTGCGGCGACTCTGGATTGGGCCTTCCGGATGGTGCTGATGATTGCCGTTCCTGCAAGCCTGGCGCTCATTCTGCTGTCGCAGCCGCTGATCATCACGCTGTTTCAGGGGCAGAATTTCTCGGTCGATGACGTGGTCAAGGTGACCAGCAGCCTGCAGGCCTACACCTTCGGCCTGCTGGCCTTCATGGCGATCAAGGTGTTCGCGCCGGGTTATTACTCGCGGCAGGACACCCGCACGCCGGTGCGCATCGGCATCATCGCCATGGTCGCCAATATGGTGATGAACATTCTGCTGGTGTTCGTGCTGGACTTTGCCCACACCGGTCTGGCGCTGGCGACATCGCTGGCCGCGTTCCTCAATGCCGGGCTGCTGCTGCACGGCTTGTACAAGCAAGGGATTTTCCGCTTTCAGGCCGGCTGGCCGGTGTTCCTGCTGCGGATGCTGGCGGCCAATACGGTCATGAGCCTGTTCCTGTGGCAGGTGGCGGGTGATTGGCAGGTCTGGCTGGAGTGGGGCAGCTGGGAGCGCATAGGGCAGATCGCGCTGCTGTGTGTCGGCGGGCTGCTGCTCTATATGCTGACGCTGTTTGTGTGCGGCGCGCGCCTGCGGCACTTTCAGGGTCAGGAATAGTAAATATCGTGATAAGGAAAATGCGATTTACGCCAGCTTGAGGGCTGTGGCACTCTGCGCGGCAAGAACACTGTGGGAGCGGGCCTTGCCCGCGATAAGCTATTGCGCGAGATTCGATCGCGAGCAGGCTCGCTCCCACAGGGAACAACTTACTTCGGAGTAGAGAGACAAGATTGATGGACAAACGAGAGAACGACAACCTGCACATCGTGCTGCAGGAAGAGCTGCCCAGCCCGCGTGAGTTGAAGGACGCGATGCCGGTCACTGGCACGGCGCTGGAGACAGTGCTCAACGGACACAAGGGCGTGAAGGGCGTGCTCGATCACAAGGATCACCGCTTGCTTGTGGTGGTGGGCCCATGCTCCATCCACAACGTGGAAGAGGCGATGGTGTATGCGCGACTCCTCAAGCCCCTGGCAGATGAACTGAGCGACACTCTGTTGATCCTGATGCGGGTTTATTTTGAAAAGCCGCGCACCACGGTCGGCTGGGAAGGGTTGATCTATGATCCGCATCTGGACGGCAGTCACCGCATCGAGCACGGCCTGCGCATCGGTCGGCAATTGATGCTCGACATCAACAACCTCGGCCTGCCTATCGCGGTGGAAGCGCTGGATCTGATTTCGCCGCAGTATCTGCAGGATCTGGTGGCGTGGACGGCAATTGGTGCGCGTACCACCGAGTCCCCGACCCATCGCAAGCTGGCCAGCGGCATTTCCTCTGCTGTGGGCTTCAAGAACGGTGTCGATGGCAGTCTGACGGTTGCCGTCAACGCGATTCGTTCGGCGTCGGCCGAAAACTCCTTCATCAGCGTGACCGACGAAGGCAAGGTGGCCGCGTTCCGCACCTCGGGCAATCCGCATTGCCACGTGATCCTGCGTGGCGGCAAGGAGCCCAACTATGCGGCGGAATTCGTGGCGCGCTGCGAGGAAGATCTGCGCAAGGCGTCGCTGCCCGAGAACATCATGATCGACTGCAGCCACGGCAATTCGCAGAAGAATCACCAAAAGCAACTGGACGTTCTGGAAAGCATCACGCAGCAGATCGAGGCGGGCAACAAGTCGATCATCGGCATGATGCTGGAGAGTAATCTGTGTGAGGGCAATCAGCCGATTCCGGCCGATCTGGAAGAAATTCGCTACGGCGTCTCGGTGACCGATGCCTGCATCAACTGGGAAACCACGGAGCAGGCCCTGCGCGGCATGGCCAGTCGCATCAAGCCACACCTAGCAAAACGCCTATAACGCGACCCTGTGGGAGCGGGCCTCGCCCGCGATTTATGCCCGCGACTAATGTCTGATCGCGGGCGAGGCCCGCTCCCACAGGTCGCCGCTAAATCAGATTCTCAAGCACCGACTTATCAAACGCCTTGAGCTGATCAAAGTGCCCTGCCTGCACCTGCTGCACCCAGTCAGGATTCGACAGCAGCGCACGGCCGATCGCAATCAGATCGAACTCATTGGCTTCCATTCGCTCGATCAGATTGTCGATGTTCATCACGCCGGCGCCTTGCCCGCGGAACGATGTCAGAAACTCCTGATCCAGTCCGACACTGCCGACGCTGATGGTGGGCTTGCCGGTGATCTGTTTCGTCCACCCGGCCAGGTTCAATGTCGACCCTTCGAACTCCGGTTCCCAGAAACGGCGCTGACTGCAGTGGAAAATGTCCACGCCAGCATTGCTGAGTGGCTCCAGAAATTGCGCCAGCTCTTCGGGTGTTTCCGCCAGTCGTGCCGTGTATTCCTGCTGCTTCCACTGCGACCAGCGCAACACGATGGGGAATTCCTCACCGCAAAGGCGCCTTATCTCTTTGATAATCTCGACGGCGAATTGGGTTCTTGCAACCAGCCCGCCGCCGTAGCGATCGGTCCTGATATTGGTTTCCTTCCAGAAGAACTGGTCGATCAGGTAACCGTGTGCACCGTGGATCTCCACGCCGTCGAAACCGAGGCGCTTGGATTCCAGCGCCGCCTGACCATACGCTCGCACCAGTGCTTCCACTTCTTCCAGAGTCAGTGGCTCGAAGAGCTTCTTATCCGGTCCCACCAGCCCCGAGGGAGACGCGTTGGGCGCCTCGGGATGCGGGCCGTTGCCAGGACGACGCGTTGAACCGACGTGCCAGATCTGCGGCATCATTTTCCCGCCAGCGGCATGCACTGTGTCGATGACATTCTTCCATCCTGCCAGTGCCTTCTCGCCGAAGAACGACGGGATGCGGGTGCTGTCGGTGGCCGCGGGGTGATTGATCATCGTGCCCTCGGAAATAATCAGGCCTGTGCCGCCTGCCGCGCGCTTGCGGTAATACTCGGCAACGTCGGCGCCGGGTGTGCTGTCGGGGGAGAACGCACGAGTCATGGGGGCCATGACGACTCTATTGGGCAGATGCAGTTTTGGGTGCTCGAAGGGTTTGAACAGGACGTCGAATTTCATGAGTTTTCTCTTGCGCAAAATGAGTGTGTAAAACGAGTGTGTAAAACGCGGTGTGCTTGAGGAATCGTGGCGCGATGGTGACACTCTGTGACAGGGCAGTCAAATGAGTGTTTTTTGAGGTAGAATCGGCCCTTTATTAAATCCTGCTGTTTCGGCAAAACGTCGGCACAACTTCGGCACAACAACTATTATCGAGCCTCGTAACCCATGAAATCCGTAAAATCCCTTGCCTCCTCGCTGTTATTCAGCGTGGGAGCCTCTTCTACCTTTTTGCTTGCCCCCGCTGTAATCGCTCAATCTGCACCTGTAGCCACTGCCACTTCCCCGGCGCAACAGCAGTCCCAGGATCAGGATGCCGCCCGTGTCACCTATCCAGCGGTGTTCTTCGAGCAGTACAACCCCAGCACCGTGAGCGACATGTTGAACTGGATTCCAGGCATCGGCCTGGCCCTGAATTCCCGTGGTGGCGGCAGCGGTGGCGGCGATGAGCGCGGCCTCGGCAACGACGAGAACATCCTGATCAACGGCGAGCGCATGGCGGGCAAGAACAACAGCGGTCGCAGCCAGCTCAATCGCATTCCGGCCAGTGACGTTGACTACATCGAAATTCTGCGCGGCTCCACCGGCGATCTCGCGGTGCGCAGCGACGGCCAGATCATCAACATTGTTCTCAAGCGCGCCCTCGTCAGTTCCACCACGACAGCAGAGCTGGGACTCGATCTCGATCACCACGGCAAGTTTCGTCAGGGCTTGTCGATGTCGTACACGCGGCAGCAGGATCGTCTGAATTACCTGCTCAGCATGACGGCCAACCCGCGCTATCAGATTGTCGAAGGGCGTGAGCGCAATTACAGCGCGCTGATGGCGCCACGAGGCACCATTTTCCGTGAGGAGGAGAGCGATATTTTCGATATCGATCTCAACTCCAACATCAGCTATGACATTACCGAGGCCGATCGAGTGACGTTCAACGTCCAGCGCTTCAAGCCGAGCGCTCCGGTGCTGATCGATCGCGTCGTGACAGACCTGACCAAAAATCCCGTGGCCGTCACTTACGAGCGCGAAGACATCGAAGACGATGACTACAACTGGGAGCTTGGCGGCAACTACGAGCACCAATATGCCGGCGGCAGTGTGTTCCGCATCCTCGGCATCGTCACGGAAGCCAACGAGAGCCGCTATCGCGAACGCTTCCTGCGTGCCAACGCGAATGCGGTGGAAGTGAAGGATCTGGTGCTCAACACCAGCAGCGTCGCCGAGGAGCGCATCGTGCGCGGCTCGCTGAACTGGAAGATCGACGATTCCCAGAACCTGGAGATTGGCGCCGAAGCGGCCCAGAACATTCTCGATTCCCGATTGGCGCTGGGGCTGCTCTCTGCAACCGGCCCAGCCACACCAACAACCGGCAATCTGCCAGCCTCGGCAGTGGACAACGCCAACTCGCGCGTCGAAGAGAATCGCTACGAACCCTTCGTGCATCACAGTTGGAAAATCACGCCGACCATCAGTCTGGAAAGTGCGCTGGTCGCGGAGTTCTCGGAGATCGAGCAAACCGGCGATGCGAGCAAGAGCCGCAAGTTCGACTTCCTGAAACCGTCTCTGGATCTGCGCAACGACCTCACCGAGACGCTGCAGTTGCGCGGTCGGGTAGAGAAGCGGGTCTCACAGCTCAACTTCGAGCAGTTCGTGGCCTCGGCAGACAACAACGATGACCAGCAGAATACCGAAGCCGGCAACCCGGAACTGGCTCAAGAAGAGACGTGGCACTACGAGTTGAATCTGGAATATCGCCTGCCGGATGACGTCGGCGTCATCAACCTGCGCGCCTACTATCAGGACATCACCAACGTGATCGACCGTCTGGACCTGCGCCCCACGGCACTGCGTCCAGTGGGCGCTACCGGCAACATCGGTGACGCGGTGAAGAAAGGGTTGGGCATTGATACGAGCACCCGTCTGGGCTTCCTTGGCTTGCCGGAGGCCATCGTGACCACCGCACTGCAGCTCGAAGACTCATCAGTGCGCGACCCGATTCTGGGCGTCGACCGTCGTCTGCAATTCCACGGCCGTGGCAGTGCCCGAATTGGTTTCCGTCACGATGTGACGGCACACAACTTCAACTACGGAATCGACTACCGCTACAACTTCAATGACGGCAATCGCCGCTTCGACGTGAACCGTCTGGAGAACACCGTCTTCGATCCGACGATGACTGTTTTTGTCGAGAAGACTTTCTTCACCGACGTCGTGGTGAATCTGGAATCGATGAACTTCCTGGACAATGGCAGCTGCCGTGAGCGTCGCCGCTTCGACCGCCGCATCTCCGATCCGCTCCCGTCGCTGATCGAGAACGCCTGTACCACTACGGGCCGTCAGTACGCCATCAAGATCCGCACGACCTTCTGACGACAACCCCTTGCCCCTGTGGGAGCGGGCCTAGCCCGCGATTGACTTAGCACAAAATCAATCGCGGGCACGGCCCGCTCCCACAGGGTCTCGCGGATCAGCTCAGCACAGTCTTCAAACTTTCCACCAGATATTCAATGTTAGCGTCGTTGATGCCCGCCACATTGATTCGGCTCGAATCCACCAGATAAATACTGAACTCCTTCGTCAGGCGCTGCACCTGCGGCACCGAGATGCCGAGGAAGGAGAACATGCCTTTCTCGTTCTGAATGAAACTGAAATCCTGCTTCACTCCGGCCGCCTTCAGGCGATTCACCAGCAGTGTGCGCAGGCCATTGATGCGCTCGCGCATGTCCGTCAGTTCCGCTTCCCAATCCGCACGCAGTTCCGCATCGGCGAGAATCATCTCCACGATGGTGGCGCCATGGTCCGGCGGCATGGAGTAGATGCCACGCGCAGTGGAAGCAATCAGACTCGACGCTGCTTTCATGGATTCGGGCGTCTGACAGATCACAGTCAACGCGCCGACACGCTCGCGGTACACACCGAAATTCTTCGAGCAGGAACTCACCACGATCAGCTCAGGCAACGCAGCGCCCAGCAGACGCACTCCGAAGCAGTCCTCGTCCACGCCGTCGCCCAGGCCCTGATAGGCGAGGTCGATGAAAGGCGTGAAACCATTTTTCAACGCCAGGTCGCGAATCGCGCGCCACTGGTCCTGATTCAGGTCCGCACCGCAGGGGTTGTGACAGCAACCGTGCAGCAGCACCAGATCGCCCACTTTGGCCTGCTGCAGCGTCTGCATCATGGCGTCGAAGCGGATGCTGTGCGTGGCGTAATCATAGTAGGGGTAGGTCTCGATCTTGAGGCCAGCCTCGCCGAGCAGGGGAATATGGTTCGCCCAGGTCGGATCGCTCACGAAGATACGTGCGCCGGGCTTGCTCTTGTCGATGAACTCGGCAGCAAGACGCAGACCACCACAACCGCCTGGCGTCTGGAACGTGCAGCGACGAGCCTGCGTCGCCGCGGCCAGCTCTTTGCCGAGGATCAGCTGCGCGACCAGCTCGTTATACCCGACTGCTCCGGCCGGGCCGACATAAGTCTTGGTCAACTGGCTGGCGAGCAGACGGCGCTCGGCTTCCTTGACGGCACGCATGACGGGCGTGTTGCCCTTTTCGTCCTTGTAGACACCAACGCCGAGGTCGATCTTGCGAGGATTGATGTCGGCACGAAACGCGGCCATGAGGCCCAGTATCGGATCAGCGGGCAGGGGGGTTAATTGTTGAAACATTTGTATTCCTCTTGATTCAGGGTTTGCGCTGGCGGCTTCATAGATTTGTGGTTATGCGGCAGATTCTTGCTCAACGTCCCAGCCAGGAAAAACCAACACGGCGGGATGACAGCGCAATGCTTTGGCCAGCACTTTGGCTCGGTCAACACCAAGGCGAACTCGGCCGTTTTCGATGGCAGATATCGTTGATTGCGGAATACCAGTCGCCACCGCGAGTTGATTCTGACTCAGTTCCTGTAGCTCACGTAATATACGAACCGAGTCGCCAGTGGACACCTCAATTCGCTTAGTCGCTTTACGATATTCACTCATGTATCACCTCCGGTAGTCATGGGGAGTAACACGCTCAACCTCCACCAGCACCTGCTTATGCTCTTTGCTGATTTGAAAGCTCTTCACGAATTACCATTCGCAAACGCTCTTCGCTTAATGGTTCTACACCGATAGATGACTTGAGCGCTCTATTTATCAATGTTTGGTAACCAGATCCCTCTTTTTCAGCCTGCAGGCGAAAGCTTTCAAGAACATCGTTATCCAGCATGATGGTAATTCTGGTCTTGCCCTGAGACGTTTCTTTCAATTCCTTAAGATGAGGAACTTCTTTGGCTCTCTTGGCTTGAGAAAAATCATACTCTTTACGCATAGTATTTTGCTTCCTTCTTGGTAGATTTGCGTGCGGAAATGATCCGGACAAATTCGTCTCTCACTGTGTAAATGACGGTGAGCAACTGCGCTTCTCTACTAAGCCCTATCAGAATCCATCGGTTTTCATCTTTCGAATCAACGTCCTCCATGACGAGAGCATTATCATCAAGAATGGCTGTTGCCGCTTCATAAAAAGAAACGCCATGCTTACGAAAGTTCGATTCAGCTTTTGCCAGATCATACTCAATGTTCATTTGGCGAGTATACATACAAGATATGCATATTCAAAGGGCTAAAATATGCGTGGAGTATTACGCCTCATCGGCAAAAGCACAGGAGCTCGGCTCTAGAATTTTTTAACACGCCTGACAGTTGGATCAGAGGATCAGCCCGCATTACGCGCCGCTCGCCACCCAATCAGCAGTAGCGCTACAGCCAGCCCGAAGCCAAGCAGATTCGCGTCGATCGTTCCTGCGATTGCGGGAACCCCGCCTTCGTCGTGTAAAGAGCCTCCGTAAAGCGGTGCAGTGGCCGCACTCACAAAGAAGCCGCCAAGGGCGCAAAGGCCAAGTATACCGCCCATACGGACTCCGAACTGGCGGTCGGCATGCCGCCAAATGAAGTACAGGGCAAGCACAGCCATGCTCGACAAGGTGAAGAGCAGCCAGACCATGTGCATTCTGGCATGCGGCGTCCAATCCGGATGCAGGGCATGCGTGGCTCCCAGATCCACGATGGGTGGCACAAGTCCGTAGATTGCGGTTGCGAGAGTCATCAGTATGCGACCGGTGTCAGGCATGGAAATCCTCCTCATAATGAACCAGACCTTCGTAGATGATTGCTAAATTGATGTTATCGCATCACCGGGAAGAGAGTATGCAAGAAGCTCAAAGGGACGGAGCTCCTGGGTACCCCCGTTCCGCACTAAACCCCTGCAGCCGCCCACGCATCATCGCCCACACCGCCAGATCATAATCCATCTTCTCCCCCTCCCAGCGCGTCACCGCTGTGCGGGAATCAATCTCCAGTCCAATCCCATCATGCTCTCGCTCGATAGCCAGGCTTTCACTCGCAACATCCTCAGCCTCTGCAAATTGCGGAGTCAGTGCCGTTGGCATCGCGCCACCAGCAGGAGTCAAAAACTCGAACTGCTGCTCCCCGTGTTTCACAATCTCGTAACCCTCCTGATGCAACAGACGATGGTGATGTCGGCACAGCAGCACGAGATTGTCGAGCCTCGTCTCGCCGCCATCGCACCAGTGCTGCACATGGTGTGCGTCCACGTAGCGGGATTCACAACAACCTGGAAAGCGGCAACCGTGATCGCGGATCTGCAGCGCGCGTCGAATTGAGGGAGGAATCGCGCGGGTCTTGCGGCCGACATTCAGCACATTGCCGCTGGAGTCCTCCAGCACCGGGACCAATGAAGCATCGCAGCAAAGACGTCTGGCAGTGGCTGGCGACAGCGGCAAGTGATGAGCGCCGCTCTCGATTGAACTGTGCATTTCATTGCCGCGTTCGATGTGAATCACCACCTGATATTTCTCGGCGGAGGGCAGCGGCTGCAATCCTTCCTCCATTGTGCTCATCGCCTGCTCGGCCAATGCCAGCAACGCATCGACACGTTTCTGCGGAAATGTTTTTTTCGGGAGATTTGCGGCAGCGTCATCTTGGGTGACAGGTGGATTCTGCGCAGCGACCATCGTCTCTAAAGCCTTCATGAAGACGGCGCCATCTTCCGGTGTCATCCGGCCATGCAGTACCAGCATGCCGTCGTCGTCGAAGTAGCAGGAGAGTTCGAGCGCGTCGTATTGACTCTCGGCGCGTCGGTTATCCGTCAGGCTTTCCGCGCGGCGATATTTTCGCACCAGTTGTTCAACATGCTGTGCAGTGCCATGCAGCGCCACCTGCAGCAGCATCTGCTCATTCTCCGGCGTCGCGGAACGGGTCATGGCGCGCACTTTAGAGTAGCTGATTGTGCCGGAACGGAAGGCCTCGTCGATGCCAGGAAGTTGCTGCAGGCTCTTCGCGACGCGCACCTTTTCACGCGCTGCACCGAGATCAATGCCGCAGTGATAGTTCAGCCAATGCGCTGGCGATTTGATGCCAGCGCCCTCCCACGCATTGCGCTCGATGAGCGCAGCGAGCAGCGTCAGGAAGCGATGTTGAGCAGCGTTGATGTGCC
>JBBTKA010000106.1:0-12326 GCA_038059145.1 Pseudomonadota bacterium
AATACTCCATGCGTCAGGATTACGGCAAAGGCGTCGCCTATGCCGAAGTCGATGGTAAGGGCGTCGTCTACATCATCAGCCCGGCCTTCTTCCTGACGGCACTCGATGCCGACACAGGCGCACCGCTGGAAGGTTTCGGTGCGCCGGTGCCAATTGAGGGCTTCGCGCAGACTGGAGTGATCGACCTGCTGGCCCATCTCGGTCACGACTATGACCCCTATTACGGCATCCCCAAAGAAGTTGGTTATGTGACATCGTCTTCGCCGCCCATTGTGGTCAACGGCGTGGTGGTGGTCGGTAACTCGGCGGAGCAGGGCTACAACCAGTCCCGCATCGAGAATATCCCGGGAGACATTCTGGCGTTCGATGCGAAGACCGGCGATTTCAAATGGAAGTTCAACGTCATTCCGCGTCCGGGCGAATTCGGACACGAGACCTGGGAGAACGATGCCTGGCAGTACACCGGCGATGTGTCCCCCTGGGCGCCGCTGTCAGCCGACCCGGAGCTGGGGCTGGTCTATGTGGCCACCAACCCCCCTACCGTGGACTATTACGGTGGTTTCAGTCCCGGTGACAACCTCTTCGGCACCAGCCTGATCGCGCTGGATGTGAATACCGGTGAGCGGCGCTGGCACTTCCAGCTGGTGCACCATGATGTGTGGAACTATGACATCCCCACTGCTCCGATACTGATCGACGTCACTCACAACGGGCAGAAGATCAAAGCTGTTGCACAGGCGACCAAACAAGCGATGTTGTTCGCCTTCAATCGCGAAACCGGTGAGCCGCTGTGGCCAATCGAGGAACGCCCTGTTCCCGAGTCTCTGGTGCCGGGTGAGAAGCTGTCTCCCACGCAACCCTTCCCGACCAAGCCGCTGCCTTATGAGCCCAGTGGGCTGAGCGAAGATGACCTGATCGACTTCACGCCCGAGATGCGCGCACAAGCGATTGCCGCTCTGGAAGACTGGCAGATCGGCCCGCTCTACAACCCGCCGCTGCACCGTGACAATCCGCTCGGCAAGCGCGGGGCGTTCTGGTGTCCGAACGGGGGATCCAACATCACGGGTCCCGCAGTCGCTGATCCGGTGGCGGGTGTGGTGTTCGTGACCTCGCGCATGGGTTGCAGCGCCAACCAGCTTTTGCCGGGCGAGGAGGCTGATCTGCGCTACATGACTGACAACGGCACGACGACCACCGGTGTGACTCCGGCACGCTATGCCAACGGACCGGGCGCTGGAGCACCCCGTCATCCCACTGGCCTGCCGCTGTGGAAGCCGCCTTACAGTCGCATCACAGCGATCGATCTGAACACTGGCGAGCATCTGTGGATGATTCCGGTAGGCGAGACGCCTGATCGCATCAAGAACAACCCGGCTCTGGCGGGTATCGATATCGGCAATACGGGCAGTGGCTCGCATGCACCCATGCTGGTGACGCCATCCATGCTGGTGTACGCCGATGCCATCAGTGACGGCACCCCTCATATGTTCGCGATCGACAAGGCGACGGGTAGGGAGCTGGCGCGTGTGCCAGTGTCGAAAGAGAGTGGCTACGGCATGATGAGCTATGTGCACAAGGGCGAGCAGTACATCGTGCTGCAGACTGGCGACACACTGACCGCCATGTCCCTGCACGGCCCGGTTGCAACGGCGGCAGCGCACTGAGTGGAGAGAGGCTCCCGGAGTAGTGGCGTCGCTACTCCGGGAGCGGTTTGGCAATGGACTTGCCGCAGGGCCTGCGTTATGCTCGGCGCCTCATTTCAGCCGTTGTGGAAGGAAAGTTCGAAGGGCTTGAAGGGGTAGTTCGAAAGCGAGTCTGGCAGTGATGCCGTAGGTAGTACCAATAAAAACAGTCGAAGACACTTGAGCGAAGTTTTTGCTCAACGAGGAAAAAAACAATGATTAATAAGCATGTTGGGTCGGGAGACTCCCGACTGCCAGCGCGCAATCGCTGGCAATCTCTAACCAGGGCACTGACTAAGGTGTTGCCGCTGGGCCTGCTGGTGGCCACGACAACCTCGATTCAAGCTCAGGACACCGTAGAGTGGACGCATCTGGGCGCCAGCGCTCATAGCACGCGTTACACCCCCGCCAATAACATTACCCCCGAGAATTTCAGCGAGCTGAAGGAAGCGTGGGTCTGGGATGGCGCCAGCTTTGCGGCGGCTTCCGGTCGCTCCACCCCGAGTTACGTGGATGGCAAGCTGTTCACAGTGGCCGGTCCGCGCCGTCACGTGATCGCGATGGATCCGGAATCCGGCGAGACTCTGTGGTCTTACCGTGAACCGAACACCTTCCGCTGGGAATACTCCATGCGCCAGGATTACGGCAAGGGCGTCGCTTATGCTGAAGTCGATGGCAAAGGCGTTGTCTATATCGTGAGCCCGGCGTTTTTCCTGACGGCTCTTGATGCTGATACTGGTGCTCCTCTGGAAGGTTTCGGTAACCCGGTGCCCGTCGAAGGTTTTGCCCAGACTGGCGTGGTCGACATGCTGGCCGACCTCGGCCACGAATTTGACCCCTACTACGGTATTCCGAAGGAAGTCGGTTACGTGACAACTTCCTCGCCACCCATCGTCGTCAATGGCGTGATCGTGGTGGGTAACTCTGCAGAGCAGGGCTACAACCAGTCCCGTATTGAAAACATTCCGGGCGACATTCTTGCCTATGATGCGAAGACCGGTGACTTCAAGTGGAAGTTCAACGTGATTCCTCAGCCGGGCGAATTCGGCCATGAAACCTGGGAAAACGATGCCTGGCAGTACACCGGCGACGTATCTCCCTGGGCGCCGCTATCAGCCGACCCGGAACTCGGACTGGTCTACGTGGCCACCAACCCGCCCACAGTGGACTACTACGGTGGTTTCCGTCCTGGTGACACGCTGTTCGGTACCAGCTTGATTGCGCTTGACGCACAGACGGGTGAGCGTCGCTGGCACTTCCAGTTTGTGCACCACGATGTCTGGAACTATGACATTCCGACCGCACCAGTCCTTCTGGACGTGACTGTCGATGGCGAGCGCATCCCGGCGGTGGCACAAGCGACCAAACAGACACTCCTGTTCGCCTTCAACCGTGAAACCGGAGAACCGCTGTGGCCGATCGAAGAACGTCCCGTACCGGCATCTCTGATTCCAGGCGAGAAACTGTCTCCGACTCAGCCGTTCCCAACCAAGCCTGCTCCTTACGATCTGGCCGGTATCAGTGAAGACGATCTGATCGACTTCACCCCGGAACTGCGTCAGCAGGCGATTGAGGCACTTGCAGACTGGGAAATCGGTCCGCTTTACAACCCACCACTGCACCGTGACAACCCCCTGGGCAAGCGCGGTTCCTTCTGGTGTCCGGGTGACGGTGGTGGCTCCAACATCACTGGTCCGGCTGCTGGCGATCCCGAGACAGGTATCATCTACCTGACCTCACAGAGCGCATGTGCCGCACACACACTGGTTCCAGGTGATGAAGCTGACCTGCGTTACATGACTGATGCCGGCACGACCACCACTGGTGTGACTCCTGCTCAGTACGCGAACGGCGCCGGTGGCGGTGCCCCACGTCATCCTAGCGGTCTGCCGCTGATGAAGCCGCCCTACAGCCGTATCACTGCAATCGATCTGAACACTGGCGAACACCTGTGGATGATCCCGATTGGCGAGACGCCTGACCGCATCAAGAACAACCCGGCTCTGGCTGGTGTCGACGTTGGCAATACTGGTTCTGGCGCTCAGGCTCCAATGCTGGTGACTCCGTCCATGCTGGTATACGCCGGTGACGTCAGCGATGGCACACCACACCTGTTCGCGATCGACAAGGCGACTGGACGTGAACTGGCTCGTATTCCTGTCTCGGCTGCAAGTCGTTACGGCATGATGAGCTATGTGCACAAGGGCGAGCAGTACATCGTGCTGCAGACTGGCCCGAAACTGACTGCCATGTCACTGCACGGCCCGCGCGCTACGGCGGCCGCTCACTGATGATGACATCTGGTTGACGCGTCACCCCGAGGGTGCCGTGTCGCCACAACAAAAAAGCCCGATCACTGCGAAGTGGTCGGGCTTTTTTGTTTCTGACATCGCGTTGGAATAATTTGAACATCTTGTGCGGTCTTGAGCTTACCGATCCGCACAATCGTTCAGGATGATCGTTCAGGGCGATCGACTGGGAACATGGAACGGCCAGGATTCTCTGGTGCTGGCTCTCATGGACTTGATTTGGCGGCTGGGTTATTCTGCCCGCTCTTTTCAGAGCTTAACCATCCCGGATTTACATTCGCCAGGACGGGATTTTGATCGTTTTATCAGCAAGTTAGACATTTACTCAACGAGGAAAACAAACAATGACAAACAGGCGTGTTGAGTCGGGTCAAACCCGGCAGCCGGCGAACAATTGCTGGCGTTCCATCAAGAGTTCGCTGACGCGGGTGCTCCCGCTTGGCCTGCTCCTGACGGCAGCGACATCCGTGAACGCTCAGGACACTGTAGAGTGGACTCACCTCGGTGGCGCTGCTGACCATGCGCGCTACTCCCCGGCTGCCAATATCACTGCCGAGAACTTTGGTGAACTGAAGGAAGCGTGGGTCTGGGATGGCGCCAGCTTTCAGGGTACCAGCGGCCGAGCCACTCCAAGCTATGTTGATGGCAAGCTCTTCACCGTATCCGGTCCGCGTCGACATGTCGTGGCGATCGATCCGGAATCCGGCGAGACCCTCTGGTCCTACCGCGAACCGAATACCTATCGTTACGAATACTCCATGCGTGCCGACTACGGCAAGGGCGTTGCCTTCGCAGAAATCGATGGTAAGGGTGTTGTGTACATCTCTACTCCCGCATTCTTCCTGATCGCTCTGGATGCAGATACTGGTGCTCCTCTGCCGGGTTTCGGCGGCCAGGTCCCGGTGGAAGGTTTCCCTGAAACCGGCGTGGTCGACATGCTGACCGATCTTGGTCACGAGTTTGACCCCTACTACGGTATTCCCAAAGAAGTCGGTTACATCACCACTTCGTCGCCACCCATCGTCGTGAATGACGTGGTTGTCGTGGGTAACTCTGCCGAGCAGGGCTACAACCAGTCCCGTATCGAAAACGTACCGGGCGACATTCTTGCCTATGACGCCAAGACTGGCGACTTCCTGTGGAAGTTCAATGTGGTCCCGAGAGAGGGCGAGTTTGGTAACGAGACCTGGGAAAATGGTTCCTGGCAGTATGTCGGTGACGTGTCCTCCTGGGCGCCAATGTCAGCCGACCCGGAACTGGGTCTGGTTTACATCCCCACCAACGGCGGCACTATCGATTTCTACGGTGGTCACCGTCCTGGCGACAACCTCTTCGGCACCAGTCTGATTGCACTGGACGTGAAGACAGGCGAGCGCAAGTGGCACTTCCAGATGGTGCACCACGACATCTGGAACTACGACACACCGACTGCTCCCGTTCTGCTGGATGTGATGCACAACGGCGAGAAAGTGCCGGTTGTTGCACAGGTCACCAAGCAGGCTTTCACCTACGTTTTCAATCGTGAGACGGGTGAGCCGCTGTGGCCGATCGAAGAGCGTCCGGTTCCTCAGTCGCACATTCCTGGCGAAAAGCTCGCGGCGACGCAGCCTTTCCCAACCAAGCCTGCTCCCTATGACAGGCAGGGCATTGTCGAAGACGAACTGATTAATTTCACCCCGGAGCTGCGTGCTCAGGCGCTTGAGATTCTGTCTGAGTGGGAAGTGGGTCCTTTGTTCACTCCTCCGCTGCACCGTGATAATGACCTCGGCAAGCGTGGCGCCCTCTGGTGTCCGGGCGACGTCGGTGGTGTGAACATTAGCGGTCCTGCTGCTGGTGACCCCGAGACAGGCATTCTGTACGTGACTTCTTTGAGTGGTTGCACCACGCGTGCCATCGTTCCGGGAGCCGAGGCGGACCTGCGTTATGAAACTGATTCGGGCACGACTACCACTGGTACGACTGTAGCCCAGTACGCTGTTGGTACTGGCGGTGGCGGCCCACGTGGCCCGCAGGGTCTGCCCCTGTTCAAGCCACCCTACAGCCGTATCACTGCAATCGACCTGAATACCGGTGAGCATCTGTGGATGATCCCTGTCGGTGAGACGCCTGACCGCATCAAGAACAACCCGGCTCTGGCTGGCATCGACATCGGCAACACTGGTACTGGTGCTCATGCGCCGATGGCAGTGACCAAGACTATGCTGATCTACGCATCACAGGCCAGCGACGGTACGCCGCACCTGTTTGCCGTAGATAAGGCGACTGGTCGTCAAATCGGCAAAGTGCCCGTGTCAGCAGACACTCGATATGGCATGATGACCTACGTGCACAAAGGCGAGCAGTATGTACTTCTGCAGACCGGCGGCAAGTTGACGGCCATGTCTCTGCACGGACCTCGTGCTACCGCCGCTGCTCACTAAGAGCGGACGCGCAGACAAATAGAAAGCCCGGCCGCCGCAAGGTAGCCGGGCTTTTTTTTTGAGCCCGCAAAAAAAGGAAGAATCATGCCGGTCGCTCCGGCTGCAAAACAGGGGGAAAGGAAGATGCCAACTTGGTTGCGGAACAGATTGCGTTCCTGGCGTTTGTGGAGCTGGGTAGTCGGCGTACTGGCGACCTACACGATTGCGGGATTCATGGTGGTGCCGTGGGTGATCGAGCGGCAGCTGACCGGACTTCTGCAGGAGCGCCTCGGTGTGCAGATGACAGTCGAGGACATTCAGCTCAACCCTTGGGCTTTGACATTCGGAATCGACGGACTGGACCTGATTGACGCCGATGGCCGCCGCGTCATCTCCCTAGACCGTGCCTTTGCGAATTTGCAGGTGAACAGCCTGACGCAGAGAGCCTGGAGTATTCGGGAGCTGCACGTGCTGGGGTTGCACGGCTCGCTCCGCCGTTACTCCACCACAGACACCAATATTGGCCGCCTTGCCGAGCGCTGGAGTGCTTCAGCGGAACCCGTCACTGAGCCCCTTCCGCCCACGGAGCCGGGCGAGCTGCCACGGCTGCTTATCGCTGATCTGCGTGTCGAAGACACCAGTCTGGCATTCACCGATGACGTGCTGTCGCCACCATTCTTCACCAGCATCGATGATCTGGATTTCACCGTCGCTAACCTGAGTACCTTGCCGGATGCGCGCGCGCCGGAGACGCTCAGTCTGATTATGGGCAACGGTTCGCAGTTGCACTGGACCGGGTCGGTATCGCTCAACCCTGTGCGCTCAGAAGGTGAGCTGAGGCTGGTCGGCCCTTACGTCGATCTAGCCTACAGCTATCTGCGCTCGGCCCTGCCGGTGCGCCTGACAGGTGGCTGGCTGGAGGCCGGATTTCAATACGATGTGGCCCTGCCTGCTCAGGGTGGGTTCGAGGCTGCGATTACTGGCTTCGATGCCAGCCTCAGCGATCTGCAGGTCAGTGACCCCGGAAACGGTGCGCGGCTGGCCAGCGTGCCCACCCTGCAAGTGGAGGGCGGCGCTTTGCAGTGGGGCGAACGCAGTGTGACGCTTGAGCGTCTGCTGCTCGACGGCGTCGACCTGCGACCCGAGCGTGCCAGCGATGGCTCGATCAATTTCCTGCGGTTGCTCCCGGAAGCCGGGTCGACGGCATCTGAACCGGCGGAGGCAAGCGCTGCTGCCAGTGCTCCAGCGCCCTGGACGGTGCGTGCGAGCCAGCTCGCTCTGCAGAACTGGACCGTTGGCGTGGTCGATCGCGTGCCTGCTCAGCCAGTTGCTGTGGACGTCAGCATCAACGCGACGCTCGATGATCTGAGCAACGTCCCGCAGACCCCTGTGACAGTGGCGGCGCTGGTGGACCTGAGCAGCGGCGGCTCATTACGCACCGGCGGTGTGCTGAATATCCTGCCGCAGGTCGACTTCACCGGCGAGCTGGTGCTGGAGGGCCTGGCGCTGCCCGTGATTCAGCCCTACGTTGCGCCTTTCGCGAATATCAGCGTCGACTCAGGGTCGTTCGGCGTCACCGGTGATCTTGCAGTGACTCCCGGCAGCACGCGTTTTAACGGCTCCGTGGCGCTGGACAACCTGGCCTTGACCGACACCGTGGAGCGCGAGTCCCTGTTGGGACTGGGTAGCCTGGCAATCGAATCGCTCGCCGTGGTGGCCGGCGAGCAGCTGCAGATAGACATTGGCGACATTCACATACGTGAGCCCTATGCCCGCGTCGAGATCGAACAGAGTGGCGCGAACAATATCGCCCGCACCCTGATTGCGAGAGAACCTGCCGCCGCAGATTCGCCTGCGGATCCCGCTCCCGAGGCGGCCGCGCAGGAACTTTTGCCGATCACCGTGCAGAACATCACCATCGAGAATGGCAGCGCGGATTTCTCGGACGAATCTCTGCCGCTGCCGTTCGCGGTGCAGATGGCGGGTCTGGCAGGGGAGGTCTCGGCACTCTCGACACGCTCGAGCGAACCCGCGCGTGTAGCGCTGGAAGGGCAGGTGGACGAGTATGGGTTGGTCACCATCGGCGGGCAGCTGCGCCCGTTCGCGCCCAGTGAGCTGACCGAGATCGACCTGCGCTTCCGCAATCTCGATATCCCGTCGATGTCGCCCTATGTCATCAAGTTTGCGGGCAGGCGCATCGACGATGGCGATCTCGATGTCGACCTTTCCTACCGCATCAACGATGGCCAGCTCAGTGGCGACAATGCGTTGGTGATGCGCGATCTGGTGCTTGGCGAGCGGGTGCCGCATCCTGATGCGCTCGATCTTCCGCTTGGACTGGCAGTGGCGCTCCTCAAGGATCGCAACGGCGTGATCGATCTGGAGGTGCCGGTCAGTGGCGACATCAACAATCCGGAGTTCAGCTACGGGCTGGTCATTCGGCGGGCGCTGGCCAATATCATTACCAATATCGTGACGTCACCCTTCCGTCTGCTGGCCAGTCTGGTCGGCTCAGGCGAAGAGGAGCTGGGTGCCATCAACTTCATGCCGGGGCGCGCCGATTTGGCGCCGCCTGAGCGCGAAACGCTGGTATCGCTGGCAGGTGCCTTGCAGCAGCGCCCGCAGCTGCTGCTCAAAATCAACGGCGTTGCCGCCGAGGCCGAAGATTCCGAAGCGCTGCGGGAGCAGTTTCTGGAGCGGCGGATTGAGGAGGCGCTCGTCGCGGGCGTCGCGGCGCCCGCTGCCGCAGATGCGCCGGCGGACAGCGCGAATGTGGCGGCTCCCACCCTCACGAGTGTGCTGGAAGGCTTCTACACGACTGCGCGGCAAGGTGCGGATGCGGGTGCTGATCCGGGCGCGACTGCGACCGCCTTCCTGCAACAGCTGCGTGCACAACATACCCGCCCGGCAGCAGCTGGCGAACCTGAGCAGTTCGATGAACTGGCTTACGCCAGTGCGCTGCGCAGAGAGTTATTGCCACTGGAACCGGTGTCGGAGCAGGACTTGCAGGCCCTTGGGCAGGCTCGCGCTGCGGCGGTTCTGGAGCAGCTGACAGCAGTGGACCCTGCGCTGACTGATCGGGCTCAGCTGACCGGGGTGGTCGCCGAGGGCGCGCTTGAAGAGGGCTGGATCGGCATGGAATTGGAGGTGGACGTGTCGCAGTGAGTTAATCCACAATTGAGAATGATTCCTTTTATGGATTGATAGCATAGATATTAATAGATTTTAATTTTCTGTGGTCGACGCTAACCTGACGCCGTAAATTTGTCAGGAGTAGCCCGATATGACCAAGACCTTGAGCTTTGCGATAGTCCATTTCACCACCGCGTTCACCGTCGCCTGGATGCTGACCGGCAGCTGGGTGATCGGTGGTGCGCTGGCTCTGGTGGAGCCGGCCATCAACACCGTTGCCTACTTCTTTCATGAGCGGTTCTGGAAACGGTTGGAGGCACGTCGGACGCTGCCGGCATGATGGTGTGATCAGATGCCGCAGCGCGAGGCGAGGATTGCGTGCCGGGATCCCATCAGGCTGTGGTAGCATGGCTGCAGCTTCGCGGGAGGCGTGGCAGTGATAACGCCGGGCCCGCCAATGACATTGTTCCAATCTCGAATTGTTTCCCAGGTTGACCATGCAATCCTCGCTCGTACCCGAACGTCCCTTGGTGATATCACCGACACTTGCCGCGACCATTGGTCTGGAAGAAGCGGTCATGCTGCATGTGCTCAGCGAGCTCATGGCCCATCGTCCCCTGCGCAGCAAGGATCGTCTGAGCTGGATCGAGCTGGCGCAGCAGGATCTGTGCAGTGCCTTTCCGTTCTGGGCGCTGATTGACATCAAACGTGTACAGAAGAGTCTGCAGGATCTGGGCTTGATCCTGATCGACCCGCAGTCCTCCCAACCAGATTCGTCCTGGTATGCGATCAACCAGGTGCGGCAGTCTGTTGCGGAGCGTCCGCGCACCCATAGCCAGAGTTCTGGCCCGACTATCAGACCCGTCACCGCGGAGTCTAATCCCATATTTCAGACTCCACCCACGCAGGGCGCCAGTTATATACCTCCCAACTGGCAACCTGGCGAGGACTGGGTTCGCCAGTGCCGTCAGCAGAATATTCCCGAAGAGTTTGTTCGTCAGCTGGTGCCGGGCTTCGTCATGTACTGGCGCGAGCGGCGCCAGGCGCGTTTTTCCTGGGGCAATGCATTCTACAAATATGTGCTGCGGGAGTGGCGACAGGAGCAATCCCGACGGGGTGTCAGCGAGCTGGATACCGACATGTCAGCGGACTGGTGGCCGAGCGTGGAAGCGATCTCCATCCTGGAGAATGCGGGCATCAGCCCCACCTTCATCGAAGACGCGATCCCGGAGTTTGTGCTCTACTGGCGTGAGCGCGGCGCTGTCAATGGAGCCTGGAACACCCGTTTCATCGAACACATCCGCAGGCAGTGGGGCAAGTACTCAGCGTCGATTCAGCACGACACGCAGCCGCGCCGCATCAGCGAGGACTGGCAGCCGAGTCCTGAATGCTTCGAGATCCTCAAACTGGCCGAAATCGACGAGGACTTCGCGCGCTCCAAGGTCGGCGAGTTCGTGTTGTACTGGCGCGACACCAATCAGGTGCATGCGTCCTGGAATACGCGGTTTCTGCAGTTCATCAAATATCAATGGTCAAGACGACTCGAAGAGTCGCAGGCAGTGAGCTTAATCGATGCAAACGATCAATCCTTTACTGGAAAAGGCCAGCAAGGCCTTGGCGCGGCCTTCCAGCGCTTCACAGACCGAAGCTGGGCCGAGTAGCCGCAGCGACACTTCCGAAGACGCCGGGCGCAGTGGCCCCGACCGGATCGACGCGATCAATCAGCTGTTCGCGGAGTTCGAGCTGGCGTATCACAATCAGTACCAGAAGGCTTATGGAACTGAAGAGCGTCTGGTAATGGCCAAGAAATACTGGCTTGGCTGCCTGACCGATTACAGTCCTGTGCAGATCGTGGCAGCAGCGCGGCGGGTGGTGAAGACGCATGATTACCTGCCGACTATTTCCGTGGTGGTAAGGGCATGTGAGGAAGGCGCCGGATTGTTCGGGTTGCCTACTCCCCGTGAGGCTTACATCGAGGCGTGCCGTGCGGAGCCGCCCAAGGCGGCATTCGCCTGGAGTCATCCGGCGGTCTATTTTGCGGGCGTGGCCACCGGCTGGTTTCTGCTGGCGACGGAGCCTGAGGACAGAGTGTTTCCTCTGTTCGAGTATTACTACAACGAGCTGTGTCAGCGGGTGATGCGAGGCGAGGAGCTGGGGGTGCCGCAGGTGGTTGCCTTGCCGGAACACATCTCGCAGCCTTTAAGCGGTGAGGAAAATCACGCGCGCATGCTGTTGTTGCGGGAGCAGCTGGGGTTGTAAAGGCGATGGCCGCCTCAGCCGAGTGCCGAGAGTTCGCGTTCCAGCAGCGCCGTATCACCCGTGTTGAGTTCCACCAGTCGACGCAGATGGATCATGCTGTCCAACTCCATTTCCTCGCAGATCATGCCCACCCTGCTCCGTTCCTGATGCGCCACGCGCACGCGCATGCAGATCTGCAGGTCACCCGCCAGATGAATGATCACTTCCGCTGATTTGCTGGAATCCAGCGCCATGTCGCCAGGATTTTTGACCAGCAGGCCATGCAGTGAGACGTCGATCAGTTCGACCGGCCAGCAATGTGCCCCCTGCATCACCACGGTTTCGGCATCGAAGAAGATTCTTGTGAAGGCGCGGCGCTCGGCCTCAGCGCTTGAGGGGCTCTGATCGGACATTCAATGACTGCTCACAAATGGGGACTCTATGGCCCTTTATAGCGGCAGGTTGCCCCGCGAGATGAGAGGGTGAGAGTAAAAATACAGTGCTGTATTTTTACTCTCACCCCAATTTCCATGTGGGAGCGGGCCTTGCCCGCGACTGAATTGATT
>JBBTKA010000106.1:12336-23086 GCA_038059145.1 Pseudomonadota bacterium
CCGGCTCCCACACCGTGGTTTCAGGCGAGGCGCTTGTACTTGATGCGCGTCGGCTGGGCGTTGTCGCCGAGGCGCTTCTTGCGGTCTGCTTCGTAGTCGCTGTAGTTGCCTTCGTGGAAGACCACCTGGCTGTTGCCCTCGAACGCGAGGATATGAGTACACAGACGATCGAGGAACCAGCGGTCGTGCGACACGACGATGACGTTGCCGGGGAAGTTCATCAGTCCTTCTTCCAGGGCCCGCAGGGTTTCCACGTCCAGATCGTTGGTGGGCTCGTCCAGCAGCAGTACGTTGGCGCCGCGCTTGAGCAACTTGGCCAGATGCAGCCGGTTGCGCTCACCGCCGGAGAGATCTTTAACGAACTTCTGCTGGTCGCTGCCTTTGAAGTTGAAGCGGCTGGCGTAGGAGCGTGACTGCACCTCGTAGCGACCGATCTGCAGAATTTCGTGGCCGTCGGAGATTTCCTGCCACACCGTCACGTTGTCATTGAGCGCATCGCGGCTCTGGTCCACGTAGGCCAGTTCGACTGTTTCGCCCAGACGGATGCTGCCACTGTCCGGCTGCTCCTGTCCGACCAGCATGCGCAGGAAGGTGGTCTTGCCCGCGCCGTTGCCGCCGATGATGCCGACGATGCTGCCCTTGGGAATGCTGAAGCTGAGATTGTCGATCAGCGTGCGGTCGCCGAAGCCTTTGCAGAGGTTATTGACTTCGATGACCATGTCGCCCAGACGCTGGCCGGGCGGAATGTACAGCTCGGTGGTCTCATTGCGTTTCTGGAAATCCTGGGAGTTGAGTTCTTCGAAGCGCGCGATACGGGCCTTGCTCTTGGCCTGCCGACCCTTGGGATTGGCGCGGACCCACTCCAATTCGGCCTTGATGGTGCGCTCGCGAGCGGCCTCCTGCTTGGCTTCAGTCGCCAGGCGCGCCTCCTTGGTCTCGAGCCAGGTCGTGTAATTGCCCTCGTAGGGGATGCCGTGACCACGGTCCAGCTCCAGAATCCAGCCGGCGGCATTGTCGAGGAAGTAGCGGTCGTGGGTGATGGCGACCACGGTGCCGGGATATTCCTGCAGAAAACGTTCGAGCCAGCCCACACTCTCGGCATCCAGGTGGTTGGTCGGCTCGTCAAGGAGCAGCATGTCGGGGTTGGAGAGCAGCAGGCGGCACAGAGCCACGCGGCGCTTCTCTCCGCCTGAGAGGGTGCTGACATCGGCATCCCAGGGCGGCAGGCGCAAGGCGTCGGCCGCGATCTCCAGCTTGCGCTCGATGTCCCAGCCTTCCGCGGCATCGATGGCGTTCTGCAACTCGCCCTGTCTCTCCAGCAACTCGTTCATTTCGTCGTCGCTCATCGGTTCGGCGAAGCGATCGCTGATGGCGTTGAAGTCTTCGATCAGTTTGATGACGGGCCCCATAGCCTCTTCAACATTGCCGCGCACATCTTTGTCGGGATTGAGGGCTGGCTCCTGAGGCAGGTAGCCGATGTTGATGCCGGTCTGTGCGCGGGCCTCGCCGTGATGCTCTTTGTCGATGCCGGCCATGATACGCAGCAAGGTCGATTTGCCTGACCCATTCAAGCCAAGCACGCCGATTTTGGCGCCTGGAAAAAACGACAGCGATATGTCCTTTAGGATTTCTTTCTTGGGCGGAACAACCTTGCCCACCTGATGCATGGTGTAAACGAACTGAGCCATAACGTACGAATTCCCGTGGTGTGCTTAAGAAACGGCGTCTGAATTGAAGGCGGCCATTATGCCACACCTCCCTGTGGGAGCGGGCCGTGCCCGCGATGCTTTTCTTACCTCCTGCCATCACTTCGCATGCCGAGCGGCGCCACGGGGCAGTGCCCTGCCGGACACGCCGTGAACCCATCCGTGGGGGCTCGGCAGCCGCCGTCCTGGCGGCTGACGGTCCGGCATGGCACTGCCCCATGTCACCGCTCTACCTGCAGTGGTGCGCGCCTTAGACTTCATCCGGCGCGGGTGGGACCCGCGTAACCTATTGATAATGCGTTTATCAAGCACGGATCGACAGGTTATAGCGTGCTTAAAGCCAGCAAATGTGTCCCGAAATCAGCAGCTCTCAAGCTAATCAATGGTCGATTTTCTTGCAGCAATATGTGCCTTTTAGCGCTCTAAAGAAGCTCTTCCGAGCGCTCTATTTCTGTTAATTCAATATATTAGGTTGGTCCGACCCTTTCGGGCTTTCGGGCGTTCGGGCGTTCGGGCGTTCGGGCGTTCGGGATGGAGGAGCTGAAATTCTCTTTGGGGGTAGGGTGGCGGTGTGGGGGCGGCCTATGGTGGACCGTCTTGAGCCATGGATGGCGAAAGCGAGCCCCCACGGATGGGTTCACGGCGTGTCCTCCATAGGCCGCCCCCACACCGCCGACCGGCATGCGGAGCGATTAGTTTCAAGATTGTGGGTGCTCATGCAGGAGGCTTGGGTTAAAATGCCGCTCCACTGAATCTTAGGCCTGCCAATGGGGAATTGCATGTTTAGTCGTGAAATGACAATTGCGAAATTTGATCCGGAACTGAGCGCCGCCATCAACGCGGAAGCCCAGCGCCAGGAACACCATATCGAATTGATTGCTTCGGAGAATTACACCAGCCCGCTCGTGATGGAAGCACAAGGCAGTGTGCTGACCAACAAGTACGCGGAAGGCTATCCGGGCAAGCGTTACTACGGCGGCTGCGAACATGTCGATGTGGTCGAAACCCTGGCCATTGAACGCGCCAAGCAGCTGTTCGGTGCCGACTATGCCAACGTGCAGCCACACTCCGGATCACAGGCCAACGCAGCGGTCTACATGGCGCTGGTCAAGCCGGGCGATACGGTGCTGGGCATGAGCCTCGCCGATGGTGGTCACCTGACTCACGGCGCCAGCGTAAGCTTCTCCGGCCGCATCTACAACGCTGTCCAGTACGGCCTCAACAGTGCAACTGGTGAGATCGACTACGATCAGGTCGAACGACTCGCCCTCGAACACAAGCCGAAGATGATTGTGGCCGGCTTCTCTGCTTACTCCCGCGTCGTGGACTGGCAGCGGTTCCGCAAGATTGCCGACATGGTCGGTGCCTGGTTTGTGGTTGATATGGCGCACGTCGCCGGCCTCGTGGCCGCAGGTGTATACCCAAGCCCTGTGCAGATTGCCGATGTCACCACGTCTACCACCCACAAGACGCTGGGCGGCCCGCGCGGCGGCCTGATTCTGGCCAAAGCCAACCCCGAGTTGGAAAAGAAGCTGAATTTCGCTGTATTCCCCGAGAGCCAGGGCGGGCCATTGATGCACGTGATCGCTGCCAAGGCAGTCTGCTTCAAGGAGGCCATGAGCCCGGAGTTCAAAGCCTATCAGCAGCAGGTCGTGAAAAACGCGCAAGCGATGGCGGCCGGTTTCATCAAGCGCGGCTATGACATCGTCTCCAATGGCACCGACGATCACCTGTTCCTGCTCAGTCTGGTCAAGCAAGGCATTACCGGCAAGGACGCGGATGCCGCTCTGGGCCGCGCCAATATCACCGTCAACAAGAACGCCGTGCCCAACGACCCGCGTCCGCCGTTCGTCACCAGCGGTCTGCGTATCGGCTCCCCGGCCGTCACGCGACGCGGTTTCAAGGAAGCGGAAGTGACACAGCTCACCGACTGGATCTGCGACATTCTCGACAACATCGAAAACGAATCCGTGATCGAGCAGGTCAAGAATAAAGTGCTGGCGCTGTGCGAGCGTTTTCCGGTTTACGGCTGATCCAGAGGCCCGGCATCTCCGGGTCTGTAGCGACGACATCAGGCAGATTCGGTTATGCATTGTCCTTTTTGTAACGCGGTGGATACCAAGGTGATCGATTCGCGCTTGGTGTCCGAAGGTAATCAGGTGAGACGCCGCCGCGAGTGCATTACCTGCGCGGAGCGTTTCACAACCTTCGAGAGCGCCGAGCTCGTGATGCCGCGCATCGTGAAGTCGAACGGGAATCGCGAGCCGTTCGACGAGAACAAGTTGCATTCCGGGCTGCTCAAGGCGCTGGAGAAACGCCCGGTAAGCATCGAGAAGGTCGATGAGGCCATCAACCGCATCAAGAATTACCTGCGCGCCACGGGCGAACGCGAAGTGCCGTCCCGCATGGTGGGTGAGCAGGTGATGCAGGAATTGCGTCAGCTCGACGAGGTGGCCTTCGTGCGCTTCGCCTCGGTGTATCGCAGCTTCAAGGATTTGAATGAGTTCCGTGCCGAAATCGACCGTCTGGCCAACGATAACTGAGCATCCGGACCCTGTGATGAACAGCACTGCCGCATACTTCATGAACGTGGCCATAACGGCGGCGGCCAAGGTCTATTCGACGACACCGAACCCTCGTGTGGGCTGTGTCATTGTCAAGGACGGACAGATTGTCGGCACCGGCTGGCACGCAAAGCCTGGCCACTCCCATGCCGAGGTCAACGCCCTTATGGCGGCGGGTGAAGCGGCCCGTGGGGCCACGGCTTATGTTTCCCTCGAACCTTGCTGCCATCATGGCAAGACCCCGCCCTGCACCGAAGCGCTGATTGCCGCCGGCGTCACTGAGGTCGTCTACGGTATGTTGGACCCGAACCCCATCGTGGCCGGCAAAGGGATTCAGGCGTTGCGTGATGCGGGTATCCGCGTTGGCGGACCGCTGCTGGAGGAAGAGTCCCGCGCTCTCAACAGAGGTTTCATCAAACGCATGACCGAAGGGTTGCCCTATGTGCGTTGCAAGATCGCGATGAGTCTGGATGGCCGCACGGCGATGGCGTCCGGGGAGAGTCAGTGGATCACCGGCCCGGCGGCCAGAGCGGATGTGCAGCGTCTGCGCGCCTCTGCCTGTGCGGTGATGACGGGCGTGAATACCGTGCTGATCGACAATCCCAGTCTCAACGTCCGCCCCGAGCAGTGGGTTGCCTCTCATTCAGGCCTTGATCTGACACCGGATCAAGTGCAGGAGATTGCCGCGCGCCAGCCTCTGCGGGTTATTCTGGATTCTGCCCTGCGAACGCCGCCCGACGCCAAGCTGTTGTCCTTGCCGGGAGAAACGGTGGTATTGACCTGCAGTCCGCATGGGCAGCAGGCGCTGCGCTTTGCCGACAGCGGTGCGAGCGTGCGTGAAGTCGCCACGGAGCAGGGTGGTCGCGTGGATCTGCGTGCAGCCATGCAGTGCCTGGCGAGCGAGTACGGATGCAACGAGGTGTTGCTGGAGTCCGGCCCCACGCTGTGTGGTGCCATGATCAAGGCAGGATTGGTCGATGAAGTCATCATTTACATCGGTGCTATGTTTCTGGGCAGCGATGCACAGCCGCTGTTGAATCTGCCGGGGCTGCGGCATATGTCGGATCGTGTGCGCCTGAACATTGTCGATGTGTGCATGCTCGATGGTGACTGCCGCATCACGGCGCGCATCATCCATCAGTGAGCGGGAAGGAAGGCGAATACAACATGTTTACAGGAATCATCGAGGCGCTGGGAACAGTGGCGGATTTGCAGCTCAGAGGCGGCGAATGGCGCCTGAGCGTGAACAGCCCGAAGCTGGATTTCAGTGACGTGGTGCTGGGCGACAGCATTGCCGTCAACGGGGTGTGTCTGACAGTGACGCGGCTCGGGCCCGCGCAATTCGAGGCCGACGTCTCCAACGAGACGATGGAGCTGACTACTCTGCACAGCCTGAGCAAGGGCGCCAGACTGAATCTGGAGAAGGCGCTGACGCCGACCAAGCGCCTCGGCGGCCACATCGTCAGCGGTCACGTCGACGGTGTTGGCGAGCTGATCGACCGCCGGCCCGATGGCGCCAGCGTGCGCATGGATTTTCGTGCACCCAAAGCGCTGGCCAGATATATCGCCCAGAAAGGCTCGATCTGTATCGATGGCACCAGCCTCACCGTGAACACTGTCAATGGCGCCACGTTCAGCGTGAACATCATCCCGCATACCCAGGCCCAGACCATCATTCAGGATTACCGGCCGGGTCAGCAGGTCAATCTGGAAGTGGACCTCATCAGCCGCTACCTGGAGCGCCTGATGCAAGGCGACCACGCGGCCGACGAGACCGAGGGCGAGGCCAGCAGGCTGACACATGCCTTCCTGGCAGAAAGAGGTTTTGCATGAAGGCGGCACCGTCCTGTGGGAGCGGGCCTGCCCGCGATTGCCAGCCACTTCCCGCGATTTTACGGCCAATGTCTTTGCAAACAGCGATGACCAATCGCGGGCAAGGCCCGCTCCCACACGTAAATTCCACACTGACTGGAAAATTATGAAACTGAACACCGTAGAAGAAATTATCGAAGACATCCGCCAAGGCCGCATGGTCATCCTGATGGACGACGAAGATCGCGAGAACGAGGGTGACCTCGTCATCGCCGCCGAGCGCGTGCGCACCGAGGACATCAACTTCATGGCTACCAATGCGCGGGGGTTGATCTGCCTTACCCTGAGCCGCGAGCGCTGCGAATTCCTCAACCTGCGGCCGATGGTCAGCAAGAATGGCACCCAGTTTGCCACCAATTTCACGGCGTCCATCGAGGCGGCGACGGGCGTGACGACCGGCATCTCCGCCGCTGATCGTGCCCGCACCATTCAGGTAGCGGTGGCGCGCGACAGCAAGCCGGATGACATCGTGCAGCCAGGCCACGTATTTCCGATCATGGCGCAGCCCGGCGGCGTCCTGCAGCGCGCTGGTCATACCGAAGCAGGCTGCGACCTGGCGCGGCTGGCGGGCTTCACTCCGGCGGCGGCGATTGTCGAGATCATGAACGATGACGGGACGATGGCCCGGCGGCCGGATCTGGAAGTCTTCGCACAGAAGCATGGCCTGAAGATCGGCACGATTGTGGATCTGATTCATTACCGCATCGCCAACGAGCGCACGGTGGAGCGCAAGGACAGTCATGTCGTCCAGACCGAGCACGGCGAGTTCACGGTGCACACCTTCAAGGACACCATTCAGGGCGGGCCGCATCTGGCCTTCGTCATGGGTGAGGTCAATAAAATCGATCCGACTCTCGTGCGCGTGCACGTGGCCAACACCTTGCGAGATGTCTGCGATGTGGTGAATCCGGCCTGGCCATCGTGGTCCTTCGGGGCGGCTCTGGCGAGAATCGCACAGGAAGGCCGGGGGGTGGCTGTGTTACTATCCGGCGCAGAATATGCGGAGGACATCAACGAGACGCTGAGCAGCGCCTTCGGAGATGAAGGCGGAGCGCCACGGGCTGCCAGAAAAGGCAACGATCTGACTATTGGCACCGGTTCGCAGATACTGCGTGATCTCGGTGTTGGCAAGATGCGCCTGCTCAGCTATCCGGCCCGCTACCATGCCATCTCCGGTTTTGATCTGGAGGTGGTGGAGTTTGTCCCGTTTGATGAAGCCTTCATGCGGGCACAGCAGTCAGCGGACTAACGTTCGGCAGCGTAGTGGGCAAAAGCGCGGCGGACAGAGGCGCGCGAATTTTCGAATCAAAGGTGAGGAAAATGAACAACATCAAGGTAATAGAAGGAAGTCTGGTCGCCGAGAAGGCAACCTACGCGATTGTCGTGGCGCGCTTCAACAGTTTCGTTGTCGACAAGCTGCTCGAAGGAGCGGTCGACACCCTGCGTCGTCATGGCGTGCCGGATGAGGACATCACGGTTATCAAGGCGCCGGGCGCTTTCGAGCTGCCAGTGCTGACTCGCAATGTACTGGCCACAGGCACCTATGACGCCGTCATCGCGCTGGGCGCCGTGATCCGCGGAGGCACGCCACACTTCGAGTATGTCGCTGGTGAATGCGTGAAGGGGCTGAGCGTTGTCAGTCTCGAGAGCCGCATCCCCGTGGCCTTCGGTGTCCTCACGGTCGACACCATCGAGCAGGCCATCGAACGTGCCGGCACCAAGGCTGGCAACAAGGGCGCGGAAGCCGCGCTGAGTGCGCTCGAAATGGTCAGTGTTATCAATAAATTGAAGTTGCTGTAGGTGATACAAGTGTCTGTTAAACCCGAAACGTTGGAATCTCTGCTGGCAAAGCCTCTTACTGCGAAACTCGAGGTCGATCCCAGTCTGCCGGGCGTCCGGCCACCGTTGCCGACCGCTGCGCGTGACGATTCCAAGAAGAAGCTGTCGGAGCGCCAGAAGGCTCGCCGCATGGTGCTGCAGGCCTTGTATCAGTGGCAGGTCGCCCGTGCGCCAGTGTCCGATATTCAGGCAGAGTTTCGCAGCTATTACCTGGGCAAGATCGACTGGGCCTACTTCCACGAGGTCTTCCCCGCCATCCCGCCACTGGTAAAAGAACTGGATGCCGCTCTTGAACCGATGCTGGACCGCCGTATCGACGCGCTTGATCCTGTGGAGCTGTCGCTCCTGCGCTATGGCATGTACGAGTTGCTGCACCGTATCGTCGTGCCTTACAAGGTCGTCATCAACGAGTGTGTGGAACTGGCGCGGGTGTTCGGTGCCACCGACGGCCACAAGTACATCAATGGCATTCTCGACCGCGCTGCCCGCTCCATCCGGACCCTCGAAGTCTGAGATCCGGAGCCCTAAAACAAAAGCCTAAACAAAAAGCCTGAACCAAAATCCGATGCCAGCAGCTCCCGAGGTTTCCCGACGTGGCTTCCGATGAATTCGACATTATCCGTCGCTATTTCCAGCGCCCTGAACTCGCGTTTGCAGCGCCCGGCGTCGCGCTAGGCATTGGTGACGACGGCGCCCTGCTGCGGGTCGGACCCGGGCAAGAGCTTGTAATGTCTATGGATTTGCTGCAGGAGGGGGTGCATTTCCTGCCTGAAACCGATCCTTTTCTGCTAGGAAAGCGGGTTTTATTGGTCAATTTGAGTGATCTCGCTGCCATGGGCGCACAGCCGGTCTGTTTCACCCTTGCCTTGAGTCTTCCTCATGTCGACTCGCTCTGGTTGGAGCGATTCAGCGCCGGACTCGGCGTTGTCGCCAGCGCACACACCTGCCCCCTCGTCGGTGGCGACACGACGGCCTGTCACCCGGAGCGAGGAGCGCTGACCGTCTGCATTCAGGTGCACGGCAGCGTGCCGCAAGGTGCCGCGTTGCTTCGCAATGGCGCCCACGAGGGTGACATGATCTATGTCACCGGAACTCTCGGGGATGCGGCCGCCGGGCTGATGCTGCTGCAGGGAAGAGCACACGCCGAACGTGCGACGCCCGCGCAGAGGCAGGCCTTGATCGAGGCGTTTCATCTTCCCGAATCCAGAGTGCGTGCAGCGTTGCGGCTGCGACAGTTGGCCTCAGCCGCCATCGATATCTCCGACGGACTGGCTTCCGATCTCGGACACATTGCCCGTGCCAGTGGTCTCGGGGCCGTCGTCAATGTCGACGCCCTGCCGCTGTCCGAGGCCTTTCGCGCGCTGATTCCTGAGCCGGAGAGGCTGGCACTGGCACTGAGTGGGGGGGACGATTATGAATTGTGCTTCACGGTGCCCTCCGATCATACCGAGATGCTGGAACAGCAGATGCGGGAGGCTGGTACCCCTGTTGCGTGCATCGGTCACATCGCAGCGGGACAGGGCGTGCGCTGGCAGCGCGACGGTGAGACATTGGATCTGAAGGTGCGCGGCTACAACCATTTCCCAACGGAAAGTGCTGATTCAACGGGTTCACAGGAGCGTCGCTGATGGCAGCTACTCCGCGTTCAGTGTGGCGTAATCCCATCCATTTTGCGGCCTTCGGTTTCGGCAGTGGGGCGGCGCCTGTCGCTCCCGGCACCTTCGGCACTGTCATGGGCGTGGCCTTGTATCTCGTGCTGCCGGCGCTGACGTGGCCGCTCTACCTGTTGTTTCTGCTTGCGGCCACGCTGGTCGGTATCTGGCTTTGCGACCAAACGACGCGCGACATTGGCGTGCATGATCATGGCGGCATCGTCTGGGATGAGTTCGTTGGCTACTGGATCACCATGTTCATGGCTCCGGCGGGCTGGTTGTGGATCATCGTCGGTTTCGTTCTGTTCAGATTTTTCGACATCATCAAGCCCTGGCCCATTCGCTGGCTCGATCAGCACGTCAAGGGTGGGTTCGGTGTGATGATCGATGATGTGCTTGCAGGTGTCATGGCACTGATCTGTCTGCAGGCTGCAGCGTATATATCAGGTCATTCAGCATTCGTTTAAGAGAGGAAGATTCAGTGCAAGTTAAATACGTGGCGGGAGCGTTGCTGCCCACCGAATGGGGCGACTTTACCATTCACGGATTTGAAGATGCCCGCACAGGCAAGGAGCATGTCGTTCTGGCCATGGGAGACGTGGGCAATGGCGAGCCCGCACTATGCCGCGTGCACTCCGAGTGCCTGACCGGCGATGCGCTGTTCAGTCTGCGCTGTGACTGTGGCCCGCAGTTGCAGTATGCGATGCAGCAAATCGCCAAAGAAGGGCGTGGGTTGATTCTCTATCTGCGTCAGGAAGGGCGCGGTATCGGGCTGCTGAACAAGATCAAGGCGTACGCGTTGCAGGACGCCGGGGCTGACACGGTAGAGGCGAATGAGCGTCTGGGGTTTCTGGCGGATGGCCGTGAGTACGAGATCTGCCGACCGATGCTGGCGCATTTCGGCGTGAAGGAATTGCGATTGCTGACGAACAATCCGGCGAAGGTGGCGGGGATGGAGGCGATCGGGGTTCATGTTGCGGAGCGGGTGCCGATTCACACCGGGCATAATCTGCATAACAAAGCCTATCTGGCCGTGAAGGCGACCAAGATGGGGCATATCACGCACGACGATTAATGTGTTTGTGAGCACTCTGTAGGGCGATCGGGGGGTGGGGGG
>JBBTKA010000106.1:23096-54646 GCA_038059145.1 Pseudomonadota bacterium
GCCTTGGCAGGACACGCCCGTGAATACATCCCTGTAGGGCTCGGTCGCGCCATCCATGGCGCTCAACGGTCCTGCCAAGGCCTGCCCCACCCCCCGATCTGGCTGCAGTGGTTCGCGGAAACCAGGAGTGCGGGCGGAGATGTACATACTTGCTGGGCAATGGCGCATGCTGGTGTGTTCACTGCATGAACAGTAGGCACATCCCACTCGTATCAATGGATTTTGACCTTCGACGTCCCACAGAAGTCAGAGCGATGGCGGGTGGGGAGAGGCAGGCAGGACCGTGTGCCGCCAGGGATGGCGGCACCCGAGCCCCCCATGGATGGGTTCACGGGCGTGTCCTACCCGCTGCCCCCTCGCCCCAACGCTCGACCTACGGAGCACAATCAAAAAATCAAATTAGGCTAGGCTGAGAATTCTGGCCAAGGCGCCGGACTGCGTCTTCCATGTCGGCCAGTGAGATGGGGCGGCCCAGGAAGTAGCCCTGGATGTAATCACAATCGAAACTTCTCAGCAGATCGATATCTTCCTGCGACTCCGCCCCCTCCATCGTCACCAGCATCCCATTGGTGTGACACAACTCCACCAACGGCTTCAAGATCTGCCGGTTACCCCGCTTCAGGGTCTGCTGAATGAAATTCTTGTCGAACTTCACCATCGAGATCGGATACTCCACGATGCGCAGCAACGACGTGAAACCCGCTCCGAAGTCATCCAGCGCCAGCAGATAGCCGGCATTGTGCAGCCGGTTGAGGAAGGTGCTTGCGTAGGATGTGTACTCGATATTGATCGTCTCGGTGATCTCGAGCTGAATAAACTGCGGTTCGATACCGAAGCGCTGCGCATAACGATCCAGCACCTCCTGCAGATTGCTGAGCTGCAGCTGCGCGGACGAGATGTTCAAGGAAATCTTGAAATCGCGCGCCAGCATGTTGCGAATGGTGGGGTAGCTCGACAGGCCTGTGCGGATCACCCATTCATCGATCATGGCAAAGACACCGCAGGACTCGGCGATGGGCACGAACTCATCCGGCTCCACATTGCCGAACCGGGGCGAATCCCAGCGCAGTAGCACCTCGAATCCATCCAGTTCCCCGCTGCGGACATTGAGCAGCGGCATGTACACGAGCTTGAATTCCTGGTCGGGGTTGACGATTTTCAGCTCCGTTTCGAGCTCCTGGCGTCGTCGCAGCTTGCCTGCCAACTCGGGGGAGTAGTAGGCAATCTGATTCTTGCCCTGCAGCTTGGCCTGATGCATGGCGGTATCGGCATTCGACATGAGCGCGCTGACGGAGTCGGCGTCCTGCGGATATACCGCGATGCCGATGCTGACAGTAATGGGGAAGTGCGCCTGTGCGAAGCTCAGTCCGCTCGACAGCAGGTTCAACACCCGCTCCGCAATCTCGCGAATGATGATGAAGGCCTGCGGGTGGCGCACCAGCAGGCTGAACTGGTCTCCGGCTACCCTGCCGGCGAGAATCTGCGGAGTCTGCTCGAGAGTGGCTTTGCGGCTGGCGACATCCGCCACTTCGGCGAGGTGGGAAGCAAAGGCCACCAGCAGTTCGTCGCCAAATTTGTGGCCATACTTGTCGTTGACGAACTTGAAGTTGTCGAGATCAAGGTAGAGCAGGGCAACCTGATCACCTGACACTTTCGCTTCCTGCAGCGCTGCTTTGGCCATCTCATTGATATGACCGAGGTTGTAAAGGTTGGTGAGGTTGTCGCGCTGAATCAGGCGGCGGGTGGCCTCGTACGCACTGGCGAGGTCGCCATAGAGGGTACGGAAGGTGTTCGCGAGACGACTGATCTCGTCGTCCCCGCCCTGTCGGACGGGAATGGTGGCGCTGCGTCCGGCGATGACATCCGCGAGGTCCCTCTCCAGCACCGATACCGGGCGCGTGACGTAACGGCGCACCAAGCCATGCAGGCAAATGGACGCCGTCGCGGCAAACAGCAGTGAGATCAGGATCAGCCATCCCGTGACTGGGCGTAATTGCTGCTGAAGGTGGTCCTCTGGCAATCCGGCGAACAGGAAGCGGTTATCGCTCAGCAGAGCAGACGCCTGCAACCCTGCAAAGGTCGGTGGTTGTTCGGCGATGACGAATTCCGCCAGCAGCTCCGCTTCCAGTTGCGTGCGCAATTGATTGAACTCGGTGGGCTCGATGGCCAGTTGCACGACGAAACTGTCAGACATCTGTCCGGGAAAGGGCGTGGAGAGTGTGAAACGATCGACCAGCACGGCCTTGACGATTGTATTGCGCTCGCCAGGCGGCTGCAGGTAGTCCCAGCGCTCTGTCTTGCCACTCCGGAGGACGTCAAAGGCGAAGTCGGAGAGTCCGGAGGAGATGGTGCTAAACGGGTTGTCGCTGAGTTCGAAGTAATACGTGATGGTTGGATCGGGCGAGCGATTGGCGATTGCCAGACTCAGGTAGTCGGAGTGATGCTGCCGGAAGGTCCGCAGGCTGTCTTCCACGCTGCGCACCAGCGCCAGCTCGTTATAGGTTTCGTCACTGGTCTGCAGATATTCGTGAAACGCATGGCTCTCGGTAATGGCGTGCAGATAGCTTTCAGTGAATGTCGTGTACTGGTTGAAGACAGCGGCCAGCTGACTGACTGCGTAATTAAGCCGGTTCTGCTCCTGGCGCTGCACGAACAACTGCGCCTGCTCGTAAATAATCAATGACGCCACGAGGAAGCTTAGAAGCACCACGGGTGTTATGACGAGTAACGAGCGTTTACTGAGATTCATGAAGGTTTACCAGCGAACTGGTGATACGGTTGCGCAGACGCACATTGGCATTATCCATGTCGTAGTTGTAATTCTGACTGTTGGAGAGCGTCTCCTGATCAGGATATATCAGTGTATTGCTGCGGAAATGCTTCGATTGTAATGGCAAAGCGGCTGCATTGGTTGTGCCAACGGACAGTGCCTCCGAGTTGGCGGCGGCGATCTCAGGACTGTTCATGAAATTCAGAAAATTGAATGCCAGCGCCTGATTCTGCGATGTCGACAATACTGCCAGACAGTCGACCCATAAGACAGTGCCTTCGTCGGGAATGACGTAATGCCAGTAATCCCCTCCGCTCAATTCGTTCAGCTCCAGTTGGTCGCCGCTGTAGGCCAGCGCAAGATGCAGTTCGTCGGCCTCTGCGCTTTCGCCAACGAAGGTGATCGGGTAGTCAAAGGTCAGAACGGAGGGCAGGAGGCCGCGCATCTCGGCGAAGACTTCTGCCAGTACCGCTCCGTCAGGCGTGTTGATGTCTGCGCCGCGCACCAGCAGAGAAGGAGCCAGTGTGTCGATGTAGTCTTCCAGTAGTCCGATGTGACCGCTGAGCGTGGCGGACGGGGTCAGCAGGTCTCGCCAGGATGAAGGGGCTTTCGCAAGTTTGTCCTTGCGGTATACCAGACCCATGGTGCCCCAAAGGTAGGGCGTGCTGAACTCGCCACATTGCGCCTGCCACATGGGGTCGATATGACGCAGATTCGGAGCGTCGGTATATTCCGAGAGCGGCAGCAGGATGCCCCTGCGGCCGAAGACTGGTGCGGTGACCTGATCAATGATCACCAGATCGATAGCGCTTTGTTCGTAGGAGGTCAGCAGTGAATTGCGGGTCTCGTCGTTGTCGAAGTAAATCTGGCTGATGGAGGCGCCGGTGCTGGCCTCCCACTGCTCAATGGCTGCCTCCGAGAGATAGGCCTCCCAGTTGAGGATTGTAAGTGTTTGACCGTACCCGATAGAGCACATCATCAAGCTGGTCAACAAGAGTGTCAGTCGTCGCAATGCCATGGAAAAATCGCTTCGCCGCAAGGTGCGAAATTATAATCCGCCAGCGCGGGAAATATCGGAGGCACGGCACAATATCGCCAAAGATGTCCCACTTTCTTCCAGTAAATCACCGGCTCATGGTGGTAAAAATTTGGCTTTTTCCCGGAAGTGGATGATGGCAGTGGGCGTTAGCGAGTATTGTCAGGGTGGCGGCGCGCGGCCTCGATGTGCTGACAAGTCTGCTCGGTGCCACTGAGAACACGCAGGCTGTGGCGTTGTACCAGATCCGGGGGAACGAAGTAGAGATGACCGTTGGCAACCGCCTGCAACTGCGGCCAGCGCAACCACTCATCCAGCCAGGCGGGCCTGGAGGCATCCATGCCACTGGCGATAATGACCGCAGGATCTCGTAACAGCACCGCTTCTTCGCTGACCTTGGGGGCCAGCCCCAGGTCGTCGAAGATATTGCTGCCGCCACACAGACGGATGATGTCGTTGATCAATTCATTGCCGCCGACGCTGATCAGCGGTTCGTTCCAGACCTGGTAGAACACGCGCACAGGTTCCCGGTGTCGATAGGTGTTGTCCAGACGAGCCAGTGCTTCGCGAAAACCTTGGGCAGCGGCGAGTCCGACAGCTTCCGTGCCTGCCAGGGTGGCAAAGCGTGCGATGTGGTCGGCAATGCTGGCAATGGTGGTGGGCTCGGCTACGTAAACATTGAAACCGAGATCGATGAGGCTTTGCACGGCGGAGCGGGGGTTACCGCTGCGCCAGGCAACAATGAGATCTGGCGCCAGGGCGACGATAGTCTCCATGTCCAGAAGGTCATAACGCCCCACCACAGGGAGGGCCTTGGCTTCAGGAGGGAAGTCGCTGTATTCGCTGACGCCGACGACTCGAGTGCCCGCGCCCGCCGCGTACAGCAACTCCGTCAGCGAAGGGGCCAGACTGACAATGCGCTGCGCGGGCTGCGTCAGGCTGACGCTACGCTGGGCGTCATCCGTCACGCTGATAACCCGCTGGTTGACTAAGGGCTGGTCGGATTGCGCGAGTGCAACGCTGGCGAGCAGAGATATCACTCCCGTGAAAGCCATCATAAGATGAGTGAATATGATGTGGCGCATCAGTAGTCGATTCCTTTCTGTACTCTGATGCCGTTATTGAATGCGTGTTTGACATCGCGAACCTCGCTGACAGTATCCGCCATGTCCATCAGGGCATCACTGGCATTGCGTCCGGTGACGATCACATGCTGATTGGCCGGTCGTTCTGCCAGACTCCGCAGCACTTCGGCGGCGTCCAGATACCCATAGGTCAGCATGTAGGTCAGTTCGTCGAGAAGGACAACCTGAATCTGCGGGTTCCGCAGCAGCTCTACCGCATGGTGCCATGTGGCACGGGCAGCTGCGATGTCCTTTTCGCGGTCCTGCGTCTCCCATGTGAAGCCCGTGTTCATGACGTAGAATTCCACCAAGGGGTGGTCCTTGAACAAGAGGTGCTCGCCGCACTCCCATTGCCCTTTGATGAATTGCACGACACCGCAGCGCAGGCCGTGACCTACACTGCGTGCGAGCATTCCGAAAGCCGACGAGCTCTTGCCTTTGCCATTGCCGGTGAGCACCACCATGAGCCCCTTGTCGATGATCGCGGCGGCAATGCGCTCGTCGACAAGCGCTTTCTTGCGCTGCATAGCCTTCTTGTGGCGGGCGTTTCTGTCGTCCTGTGTGCTCATGGGTTGCTCCCGGCGGTCCTCGTGTGCTGTCGTGTGCTGCATTGTGCTGGTGAGATCAGTAGCGTAGGGCTAATCAAAAATTGGCGCGAATGCCAACGTAGATTGATCTGCCTGCCGTGTTATACCCCAACACTTCCTCATAGTCTGTGTCAGTCGCGTTATCGATTCTGACATAGGCGTTGAAAATGCGATTGAGGTCAAAGCTCGCGCTCAGATCGACAACGTCGTAGTTATCCAGCGCCACAGGAGCGCCGAAGAGCGAATCGACAGAGTCTTCCGAGCGACGATAGAAACCACTCAGTTGCAGACGTTCATCAGCACTTTGCCAGGACAGCCCCAGGTTGGCGAGATGCCTGGGGCGCAGGATCCGCTGACTGCCATCGGGGCGCAGGGCCTTGTTGTACGTGTAGTTGCTGTTCAGCGTCAGTTGCGCAGTCAGCGGCAGCTTGGCTGAGAGCTCTACCCCTTCCGAAGTACTCTTGCCGACATCCTGCAGATAGCCGGAGTAAGCGTTCAGGTCGAATTGAATTGCATCCTCGATTTTCTGATCGAAGTACACGGCTTCCAGATGCAATCCGGCAGGCGTGTAGTACTCCATCCCCAGCTCATAGCCAGCGCTGGTTTCCTCGGTCAGGCTGGCAAGCGAGGCCGGCGGTCGTGCAGAAGCGCTGCGGTTATAGGCGGCTTCGTAGGGGCTGGGAGCACGGAATCCTGTGCCGAGGCTGGCTCGCAGTTTCAGCTCCGAGTTGTTGTTCATCCCGATCAGGTAAGCGCCGCTGACGCGGTAGCTGTTGTGATTGCCGAAATCATCGCTCTCGTCGCGGCGGACACCGGCGGTGAAGAAAATTGCATCCGAGAAGTCACTGAGATACTCGACGTAGTAACCAAGCTGGTCGCGGGTGTCACCTTGATTGTCCTCCTCTTCCAGATCGGCGCCGTAGACGAGCTTGAAAGAGTCGAATCCGGTGGCGGCCCCCAGATATTCCCAGCGCTGAGTCTTGCCAGTGAAATCGTAGGTCGCGGCGCCCAGGGTGAAGTAGTCGCGTTCGGTGGCAGTTCTGGCATAGGCCAGTGAGTGGGTGCCGGACGCCCCTTCATAGGTGGCGGAAGCGCGGGATGCTTGTTGCTCGAAGTCCGCGTCGCAGTCGTGTACCTGACTGAAGTTGGTGGGATGGAAGCAACCGTCGTAGGCTGATTCGCCGGCGACATCGCGATGCACCAGTTCCAGGCGCAGACTTTCGCTGGCGTTGACGCCGATGCGGGCGTGCAGCGAGGAGTTGTCGTAGCCGTCATCATCGGCAGTCGCGGTGTCGGCTTTGCGGGCATTGAAACCATCGGTTTCCAGCTGGCTCGCGGAGACGAAGAAATCGCCACGATCATTGCCGGCGCTGACGTTGCCGTTCACCTGTCGTGTTCCAAAGGCGCCTGACAGCACATCCACGGTGGTGCGTAATTCATTGCTGTCGCGGCGTGTGCTGATGTTCACCACCCCGCCGGCGTCGGCGCCATAACTCAAGCCTTGAGGGCCGCGCAAGATTTCCACGCGTTCGATGCCGCTGCTGAGCAGGTGCTCCAGTTGGGGCTGCACTTGTGTCACGCTGGGGTCTGACAATTTCATACCGTCGAGCAATGTGAGTGTGCGATATCCTTCCTCGCCACGGATGCGCATTGTCGATATCTGCCCCTGGCCGCCGTTGTTGCTGACGGCGACGGCGGGCAAGGTGCGCAGGATGTCGAGCAGGGAGTCGTTTGACCGCGCGTTGAGGTCGTCGCTGTTCAGCACCGATACGGAGGTGCCGATCTGCCGTAACGGAGTAGCGATGCGGTTGGACGTGACGATGACCTCGTTCAGTTCACTGGATTCTGCTGTGGTGTTCTGGGCGAGTGCGGGTTGCGAAATAAAAGGAGATAACGTGGCGCCTGTGGCACAGGCCAGCGCCAGAAGTTTACGGTAATGCATGGTTGGGTTTCCTCTATGAAAAAAATTTCATGAGGGAGGGGAGCGGCAGGAAAGAATCGACAATTGACGACTGAACCGACCACCGATGGAGCCCTCCGCTTCATCACAGGTGTAATTCATCGTCAGGCTGGTATCGGGCTCATGCAACACGCTCATGGAGAGCATGCTACGCATTACCGTTGCGGGGGCAGCGCTGGAATCGAACCAGCTTCCCATTTATCTCGACAGCAGCTTGTCCTTGAACAAGCAACCATCGAGCACCTGAACAACTAATCAGCATCGCGGCGCGAGCAGGCCCTCACCGCAACGCCGGGGAGTCTACGCACTGCTCCCCCCTGAGTCAATCGCTCTGCCGCGCGGGTCGGACCCACGTAACTTTATGAAATTTAGGTGCTTGTTGCGGTTTTAGGGGGCTTTTGGTGGCCAGAAATGCGGTTTTGTACTAGATTTTACGCAGGAAGACATCATTTTTGGGAGGGCAAGGATGCCACGCGCGAATCGCTATTTTCGGCAAGGCCACATCTGGCACATAACTCATCGCTGTCATCAGCAGCAGTTCCTGTTCAAATTCTCCCGTGATCGTGCGCGTTGGGTTTACTGGTTGTTTCAAGCCAGAAAGCGCTATCAGTTGTGCGTCTTGAATTACGTTGTCACGTCAAACCATATTCATCTCCTGGTGCAGGATCGCGGCAAGGGAGAGATCGCGGATGCGATGCAATTGGTTGAGGGCCGGACGGCGCAGGAGTACAACCAGCGCAAGGAGCGCCGCGGGGCGTTCTGGGAGGATCGTTATCATGCCACCGCGGTGGATAGTGAGCGCTATCTTGCGGAATGCCTGGTCTATATCGATCTGAATATGGTGCGAGCGGGTGTTGTGCGGCACCCGCAGGAATGGATGCATGGTGGATACCTCGAACTGCAGTCGCCGGTGAAGCGTTACAGCATTATTGATTCGGGGACGCTGGTGAAGTTGCTTGGATTCACGAATGCAATGGAATTGCGCGAGGCACACAGGCAGTGGGTTCATGAGGCATTACAGCGCGGGAACCTGCCGCGGGATGAACGATGGACGAAAAGCCTTGCGGTCGGAAGTCCGGAATTCGTAAGGCGATTCCAAGAGGGTCTGGGTGTCAGGGCTAGGTATCGCGAGGTTTTCGAGCAGTCTGGCTTCTGCTCGCTCAGCGAGCATCGTGGCACTTATTGCGCTGAAATGGACGCTGGAATCCTACTCCCAAGCCTCGGAGAAGCGGATAAAAATGACTAATACTCATCATTATCAATAGATTACGCGGGTCCGACCCGCGCGACCCGCGCGCGGATGGCGGCGACGATGGAGGGGGAGTCCAGGCCGGCTTTGGCGAGGATGTCGGGGACTTTGCCGTGGCTCAGGAAGGCGTCGGGAAGCCCGAGGTTCAAAATCGCGACGCGATGGTCTTCGCGCAGCAGGAACTCGTTGATGGCTGAGCCGGCGCCGCCCATGACGGTGTTCTCTTCCAGTGTCACGATCAATCGATGTTGTCGTGCCATGTCTCCCGTCAATTCTTCATCTAGAGGCTTGATGAAGCGCATATCCACCACGGTCGCGTCCAGAATCTCTGCAACTTCCAGCGCAGTGGTCACCATGCTGCCGAACGCGAGAATGGCAACATCCTTTCCACTTCTGCGTACCAGGCCTTTGCCGATTGGCAGCAACTCCATCTTTTGGTTGATTTTCACGCCTGGCCCTTTCCCGCGCGGATAGCGCACCGCCGCCGGACCTTGGTGACAATAACCGGTGTAGAGCATCTGCCGTGCTTCGTTTTCATTGCTCGGTGCCATGACCACCATATTGGGAATACAGCGCAGGAAGCTCAGGTCAAAACTGCCGGCGTGGGTAGGGCCATCTTCTCCTACCAGACCTGCGCGATCGATAGCAAAGAGCACATCAAGATTTTGCAGTGCAACATCGTGAATCAGTTGATCGTAGGCGCGTTGCAGAAATGTCGAGTAAATCGCCACCACGGGTTTCAGCCCGTCACACGCCATCCCGGCCGCCAGCGTCACGGCGTGTTGTTCGGCGATGGCAACATCATGGAATTGGCGCGGATATTTTTCGGCGAACTGATCCATCCCCGAACCAGCACTCATTGCCGGTGTGATCGCTGCCAACAGAGGATGATCAACTGCCATGTCACACAGCCACTGTCCGAAGACAGCCGAGTAGGTCGGCGTTTCGGCCTTGCGCGTGGCAGGCAGAGGACGCTTGGCCTCGACCTTGTTCATCGCGTGCATGCCAAAGGGATCGCTTTCCGATGCCGTGTAACCCTTGCCCTTCTGCGTCACGACATGCAGCAACTGCGGACCGCGCAGTTGTTTGATGTTGGCAAGCATGTCGATCAGCCCGAGCGTGTCATGTCCATCGACCAGACCGATGTAATTGAAGCCGATCTCTTCGAACAGAGTGCCAGGTGACACCATGCCTTTCATATATTCTTCGGCCCGATGCGCCGCTTTCAATGCGGGAGGAATGTGCGACAGAACTTTTTTGCCACCCGTCCGAATAAAGTTATAGGGGCGGCTCGCCCACATACGGGCAAAGTAGCTCGACAACCCACCGACGTTTCTGGAGATGGACATGTTGTTGTCGTTGAGGATCACCAACAGGTTTTCGTCGAAATCACCGGCATGATTGAGCGCCTCGAAGGCCATGCCTGCGGTCATGGCGCCATCGCCAATAATCGCCACCGTGTGGCGGTCGATCTGCTGCTCGCGTGCGGCGATCAGCATTCCGAGTGCAGCGCTGATCGATGTGCTGGAGTGTCCGACTCCGAAGCTGTCGTACTCGCTCTCCTCGCGACTCGGAAATGCCGCGAGACCGCCGGCCTGTCGCATCGTCAGCATGCGCTCGCGGCGGCCCGTAAGAATCTTGTGAGGATACGTCTGGTGGCCGACATCCCACACCAGGCGATCATGAGGGGTATTGAAGACATAATGCAGCGCAATGGTGAGTTCCACCACACCCAGTCCCGCCCCGAAGTGGCCGCCAGTCTGTCCGACAGAATAGAGCAGGAATTTGCGCACTTCACGTGCAAGATCCTTGAACTGGGCGGGGTCGATTTTTTTCAGGTCGTCCGGACTTTGAATCTGGTCAAGCAGCGGGGTGTCAGGGCGGCTAAGGGGAATTTCGTCGAGCATTTGGATGTGCTTACTCTTTATGAATCCGGGCTTGGAAAGGCGCCAGACCTTTGGGTTGGCGCTAACTTAATGGAATGACCTGACTGCGTCAATCAAGCGCAAAACGAGTCAACTCTTGCGCTCCACAATATAAAGTGCGATCTGCCGCAGGGCGTCCGCGTGGGCATCGAAGTCCCGCAGTGCATCGACAGCGGAGTCGCACAGTTCACGCGCCTTGCTGGTCGCACCTTGCAGCCCCAGCAGGGAGACGTAGGTCGGCTTGTTCAGTGCCTGATCAGCCCCTTGCGTCTTGCCCAGCGTGGCGGTGTCGCTGATCACGTCGAGGATGTCATCCTGTACCTGAAAGGCCAGGCCTATGCAGCGGCTGTACTGCTGCAGCGCCGCCAATTGCGCAACGGTCGCCCGCTCCGTGCAAAGTGCGCCGAGCTGCACACTGGCGCTGATCAGGGCGCCGGTCTTGAGGCTGTGCATGTTTTCCAGCTGCTCCAGTGTCAGGGTATGCCCCATCGCGTCAAAATCGATGGATTGTCCTGCCACCATCCCCTCGTAGCCGGAAGCGGCCGCCAGCAGGTTGATCATGCGCAGGCTGGTGCTCTCGCTGACACTCGTATTCTGCGGGTCACTGAGCAGGCGAAAAGCCAGGCTCAGCAGCGCGTCTCCGGCCAAAATCGCGGTGGCTTCGTTGAACGCGATGTGTACGGTTGGGATGCCACGGCGCAAGGCATCATCGTCCATGGCTGGCAGGTCGTCGTGTACCAAGGAGTAGCAGTGCACCAGTTCGACCGCGCAGGCGGCGCGGTCTGCTTTCGCGAGCTCTGCACCAAGCGCCTGCGCAGCGGCATACACCAGCAGTGGACGCACTCGCTTGCCGCCCTGCAGACTGGCGTACTGCATCGCGTTGCGCAACCCCGCAGCCGTGGGTGGCAAGGCTTCCAGGTGATCGCCAAGTGCCGCTTGAATGCGCTGCTGACACAGCTGCATGAAGTCCTTGAGGGCAAACGCAGAGGGGGCAGTAGTGCTGGTGAGAGGAGTGGTCATTGTGCTTCACTGCCATCGACGGCATTGGCAGCATCGAAGCTGATGGGTTCGGGGCTGCCATTCTCGTCGATGAGTATCTGCACGGTCTGTTCAGCTTTCTGCAGCGCAGCCTGGCATTCGCGAGTCAGGCGTATGCCTTTCTCGAAGGCCTGCAGTGATTCTTCCAGGCTCAGCTCTCCCTCTTCCATGGCTGAGACCAGGCTCTCCAGGCTGGCCAGAGACTCCTCGAAGTTGAATACACTGTCTTTTTTCTTGCTCATCTACCAGATTCCAGTCGCTTGCGCGGGCGGCCAATTATCGATTTTCTGCCCCGCAATAGCAATGCGCGGCGCCCAGCCGTGTTATTCGTTGACCCGCCACAGGGCAGGCAGTAATCTAGCCAGCGTTCGCTGCAGCCCCGGATTTTATTGGAAGAATTCCGCCTGTATGTCGATTCCGAATTGCCGATCGGCGGAGAAAAAAGTTGGAAGAAGTGAGTCAGGACAAGAAAATCCCCAGTGTGATAGAGGAACAGCATAAGGACTGGAGGATATTGTTTGGCCTGATTCTGACGCTGGTCTGGCTGCTGCTGGCTGTCCTCTATATCTCCACGAATGTTGGCTGGAGTGATTTCATTTACCTGCCTATCGGTGAGATGGGGAATTTCCTGGAGGGTGCATTTGCCCCGCTGGCCTTCCTCTGGCTGGTCATCGGGTTGTTCATTCAGCAGAGTGTGCTGGCGGAAAACAATCGCGAGTTGCGCCACAACAACGTGCAGTCCGAGAAGCAAACCATGGCGATCGCCGCCACGGAAATGAACGCGCGTCAGGAGACTTTCTTCAAGATTGCCGACAACACCCGGCGCCAGCTCGGCGGCATCAGTGGTTTATTGCTGCAGTCGAGCAAGGGTCCGCAGGGCGACGAGACTTATTCTGAAGCGGAATTCATGGAGATGTGGCACCTGTTTGCCACCGGTGACTTCGAGATTTTTTCGCGCAATTTCCTGGTGCTTTCCGGCAAGGGTGTGGATCTGCAATCATTGTTTTACGGCACGCAGATTCGCTGCACCCATACGGACAATTTCATCATGAACTTCGACCGCCTGCTGCGACTGGCCAAGGAGTGTGATACGAATGGCATTATCTCTGATGCACAGTTACATTCCGCACACGGACTGCTGAGTTCGCGGATGCGGGAGTTGCATCCGCGTATCAAGTTCAAGCGTTATGAGGTGACTCGCTCCAGTTCCTATCTGGAGCAGATCATCAAAAACAGCCAGGGACAGGCACAATAAAAACCACCTTCAGAAGGAGCAGGGCCGATGGAGTATGTAGCATTGGTGATCGTAGCAGCGCTGCTGCAGTATTTTTACTTTGGAATCCTGGTGGGCAATGCGCGTGGCAAGTTCAATGTCGCCGCGCCGGCGATCACCGGGCATCCGGTGTTCGAGCGCTATTACCGTGTGCATCAGAATACTCTGGAAATGCTGGTGATCTTCATTCCCGCCATCGTGCTGTTCGGGTACTGGGTGCGCCCTGATCTTGGAGCGGGCATCGGTGCCGTTTATCTGGTGGGCAGGCTGGTGTATCTGCGGGCCTATGTTTCTGATCCGGGCACCCGCTCGCTGGGTTTCGGTTTGAGCATCCTCCCCACACTCATTCTATTGTTGGGTGGTGGCATCGCCGCGGTCTTCTCGCTGCTGTAGTTGATAATAGTTTTTTGCGAAAGTCTCCGGGCCCATCGCACGTATCTGTTCGTCGATCAGACCATCCATAATTTGCAGCAGTGCCGAGTATTTATTCTCGGCGTTGCCTGCAAGTCTCTCCGCTGCACCCTCCAGAAAAGTCAGAGCATGCACAACCGCTTCCAGCGTGGAGAGCGCTTCGCTGTTTGGCTCCTTGCGGATGCGGTAACGGCTGGCTGGCGGTGATTCCAGATGGTAACGCGGCAACGCCGCGAGCCACGCGGACTCCAGCAGCAGCCGTCGACTCTTGCGCCAGGTGGCATCAATAAAGAGCAGCCGCTGTGGTGGCAGTTCACGCAACACCGAGAGTGGTTGACTGTCCGCGCCGGGATAGATCAGCGCGACACCCTCCCCTGCAGCGAGCTCTGCCATTTCAGCCTGCATTGCCTCCGCGTTGCCGATGATCAACCTGCAATCGCTGAGTCCCAGTTGCGCGATGCGGGCGGTACCGAGCGCATGCCGACTTTCCTGCGGATGCTGCAGGATTGCGACGGGCCAAAGGTTATGTAAGGCAGGGGACGGCAACAGTGCGCAGTAGCAGCGAAGCGAAGGACGCTGACAGCGCGGGCAACGTGCTCGGGGCGGCATGCGGGTTACCCTCCGTCAGCGCTTCCAGGGCGAACCGTTTTCTTCCGTGCCGGCATCCACATGCATGGAGCAGCGTCGAACCTTGAACTTCTGACCCTTGATGGGACGGCCTGCCAATTGCTCCAGTGCTTCTTTCACCTGAGCGGTGGCAATCGCGACGTAACTGGCGTGATCCAGAATGTCGATCCTGCCGATGGCCGTGGCTGCGATAGCGCCTCCGGCTGTCAACGCGCCGAGCACATCCCCCGGACGGATCTTGTTCTTGCGACCACCTGCAATGCTCAGTGTCTGCCAGGAAGGCGGGGCCGGTTTGCCGCGCTCCTGTGGCACTACGGCAATGCTCTGGATGTCGGAGTCCGACAGTTGCTCCTGACGTGCCCGCAGCGCATCCACTCTGAACCTTTCGTTCTCGAAAAAGACGCTCAACGACATGCCGGTGTTGCCGGCGCGTCCAGTGCGCCCGATGCGGTGTGTGTAGACTTCGAGGTCGCGGGGCAATTCGCAGTTGATGACCATCGGCAGTTGCTCGATGTCCAGTCCGCGCGCCGCGACGTCGGTAGCCACCAGAATCTGACAGCTCTGATGACGGAACTGAATCAGCACCTGATCGCGTTCACGCTGCTCCATGTCGCCGTGCAGCGGCATGGCACTCAGGCCCGCGTCCACAAGATAGCGAGCCGTCTCACGAGTCGCCTGTTTGGTATTGCAGAACACCAGGCATGATTCGGGTTTGAAATGCAGCAGCAGTCGCAACACGGCGGCATAACGACTTTCACCTGCCTCTGTGGCGCCGCAACTGTAGTAATGCTGGGCGATGCTGGCAGCCCCATGGCCTTCCTCGATTGTCACCCGACGAGCCCCTTTCTGGTACTTCGCGCTCAGGTTCTCGATGTCGTGTGGGAAAGTGGCCGAAAACAGCAGTGTCTGCCGTGTTGCCGGTGTCTGGTCGATGATCAGTTCGATGTCTTCGGAGAAGCCCATATCGAGCATGCGGTCGGCTTCGTCCAGCACGAGGGTGCTGACGCGGCTCAGGTTCAAGGTCTGCTTTTCTATGTGATCGCGAATTCGGCCGGGTGTGCCGATAACGATGTGCGCCCCGTGTTCGAGTGAACCGACCTGCGGCCCGAAGGCCTGTCCGCCACACAGCACCACGACCTTCAGATTGGGAAGGTAGCGCGCCAGGCGGCGAATCTCGGTGGCAACCTGGGTGGCCAGTTCGCGAGTCGGGCACAGGATCAGGGCCTGGGTGCCAAAGTCGCGCTGATTGATGCGGTTGAGCAGGGCGATGCCAAAGGCGGCAGTTTTGCCGCTGCCGGTGCGCGCCTGCACGATCAGATCGCCGCCCTGCAGTGCAATCGGCAGCGCCTGCGCTTGCACCGGAGTCATGCGCGTGTAACCCAGTGCCGTGAGGTTGTCGACCTGCTCGGGAGGCAGGTTCAGCACGGTGAAGGCGTCGGTCACATGGGATTCGCTCATTCCACGCCCTGTTGATGCAGATACTCGTCGTAGTCGCCTTTGAAATCGGCGATGCCATTGGCAGAGATTTCCAGAATGCGCGTCGCCAGTGACGACACAAACTCGCGGTCATGAGAAACGAAGATCAGCGTGCCGGGGTAGTTCTCCAGCGCCAGGTTGAGGCCCTCGATGGACTCCATGTCGAGGTGGTTGGTCGGCTCGTCCATGACCATGATGTTCGGCTTCTGCAGCATCATCTTACCGAACAGCATGCGGCCTTTTTCTCCTCCGGAGATGACTTTGACCTTCTTGAGGCTGTCATCCTTGGAGAACAGCATCTTGCCCAGAATGCCGCGAATCACCTGCTCGTCATCGCCCGGTTTGGCCCACTGACTCATCCAGTCGAACAGATTGATGTCGTCCGCGAACTCGTGATTGTGGTCCTGCGCGTAGTAGCCGATGTTGGCGTTCTCGGACCACTTGACCTGACCTGTCAGCGTCTCGCCGGGTACCTTGCCGAAGTTGCCGGTCAGGGCCTGCAGCAAGGTAGTCTTGCCGATGCCGTTCGGGCCGATGATGGCCACGCGCTCGCCGACTTCGATCATCAGATTGAGATTCTTGATCAGCGTGTTGTCGTCATAGGACAGACTCAGCTTGTTGATCTCCAGCGCTAGACGATGCAGCTTCTTTTCCTGCTCGAAGCGGATGAAGGGACTGATACGGCTGGAGGGCTTGAGGTCTTCCAGCTTGATCTTCTCGATCTGCCGGGCGCGGGAGGTCGCCTGCTTCGCCTTGGAGGCGTTCGCAGAGAAGCGGCTCACGAAAGACTGCAGCTCGGAAATCTGCGTCTTTTTCTTGGCGTTGTCGGCCTGGATGCGTTCACGTGCCTGCGTCGAGGCGATCATGAAATCATCGTAGTTGCCGGGATACAGGCGCAGCTCGCCGTAGTCCACATCGACCATGTGCGTGCACACACTGTTCAGGAAGTGACGGTCGTGGGAGATGATGATCATGGTGCAGTCGCGCTGATTGAGGATGCCTTCCAGCCAGCGGATAGCGTTGATGTCGAGGTTGTTGGTCGGTTCGTCCAGCAGCATGATGTCCGGATCGGCGAACAGGGCCTGCGCCAGCAACACCCGCAGCTTCCAGCCCGGCGCGATGGCGCTCATGGGGCCGTAATGCTGTTCCAATGGAATGCCCAGCCCCAGCAGCAGCTCGCCGGCATTGGCCTCGGCGGAGTAGCCGTCCAGTTCGGCGAACTCGATCTCCAGTTCGGCCACGCGCATGCCGTCGTCTTCGCTCATCTCTGGCAGGTTGTAGATGCGATCCTTCTCCTCTTTGATCTTCCACAGCTTGTCATGGCCCATGATCACCGTGTCGATGGCTGTGAAGTCTTCATAGGCGAACTGGTTTTGACGCAGGATGCCGACGCGTTCGTCGGCATCCACGTTCACGTTGCCAGCGCTTGGCTGAATCTCGCCGCTGAGGATCTTCATGAAGGTGGACTTGCCGGAGCCGTTGGCACCGATCAGACCGTAGCGGTTGCCATTGCCGAAGCGCAGGGAAACATTCTCGAAAAGCGGCTTGGCACCAAACTGGATGGTGATATTGGAGGCAGTAATCAAAGTATTGTCCGTTCTTTACAGATGAGTGTTGCGGGTGAGAGTCACTGCAGAATTGCGGCAGTAGTGGCCCTGCAGGTGCTGCTGACACTGCGGAGGGCGTTATGGTTGTCTATTGCAGGCGCGCGGCATTATAAAGGAGGCGTGCTCAGGCGACTACTGCTTATTTCCCGGCAGCTTGTTAGACTCTCGATGTTAGACTCACGCCTGCAATTGCAGTATCTTGCCGCCGCCACGGGCCTTCTGCCCTGGCGCCGCATCAGTCATTCGGGGAACAGCGTTGAAAATCATAGTCCGCAATCTTGCTCGGGAAACGACACAGGCAGAGCTTCTCGCCCTGTTTCAGGCACAGGGGCGCGTGCAGTCCTGCACCGTCGTCATGGACGCAGTGACCGGCGGTTCCAAAGGGTTCGGATTCGTCAACATGCCCGTCCCGCATGAGGCCAAGGCTGCCATTCGCACTCTGAACAATCTCGAGCTTGGAGGCAGCCGTATTCGCGTCAAGAAGGCGCAGGAAGTTGCCGAGGTGACACCGGCTGCGCAAGACGAGTCCGCGGCAGCAGAGAGTTCCGCGGAGGCTGCAGCCCCGGGCGACGCAACGGCAGGTCGCGCCCGCACCAAGAAGGATGGCACACCGCTGGGATTCAAGAAGCCGCGTACCTTCAGCAAGAAGAAACAGGACTGATCGCTTGGCCGAACTCTCTGCCGCACACTCTGCCTCAAATCATGCCGCTGAGGACGCACTGTTTGCCCGCATTGCCGAGGATCTTCTGGCGAATTCCTGGAGTGTCGTTCCTGCCGCTCTGCCCCCCGCGTTGAGTGCCGCCCTGCAGCAGCAATTACAGTCGACTGGCACAACAGGTTTCAGCCCTGCTGGCGTCGGGCGCGGAACTGACCACGCCATCGTTGCGCGGGTCCGGCGGGATGAAACTCTCTGGATCGACGGTGCAACTGACGCGGAACGCGAATGGCTGGGTTGGTCCGCACGTCTGCAGTCCTATTTGAACAGGCGTCTGTTTCTCGGGCTTTTCTCCTTTGAGAGCCACTTCGCGCACTACGCGCCGGGCGCCTTTTACCGCAAGCATCTGGACGCCTTCAAGGCGCCTGTGGATCAAGATGACGCTGCGGGAGACACGAGCAACCGTGTCGTCTCACTGGTCGCCTACTTTAACTCGCAGTGGCAGCCCGACGAGGGCGGGGAACTGGTTCTGTATGCCCCGGATGGCAACACGGAGTTGGCGCGAGTGAGCCCGCTGCTGGGGACGCTGGTGGTCTTTCTGAGTGAGGATGTTCCACACGAGGTGCTACCGGCGCGACGGGATCGTTTCAGCATTGCTGGCTGGTATCGAGTTAACCAGACCCGCCACGGGCGCACGGATCCTCCACGCTAAATCCCCCCGTCTGAGCTAAATCGCCGGTTGGGGGTAAATCGACAGACAGATGCATTGCGCGGTCAGTTGCCTCATGAATCCTGTGGCGGTGCCGACGGCAGCCGTGTTACTTTTCTACCCGCATTATTAACCACGTACCCCGGGGGGTTCTTCAACATGTTCAGCAATACAATTTCCAGAATTTCACGACTCACTATCGCGGCAGTCTTCACGCTGGGAGCTCAATTCGCCAGCGCAGATGTCAGCGGCAGCTGGGCCTTTGCCGTTGATGTCATGGGGCAGACCGGCAACGCCAGCGTGACCATGGCGCAAGGCGCCGACGGTGCTGTGACCGGGCACTATACCGGCCAGCTCGGCGATACAGATTTCACCGGTACGGCCACAGGGGATGATTTCCAGTTTACGCTGACGGGCGACGCCGGTTCGGTTGTTTATAAAGGCACATTGCAGGACGATGGCACAATCACCGGCACTGTGGACCTTGGCGGAATGGCTACCGGCACGTTTACCGGCAAGAAGTCAGGTTGATCGTTCTCCAACGTTTTCCGCTTTACCCGGACAAGAAGTAATCGACCTCGTGGCGGACTGATCTCCTCGGTCCGCCACTTTTTTATCCCTCCTTCTTTACCCGCTCTGCTTTACCTCTTTTGCCTATTCCTCCAGCGTGGAGCGCGATAGCAAGGCATCATCGGCCCGCCGAGCTGGCCCGTCGATGAAGTGGTTGCCGGCCTTGCGCGGAGGCGATAGTTCTGCTGCTCTTGACCCCGTTTGGTCAATGCAGCTTGCTTGATTCTCATGGCTTGACACTCCTTGCGACGAAGTGTTTATATCGGCCGACCAAATCCGGAGGTCCTGACATATGCTCGGCTGTAAAAACACGTTGAACTGCCTCTCCGCCGCACTTCTGCTGGCGTCCCTGGCCGCCTGCTCTCCAGCAGGAACCGCACCTGCGGAAGACGCCACTGCCACTGCAGTTGCTGCAGCTCCGGCCAGTGCTATTCCCAGGACTTCCGACGGCAAGCCGGATCTCAATGGCATCTGGCAGGCCATGAGTACCGCGAACAACAATCTGGAGTCAGCGCCTGCCAAGGCGGCCTTCGCGATGGTGCCAGGCGATTTCGTCCCCGTACCTGCTCCTGAAATCGTAGCGATGGGGGCGGTGGGTTCAGTCCCAGCCAGTTACTCTGTGGTCGAGGGCGGGACTATCCCTTACAAGCCGGAGGCATTGGCGCAGCGCCAGACCAATCAGGAAAACTGGCTGACCAGTGACCCCGAGATCAAGTGCTTTATGCCGGGTGTTCCCCGTGCGACCTACATGCCGCATCCGTTCCAGATTTTCCAGAGCCAGGAGGCCATGTTCATCGCCTATTCGTTTGCCGGCGCAGTGCGCAACATCTATCTGGAGAATCCGGGTGAACCTCCCCTGGATGCGTGGATGGGGCAGTCATACGGATATTGGGAGGGCGACACCTTCGTCGTCGAAGTCACGGGCCTTGACGACCGAACCTGGTTTGACCGGGCGGGCAATTATCACACTTACAAGCTCAAGGTGACCGAGCGTTACACGATGGTGAGCGAGAATGTGATTGAGTATGAGGCGACCATGGAGGATCCGGATATTTTTGAGCGTCCCTGGACAATCAGCATGCCGATCTACCGAAGACTTGAAGAAGGCTTCGAACTGCCGCAATTCAAGTGCGTGGAGTTCGTAGAAGAGTTAATGTACGGCAAGTACAGGAAGGGACGTGAAGCGGAGCTGTTTGGGCAGGAAGTCGACCGCTGAGATCAAGTTAATTCAGACCAAGCAAAGGGGTGGAAATATGAAGATCAAGATGTTGATGGCTGTGGCAGCAGTCGCGGGTGGGATGGTGGCCAGTATGCCAGCGTCCGCACACCATGCATTCTCTGCAGAGTTCGATGCGAATCTGCCGATTGCACTGCGCGGGCCGATTACCCGGGTGGAGTGGATCAATCCGCATTCGTGGATTCATCTGGAGCACACCAATGAAGACGGCAGCAAGCAACTCTGGATGGTCGAGGGCGGCACGCCCAACACACTGCTGCGTCGGGGCATCAACCGCGATTCTCTGCAGATTGGCACCGAGATAATTGTGACGGGTTACCAGAGCAAGGATCGTCTGTGCACACCCGAATGCCGTGGCAATGGTCGGGACATCACCTTCCCGGACGGCCGCAAACTGTTCATGGGCTCTTCGGGCACTGGCGCGCCAGTCGATGGTTCCGATCCAGGCGACAGATAGTCGTCGAGACCGAGTTGTTGAGACCGAGTTGTTGAGACATAAAAAAGCCCGCATCGCCAAGGCAGTGCGGGCTTTTTTATGGCCGGATGTTTAACTCAGGCCACACGCCTTAGTTGAGGACGGGTGCCAGAGTCTGTTCGAACACGCCGCCGTCACGAAAGAGAATCGTGCCCTCGTAAAATCCGGCGCTGTGCAGACGCAATACCACTTCCTCGAAGGTGCGGTTTTCCCAGAACCAACCGTGAATTCCAGTGAAAGGCGCGTGGTACGTGCCCATGCTGGTGGTCGCGGTGGCCTTGTCAAAACTCTCTACAAATTCTTCGCCTTCCATGTTGTCGGGATCTGCGTGCATGTCGTAGACCAGCGCACCCGTCGCCTGCCAGGAATAGATCATACTGTTGCCTTCGGCCAGGCGGTATTTGTACTCCAGTGACTGAAATGGCCCCAGCACGAACTCCACCGTGTCGGCTCTGTGCACCATGGTTTGTGCCTCCAGTGGCCCTTCGCTGGCATCCGCCAGCTCCTGCAACCCCAGCGCACGACCGACGCCCAGCGGATCGATTCCGAATTCGGCGGGCAACACGGCCACCACCAATACTGTGCCCGCAATCAGGATGGCGGTAGCCGAGCCCAGCACAAGCTGGCGGCGTGAAAGCGGTGCGGGGGATTGCTGAGTGTCAGTCGGTTCTGTCATCGCGGTTCTCCAACCCCTGTGGTCAGTGTGTTCGGGGAATGCATTGGCTCAGTCGAGCAAAAAGTGGGTGAACTGGTAGGCGGCCAGCAGAAAGCCTCCGCTCATCAGCGCGGTGTTGGTGATAAAGGCATGGCGCAGATAGCTGGCGTAGCGGCGCCAGGCGCTCAGCATGAGGAAAATGATGAACAGCGCCAGGAACTGCCCCAGCTCGACACCGACATTGAAGCTGATGATGTTGATGATCAGGCCATTCGGGGACAGTTCGAACTCCTGCAGTTTGGTGGCGAGTCCCAGCCCATGGAACAGGCCGAAGACAAACACCGCCAGACGGGGATCGGGGTGCAGCTTGCCGAGCCTGTCGAGGCCGCCCATGTTTTCCAGCGCTTTGTAGACGATGGACAGGCCGATGATGGCGTCGATCAGATAAGCATTCACCTGCAGATCGGCCAGCACTCCGGTCAGCAGCGTGATGCTGTGGCCGACGGCGAAGAGAGTGACGTATTGGGCAACCTGTACCGGGCGATAAAGGAAGAAGACCACCCCGATCAGATACAACAGATGGTCATAGCCGGTGACCATGTGTTTGGCACCAAGATAAATGAAAGGCGCGACTGCCGGGCCGTCGATGTCCTGCACAAAATTGGCGTCATTGCCGGTGATGGAGTGGGCTTGAGCCTCGCCAGTCAATGCCAGCAATATCGGCGCCAGTATCGTCAGCAGCGCCACGACCAGAGCGCGGGACCCTCTCGGGTCCTGCTGCCGGCATGGTCTTGGGCGGAGCACTGTCTGCGCTGGCATGCGAGGCATCGTCCGGTCAGTTGGTCGCGAACTTGGAGGTGATTTCGGGGTTATAAGCCTGATGGCAGGCAGTGCAGACGCTGTACAGTTGCGCGCCGGCCTGGAAGAAGTCCTCCTTGTTCTGGAGGGCAGCGGCCTCCATCGCGAGCGCTCCGGCCTGGCTCAAACCGTTGGCGTAAGTCAGCCACGCATCGTTGTCGACGGCGCGTCCGGGCAGCGCGAGCATATTGCCGATCTCGATAAGAAGTGCCGCGTGGCGCCTTACGTAGTCCCATTGCTCGTCGGTGGTCGGGTAGAGTTCCTCGTAACCAGTCTCTCTGCTGTCCACCCACCCAGCAGAATCCCAGAGGACGTCCGCGGCGGGGTCGAGAACCAGGTTCATGAAGTCCTTCATATTCAGCGAGGTGTTGAATGCTGTGGGTGTATTCTCGGTAGCGGGTGCGGCGCTTTGTGTGGGTCCAGTGGAAGGTTCGCCGCAGGCTGCCAGAAGCAGCATGGCGACCAGCACTGTGGCGCGTCGCCATGATCGGGGCAGCGCTGTCGCCAGCGTGCTAGCCAGCGAACGGAAATATTGCAGCGGGAGACTGATGTACATGGCTCGACCCTCGATAATTGTTATTGTCGTTGTGCCTTGAGCAGTGCTTGGTAGTGCGTGGTAGTGCTTCACGGATGCAAGGCATTCTACAGTAAAAGCGCATTAACGCGATTCTCGTGATCCCCGCGATCACGGCGGTTGGTCGTGATATCTATTGCTGCGCTCCTTGGCTTAAACTGGGCTGAAACTGGGGTTGCTTAAACTCAGGCGCTGGTTTAGTTTGCTGTCAGGATATTTTTTTGCGCAAAAATTGATCGGGTACACGGATGACAGGCTAACTGCCTGACTCGCCCTTGCAACGAAGGCCGCCATGGTGCCTGCAATAGAGTAAGGACATTCATGAATTATCGCTTGTACGAATGGAAGATCATCTACGTCTTTATCGTAGTGTTCGCGTTGATTCAGGTCGGTGCCTACATGGTGCTGACGGTCAGCAATGAAAACATTGCTCGAGAGAATGCCAGTCACGATCTGCAGGTTGCATCGGATGTCATGCGCAATCTGGTTCTCCTGCGGAGTCGGCAACTGGCTCTGACCGGGCAGGTGATCGCCGCCGATGCCACTGTGCGGGAAGCGATAGCCACCGGCAACAGACTGGCCATCGAAGCGACTTTGCAGAACAACGGTTTTCGTATTCAGGCTGCGGCCATGCTGCTGACCGACGTCAACCGGAACGTCATAGCCTATGTATCCGGGCCCGCCTCCACAGGACAACCTGATCCGGTCAGTGTAAATCCGGCCATCCTGCAGTCCCCTCCACCTCCTCAGTTGATCGCCCCGATGGATACGAGCGGCGAGGTTCTTCACCAGATTGTGACGATTCCCATCAACGCCCCGCAGCTGGTTTGCTGGCTGAGTATCGGTTTTCCGATGGGAGACCCGTTGTGGCAGGTGCTGGGCGGAGATGCCAATGCCAACTATGCGTTCTTCGCGCGGACTGCCGGCACATCCTGGAAGATGCACGCCTCGACTTTCCCGACAGAGGTTGGGGAGGACATGCTGGCGCAGTTCACCGCTGAGGGAGGGGTTGCGCCATCATTCGAGAATGGTCAGCTCAATTATCTTCTGAACATGCTGCCCTTGGTCCGTTCCGAGGGGTTGGAAGTCATTGGTGTCATGGGCAAGTCGCTCGATGAGGTCATGGGCCCCTTCGATCAACTGCAGACCAGCCTGATGAGATGGATGCTCGCCAGTGTGGCGCTCAGTATTCTTGCGGTCTTCCTGCTGACCCGGCTCATGGTTGGCCCACTGAACACGCTCGCTCATCTCGATACTTTGACTGGCGTGGCGAATCGTCGCCTGCTGGACATGAGCATTGCCAGGCTGTGCATGCAACCCGTGGGCGCTCCCCTTAACCACTTCGCCGTGCTGCTTCTCGACATGGATGACTTCAAACAGATCAACGATACGCGCGGGCATGACGCCGGCGATCAGGTGTTGCGGATTATCGGCCGCCGGTTGAAAGCGGCGTTGCGCAAATCTGATCTGATCGCCCGTTATGGTGGCGATGAGTTTGCTGTGTTGCTCCATGGCGCGACCCGGGAGTCGACCCGGGAGTCGACCCGGCAGGTGATGGAGGCATTGATCCAGGCGTTGCAAAAGCCCATGCAGGTGGATGGGCGTGAGTTCCCGGTACATTTCAGTATTGGTGCTGCGCTCGCTCCCCAGGATGGCACGGAGGCTGCCGTGTTGCTGAAGAATGCCGATCAGGCCATGTATGCCGCCAAGAAGTCGCCCCACGCCTTTGTTTTCTTCGATGAGATCGGCGAGCCCGAGAAGATTACCGGTCGATTGACCACTCGCAGTGCCTGATTCTTTGCTTCGCCTGCGTTTTTCCAATTGCAAGTCTAAATGAGAGCGATTATCATCTACCTCATGATGCGGTGCGCTCCCTGCTGTCAGGTCTGACAGCTATTCCCTCACTCAACCCGCACCAAGGGGTCATCTCCATGCTTAGAAAATTTACGCTGACGCTGCTGGCTGTTTGTTGCACACCTTACTGTGTACCGGCGCTTGCCGACGAAGTGAATATCTATTCCGCCAGGCAGGAAAATCTCATCAAGCCGATTTTGGACATTTTCACTGAGCGCACTGGCGTGACGGTGAATCTGGTAACGGGTTCTGCCGATGAACTGATTCAACGTCTGACACTGGAGGGGGACAATTCTCCTGCGGATATGCTGATTGCCGAAGATGTCGGCCGTCTCTACCGTGCCAAGGAAGCGGGTGTTCTGCAGGCGGTGGAATCTGCTGCCATCAACGACATTATTCCTGCCCAGTACCGCGACTCTGAAGGCTACTGGTACGGTCTGACGCTGCGTTCACGCGTCATCATCTATGACAAGGCGCGCGTGAATCCCGCCGATCTTTCTACCTACGCCGATCTGGCCGACCCGAAGTGGGACAACAAGATCTGCGTGCGTTCCTCCGGCAACATCTACAACCAGTCTCTGGTGGCGTCGATGATCAGCCGCAATGGCGTTGAGGCGACGGAAGCCTGGGCCACTGGCCTGGTGGCGAACTTCGGCCGCGCACCGCAGGGCGGCGACCGCGAGCAGATCAGTGCGGTGGCTGCAGGTCAGTGTGATCTCGCCATCAGCAACACCTACTATTTCGGTGGCATGCTCAAGTCCACCAACGAGGCAGAGCGCAAGGCGGCTGAGGCTGTGGCGGTGTTCTTCCCTGATCAGAATGGCAATGGCGCGCACATGAACATCAGTGGAGCTGGCGTTACCAAGGCCGCGAAGAATCGCGATGCGGCCGTGCAGCTCATGGAATTCCTGGCTGGTGAAGAAGCGCAGGCCTGGTACGCTGAAGTGAATAACGAGTTCCCGGTGCGTGCCGATGTGCCCGCCAGCGAGCTGCTGCAGTCCTGGGGAACCTTCAAGGCCGACAATCTTGCGCTGGAAGAACTCGGCATCCATAATGCCGAAGCAGTCCGCCTGATGGACAGAGCCGGCTGGCAGTAACCCGGCTGGCAGTAACAAAGGTGGCAACCACCACCTGCACCTGACAAGCAGATGTCTCCATGATCAATAGTATGGACGGGGCCCCGGAAGGGGCCTTGTCGTCTCTGAAAACCGGGATTTACAGCCGTCTCCCCATGCTGGGTATCCTGCTGTTGTGTCTGCTGCTCAGCGTGCCGGTGCTCACCATTCTCACGTCGATCACCAGCAGCAGTGATGGTGTCTGGCAACACCTCTATGAAACGGTACTCGGCGACTATGTCACCCATTCCCTGACTCTGCTGGTCGGTGTTGGTCTCGCCGTACTGGTGCTCGGCATCGGGCCGGCGTGGCTGGTGACGATGACCCGCTTTCCGGGCAGCCGCGTGCTGGAATGGGCGCTGGTGCTGCCACTCGCGATGCCCGCCTACATCATCGCCTACACCTATACGGGAATGCTGGATATCGGCGGACCGCTGCAGGTGTGGATTCGCGAGACCTTCGACGTGCGCTTCGGCGACTACTGGTTTCCGAATGTCCGCTCCTTGGCTGGCGCCGTCGCCATGCTGTCGCTGGTGCTCTACCCCTACGTCTACCTGCTCTCGCGTACCGCCTTTCTGGAGCAGTCCGTGTGTGTGCTGGAAGTCTCGCGCACGCTCGGTGCCAGCCCCTGGCAGGCGTTCATCCGCGTGGCGATGCCGCTCGCGCGCCCTGCCATCATTGCTGGTCTGTCGCTGGTGCTGATGGAGACGCTGGCAGACTACGGCACCGTGCAGTATTTCGGAGTGTCGGCCTTCACCACCGGCATCTTCCGCACGTGGTTCGGTCTTGGCAGCCTCACGGCCGCCGCCCAACTCGCGGCGGTCCTGCTGATCTTCATCCTGTTTCTGGTGATGATTGAGCACTGGTCGCGGCAGAAGGCGCGCTACCACCACACCAGCAACAAGTACTCACGTCTGCCACAGATCCCGTTGACTGGCTGGAAGCGCGCGGCGGCCATGGTGTATTGCATGCTTCCAGTCCTTCTTGGCTTCCTGATTCCCTTCATTCAGCTGTCGCTCTGGGCAGTGGATACCTGGCATCTGGTCGACAAGGACAGCTTCTTCACCCTGTTCGTAAACAGCCTGGAGCTTGCCTCGGTCACGGCCATCATCGCGCTGGTGCTGGGCGTGTTCATTACCTACAGCAAGCGCCTGCGTCCGACATTGCCCTTGCGCGGGGTTGTCAGAGTGATGGGGCTCGGCTATGCAATTCCCGGCACCGTAATCGCGGTAGGCGTGCTGATTCCCTTCGCGTGGTTCGACAACACGCTGGATGCCTGGATGCGCGAGCACTTCGATATCGCCACCGGGCTGCTGCTGAGTGGCACGCTGATCGCCGTCGTGTTCGCCTATCTGGTGCGCTTCCTGCCGGTGGCGTTGAACACACTCGATGCGGGGCTCGGCAAGATCAAGCCGACAATGGACGATGTCGGCCGTTCAATGGGGCTCAGCCCCTTGCAGATTCTGCGGCGCGTGCATGTGCCCTTGTTGCAGGGGAGTCTGTTGACGGCCAGCCTGCTGGTATTCGTCGATGTCCTCAAGGAGCTGCCCGCTACCCTCATTCTGCGACCATTCAATTTCAACACACTGGCGATCCGTACTTACGAGCTGGCCAATCAGGAGCGCCTCGCGGAGGCCTCCAGCTCGGCCCTGATGATCGTATTGGCCGGTATTATTCCTGTTATCATCCTCAGCAAATCGATCTCCCGATCCCGGCCTGGTCATGACTCAAGTACTTGAACTGAAAGATGTTGCCGTTGCGCTCGACGGCAACCCCATTGTGCGCGGCATCTCCTTGCAACTCAGCCACGGCACCATAGGTTGTCTGCTGGGGCCGAGCGGCTGTGGCAAGACCACCTTGCTGCGGGCTATCGCCGGATTCGAGAAGGTGCAGCAGGGAGAGATCAGCATCGCCGGGCGTCCGGTCAGCAATCAGCAGCTGTGTCTGCCCGTGGAGAAGCGCCATGTCGGCATGGTGTTCCAGGACTATGCGTTGTTTCCACACCTGACGGTCGCCGAGAACATCGCCTTTGGTCTTTCTGCCATGCCTCGCGCAGATCGTCAGAAGCGGGTGCAGGAACTGGCGGAGATGCTCAAGATTGGCGAGTTTCTGAATGCCTATCCGCACAGACTGTCTGGCGGGCAGCAGCAGCGCGTGGCGGTGGCGCGGGCGATGGCGCCCAAGCCCGGCATCCTGTTATTGGATGAGCCTTTCGCCAGTCTCGATGTGGAGCTGCGTGAACAGATTGCCCGCGAGATTCGTGCCGTGCTGAAGCACGACGGCATCACGGCGATACTGGTCAGCCACAATCTGTATGAGGCCTTCGCCATGGCCGACGAGATCGGCGTCATGCGGGCGGGAGAGTTGCTGCAGTGGAGCACGCCCTTCGAGCTCTATCATCAGCCAGCCTGCGCCTATGTCGCGGATTTCGTCGGCGAAGGGGTATTCCTCAACGGGACAGTCGTAGACCCTTCACGGGTAGAGACAGCGCTGGGGTTGCTGGGACGGGAGGATGAATTGCACGGCTACCCGCTGGGCAGCAAGGTGACCGTGTTGATTCGGCCGGATGATGTGATTCACGATGACTTCAGCCCGAAACAGGCCCGCGTGGTTGAAAAGGCCTTTCGTGGCGCTGGCTATCTCTACACGCTGGCGCTGCCGGACGGTTCGCACGTGCTGAGCCTGGCGCCGAGTCATCACGCCCATGCCGAAGGGGAGATGATCGGCATTCATATCGAGATGGATCATCTGGTAGCGTTCAAAGAGAGCTAGTCGCCCTGTTCTACTCTCCCTCTTCTATTCGCCCTGTTCTACCAGGAAAGTCTCCAGGCTTTCGCCCGTCAGTTTTTTCACCTGCGAGAACACAAACCAGATGGCCAGCATCAGGATCACCATGCTCGGCAGGGCAATCACCGGATAGCTGAGCGCGGTCATCTTGCCCAGTTCGGCGCTGAACTCCGTGGTGCCTGGCGGGCTGACCAGAATGACCTTGGCCAGCACGAAGTTCAGCACTGACGAGACGAAGAACGACCCCGCCACAATCAACGATGCCTGTGCCAGGCGGCGTTCGAACAGATCAGTCTTGCCCTTGTCCGCCAGCGCCGCATACAGCGCTTCGACACGCACCAGTTGCGCGTTCAGGATCAAGGTCTTCACCAGCGGGAAGCGCGTGCGCTGCGTCAGCAGCACGGCGATGCCGATGCAGGCCGGAATGGTCGCCTCTTTGATGGCGATATATTTGGGGTCCAGCTCCAGCAGACTGATGCCGCCGGTCAGGAACACACTCACGACACCAAGAATGGAGAACGGATTGATCTTGCCGGACTGGCGCAGATCCCACAGTCCATAGCCGATGGGGAAGGCCAGCGCGAAGACGATGCTCAACGACGGGCCGAGGCTGTCGGCGCCGCTCAGTCTGCTGAGGATGAATACGGGGATGATAATGTTGAAGGCGAGGTTGGCCAGAAAGCTGCCGCCACTGGGAGTGCCTTCCTTGCTCTTGACCTGCTTCACATCGCCCGGTTCTGTGACTGGGGCTGGATTGTTGGGAGTGCCTTCGCTCATGATCTTCAGTCGGTTATTTTTCGTCCGGGCAGTATACGAAATTTATCTAGCCGGTTACCACAGGCAACGTCGCATCCGCTCCCCACTCCGCCCAGGAACCGTCGTAAACGGCGATGTCCCGATATCCTGCCAGATGTGCCGCGAGGGCGATGACGCAGGAGGTGACGCCTGACCCGCAGCTGGCAATGATGCGATCGGACGCCGGGGCGTGTGCGGAGAGTGCCTGCTGCAGCTCGTGCACCGGGCGCATGCGGCCTTTGTGAAGCAATTGATCGAACGGCAGATTACGAGCGCCGGGCATGTGTCCGCCGCGCAGACCGGGTCGCGGTTCAGGTGCTCTGGCGTGAAAGCGATCGGCCGAACGGGCATCGAGAATGCTGATGTCGTTCGCAGTTGTGGCCAGCAGCACCTCGCGCCAGTCACCGATCAGGGTGGGGCGATAGCTGGCGGTGAAGGTGCCGCTGTGTCCGACTGCCTCCGGTGCCGAGTCGTGCAATAGCAATCCCGCCTCCCGCCACGCCGGCAATCCGCCATCGAGCACGGCGCTGCGCCGCAGCCCCATGGCCTGCAGCATCCACCACGCACGCGGGCTGGAGAAAATGCCGACGCTGTCATAGACGACAACCGCGCTGTCATTGTTCACACCCAGCCGTCGCAGCTCGGTGGTAAACAGTTCCGCGTCCGGCATCATGTGCGGCAGGCTGGATTCGCGGTCGCAGATGCGAGTGTCGAAGTCGAAGAAGCGCGCACCGGGGATGCGCTGCGTCAGCCATTCCTGCTCGGCATCGCGGGCACTGCCGGGCATGTGCCAGCTGGCGTCGAGCACGACCAGAGAGGGATTCTGCATGGCGGTGGCCAGCCATTCCACAGTGACCAGCGCGCCGGGAAGTTCTAGATCGGACATGTTTGTTCTCCGTTTTACTGCAGTAGTCGTACTTCGCGCTGCGGGAAGGGCATCGCGATGCCGGCTTTCTGCAACGAGTCGTAAATGGTCATGTTGGCGACGTAGTGTGTCTCGTAGCGGACGATGGTCTTTGCCCAGAAGCGAATGCCGAGATCGATGCTGCTGTCGGCGAAGCGCTCGATTCCCACCTGTGGCTCGCGATGCGCGCTGATGCCTTCGACATGGTGCAGCGCATCGAGAATCACCTTGATTGCCACGCGTGGATCACTGCCATAGGCAATCCCCACGGTGAGCTCGACGATGCTGTCCGCTTGCGAGTTGTGAATGATCTCGCCCACGATATGCTTGTTAGGAACGGTTATGCTGACTTCGTCCTCGTCGCTGAGAATGGTGTAGGCCAGATGCACCTCTTTGACGACGCCGCTGACTCCCTGCACAGAGATGGTGTCGCCGACGACGAAGGGGCGGGTGAGAATGATGTTGAGCCCTGCGCCGTAGTTGGACAGCAGGCCTTGCACGGCCAGCCCCGCGCCCAGAGACGCGGCGCCGATGGCTGCCACGAAGGGGGTGATGCTGATGCCCAGCTTGCCCATCGCGATGATGCCCGTCATCACGATGACGATCAGCCGCACCGTGCTGGCGATGAAGTTGCTCAGCGTGACATCGATATTTCGCTTCAGGCACAGATGCAGCACCATGTTGCCGATCTTGCGCCCCACCAGGATGCCGATGAGGAAGATGATGATGGCGCCGATGATCTGGAAACTGTAATTCACCAGAAACGTGGTGACCTGATTGTAGATCGCCGTGAACTGTTCCAATTCTTGTTCCATGTCCTGTCTCCTGTGGGAGCGAGCCTTGCTCGCGACTGCCTTGCACACCTTCGCCTGCCAAGCTACTTCAGGAAAGCTTCGCGGGCAAGGCCCGCTCCCACAGAGTTTGGGGCGAGCGTTGGCTCTATCGACTCGCCCGGAGGGCTGGGGTATTCTTCGGACGTCATTGCAGTACGCACCAACAGTAGACAACAGCAGCGCAGCCACTCTCCCGGAATGATTCATGACGTCACCGCTCAGCACAGATGACAGCTTCGTCCGCTCCGCCGGAAAGCAGCTTGCCATCTATGCGCTGGTAGCGGTGGTGGTGCTTGTGGTTCTGATGTACACCCTGAATTTTGCCGCTTCGCTCACCAGCACTGGCGCCGGTGGTGTTGCTGGCGCGATCGACGTCGAGAACAACGAGATCACGATTTACCTGCGGGAAGAGCCCCCGCAGATGAACAGCATGCTGGCTACCGACG
>JBBTKA010000107.1:0-7466 GCA_038059145.1 Pseudomonadota bacterium
CTGACCTTCATCGGCAACATCGATCGTCAATACGACGACAGCTTCGCCAAGACGGGAGCGAAGATCGGCGACACCCTACGCATCCGCAAGCCCAACCGCTACGTCTTCCGTCGCGGTCGGACCATGCAGGTGCAGGACACCACGATTGCCAACGTGGCACTCCCGCACATGCAGGGCAGCCTTTCGGCGCCCCAGGACCAGATCACCTGGATTCTGACCTCTTACATCGTGGCCTCCGCCATCATGACGCTGCCCACTGCCTGGCTGATGGGCCGCTTCGGCCGCAAGAATCTGTTCTTGTTCACTGTCGGCGGCTTCACGCTGGCCTCCGTCCTGTGCGGCATGGCGACTTCGATCGAGCAGATGGTGCTGTTCCGCGTACTGCAGGGCTGCTGCGGCGCCGCGCTGGTGCCGATGGCACAGGCCACGATGCTGGACATCAACCCGAAGGAGAAACACGCTAAGGCCATGGCCATGTGGGGCATGGGCGTGATGATCGGCCCCATTCTCGGCCCGACCCTCGGCGGCTGGCTGACCGAATCGTATAACTGGCGCTGGGTGTTCTACATCAATTTGCCACTCGGCATCATCGCCTTCATCGCCATGCTGCTGTTCATGCCGGATTCGGAGCGCTCCGACCGCCCCTTCGACAAGTTCGGGTTCACCATGCTGGCGCTGATGATCGGCGCGCTGCAGATGCTGATGGATCGCGGTGAAGGCAAGGGCTGGTTTGATTCCCGCGAAATACTTCTGTACGCCGCGCTGGCGGGGTCTGCGCTGTGGAGGTACATCATTCACACCCTGCGCACGCCGCACCCGTTCCTGTCACCGGAGATCTTCAGAGACCGCAACCTGATGACGAGCCTGGTGTTCATTTTCTTCATCGGCATTCTGCTGCTGGCCACCATGGCATTGCTGCCCCCCTTCCTGCAGACGCTCGTGGGTTACCCGGTGCTGGATGTGGGGCTGATCATGGCGCCGCGTGGTGTGGGGACGATGCTGGCGATGGTGATGGTCGGACAACTGGCCAACCGCCTTGATGCGCGCATCCTGCTGCTGATAGGCCTGAGCTGCACAGCCATCTCGCTGAACGCGATGACCCATTTCAACACCTCCGTACAGGCGTTTACTCTGATCTGGACAGGCATGCTCCAGGGCTTCGGGCTCGGGTTCATCTTCGTGCCGCTGAGCACCGTGGCATATGCCACCCTGGCGCCACAGTATCGGGCCGAGGGCGCCAGCGTGTTCAGCTTGTCGCGCAACATGGGTAGTAGTGTGGGAATCTCGGTCGTGATGGCGCTGCTGAGCCGCCATATGTCGACCAATCACGCCTCTCTCACTGAGAATGTCACCGCGGCTTCGCTGGGGCTCAGCTTGCAGCAAGTACCCCAGGATGTGGTCAGCAATGCCAGCGGCATGCTGCTCATGCTGGATGCCGAAATCACACGACAGGCGGCAACTATCGCCTATCTGAACGACTTCAAGCTGATGTTCTGGGTGGTGGTGGTCGCATCACCCATGGTCCTGATGCTGAAGAAGGCACCCCCTTCAAAGCACCAGAAAGCCCCTGAAATCGCCCACGCAGTGGCCGATTAACCAGCCCCTCCCCTGTGGGAGCGGGCCTAGCCCGCGAGAGGTTCTTGCACCAACGCCTAGCCCGCAACTACCGCCAGCTACCTCGGCAGATACTGCGCGTGACAACTCTCGCATGGCGGATAAAGCTGATCATTGCCAGCATTGAACAACGCTTCCTCGTCCCGCTTCTGAATCGCCGCAAGCACACTGCGGGCCGCCGCAATCATCTCGTCCGCGTAGGCCTGCCAATCTGCATTCACCGCTACCCCATCGTGACTGCCTGCTCCATCGGCGATCTCCGTGCTCGCCTCGATTACCCGCTGCGCCGCCTGCTCAAGTTCCTGCCACTGCGCATCAGTCTGCACGTTCGAAGCGCCCCAAATCATATTGGTGGCTGGCGCGATGACTGTCGTCATGAGCTCCTTGACGCTCTGCGTCTTCGTCGAAGTCTGCGGCCACGCGGACGCACTCGCCAGCATTGAGAGCCCGCACAGGGCCAGTAATCGCATTGCTCGTGTCATTGCTGTCGCTCTCCTTTCAGATCGTTCGTTATATATTCGTTGCACATTCGATATACAGAGGGAATACACCTACGACTGAGTCTTGCCGGAGCTGATCAGCTCTTGCACGTATCTGACAAAACCAGGGTCCTCGCCGCGCAGCAGCTTGGGCAGGCTGTCACGGAAATTGGGCTTCTGACACCACTCCAGAATATAGTCTTCCCAGGAATTCCAGCGCCGCGCCTGCTTGGGAGCCATGTCGTCCTCGTACAGGAGCAGGAAGGCGCGTTCGAACAACGAACACAACATGGCGAAGATGATGAGCTGACGCTCGCGCTGCTCCTCATTCAAATTGGTGACCTCTACGGAAAACAGCCGCAGATCCGGATTTTCCAGCGCAACCTTCAGGAAATCCTGATAGTTATCCGACAGCAGCTGATACACCTCCTCCTCTTCGTTCTCACGCTCCTTGTGCTGCTCGAACAGGAACACCAGAATCGCCATCGGCAAGCCGATGACGGTCACGATATAACTCAGCAATTCCCAGATTTCTATTGACACGATATGGGCCCGCAAATTCGGCAAGATTGATTCATGGTGCCATGATAGGCATAAAGTCGGCGCGTGTCAGCCAAGGCCGTCTATACTCCAGAGCCGAAGTACTATTAACCATGACCATCGTGGCATGATTTGATTAAGGCAGTGACTTCCAACCACTGGGTAAAATCACGGCATGCCTTTACCAACAGTCGCGCGCACAGGTATTCCCGAAGGGTCAAAGCCCTCAAGACAGAACACGTTCACACCATAAGAGTCCTGTGCCAATCGCTTGCGGTGAAATGGATATATCCCGCAAATCCTGCAGAAGAAATGTCGGGCAGTGTGCGTGTGAAACTGATACTCGGTCAGGAAAGATTCGCCACTCAGCAGAGTGAACGCACTCTCGTGCACTTTCACCATCAGCGCATTTTTACGGGTACAGATCGAGCAGTCGCACGTAGTCAGTTCGGGAAAATTCGTTTCAATCTGAAAGCGGACCACGCCGCAGTGGCAGCTGCCAACAAAGGTTTGCAACTCACGCATTATCATCACCATCGTTCACAAATGAAAACACGGCGATGTCATCACGAAGTTGCCAGCCTCGGGCGATCCAGAACTCTCTGGCAATATGGTTATCAATGAGAACATGGACATGCGATTTGCTGATGCCGGCCTGCTTGAGCGCGGCAAGACAGCGGCGTAATAATTCGCTGCCGATACCCGCATTGCGACTCTGCGCCTGCACGGCCAGATGTTGAATATAACCGCGACGTCCGTCGTGGCCCGCCATGATTGTGCCGATGATCACGTCACCGCTTTTCGCGACGAAACTCAAGCCTGGATTGCGCTCCAAATAGCGGGCGATGCCTTCGCGAGAATCTGCTGAGCGCAGCTGTACACCTTCGGCACTTTGCCAGAGGGCAAGCGCGTCGTTGTAGTCATCGATCTGCATGGTGCGATATTTCACGATGCACACTGTCAGGGCTTGATGAAATGAAAAGAAAGAGACACAGCGCCTACACAGGTCAATCCAGTAAAGAGAATTTTGCTAGAAGCCTACTCAACTCATTGATTTTGTTGGTGCCCGGAACCGGAATCGAACCGGTACGACCGTAAGGTCGAGAGATTTTAAGTCTCTTGCGTCTACCAATTTCGCCACCCGGGCAGGACATGCGGAGGCTTTGCGATGATACAGCACGAAACCGGAAAAATGCCGGCAATGCGATCGGGGATTTACTAATGGAGGCTGGGGTCGGAATCGAACCGGCGTACGCGGAGTTGCAGTCCGCTGCATGACCACTCTGCCACCCAGCCAAAAGTCCTACAAACTTACCTAACAGCTAGACTGGCCGACGTAGGGGTACGCTGTCAAATTGGCCTGAAGATAATTAATCATGACAAGAAATTGGAGCGGGAAACGAGACTCGAACTCGCGACCCCGACCTTGGCAAGGTCGTGCTCTACCAACTGAGCTATTCCCGCTTTATTTCTGTCAATCCGGAGGATGATGCGTAATTTCCAACCGGACTCTTTCGTACTTCTGGTTGCCATCTTACCCTTTGCTGGTAAGGCCGGAGGTCGTAAAGAGGCGCCTATTCTAATGCCATAACAAACTATGTCAAGCAATTAGACGTGGATTTTTTCCATTGAATTTAATCGACCCCAACGGTTGAATCCTTCGCAAAAGTCCTCGTTATTTCATGGTCAACGTGGGCAATGCTGCACGCAGATAACTGATCATTGACCACAGACTGAAGACTGCGGAGACATAAATCAACGCGATGCCAAGCTGCGTAAAAATTTCCGGCGTGCTGGCATCCACTCCGATCAGAATGGTGATTGCGATCATCTGCACAGTGGTCTTGACCTTGCCGATGTAGCCCACCGCCACCAGGTCGCGCTTGTTGCAGTTGGCCATCCATTCACGCAGCGCGGACACAAATACTTCGCGCGCGATAATGATTGCCGTGGGCATGACGAACCAGGCACTCGGGAAATTCGCAGCCAGCAGCACCAGTGCCATGACTACCAGCAACTTGTCGGCGACCGGATCAAGGAAGGCACCAAAGGGAGAGGTCTGCTTGAGCCTGCGCGCCAGATAGCCATCGAGCCAATCGGTCAGACTGGCAATTGCAAAGAGTCCTGCGGCCAGCAGCGTGCCATGAGGTATCGATGAATAGTAGAGAGCGATCACCATGGGGATCATCAGCACACGGGAGCATGTCACTAAATTGGCAATGTTCATGTGTCGCTGAATCTCCTGTCGCTCACTGCTTACTGTTCACGCTCTGAAACCATATCGTGTACTCACTCCCCATTCTACTCGTTATGAAGATGGGCATAAATCTCTTCTGCCAGCTTTCTACTGATACCCGCCACCTTGGTCAGTTGTTCGACACTGGCCCGCTGCACTTCCTGCTGACCGCCAAAATGGCGCAACAGCTCTCGGCGCCGCTTCGGACCCAGCCCCGGAATCTGCTCCAATGCCGAGGTATTGCGTGTCTTCGCGCGGCGCGCACGATGGCCCGTGATGGCGAAGCGATGTGCCTCATCGCGAATCTGTTGCAGCAAGTGCAGGGCAATCGACTCGGTCGGAAGAACAATCTCCGTCACCCTGTCGCTGTTGTCCTCATCCGGAACAGAGAGAAACAAGGTCTCCTGCCCTGCCCGGCGACTGATGCCTTTTGCAATTCCGAGTAATTGCACGCTGCCGAGCTGACATTCATCGAGAACTCGTCGCGCTTGCGCCAATTGTCCCTTGCCTCCATCAATCAGCAATATGTCGGGCACTTTGCCACCGTCCACGCTTTCTGCCGCTTCGCGCGCAACCCGAATGAAGCGACGACTCAGCGCCTGCTCCATCGCTGCGTAATCATCACCGCCCGTAATGCCCTCGATATTGAAACGACGATAGTCGGTCTTGAGCGGGCCGTTGACATCAAATACGACGCATGAGGCCACAGGACTTTCCCCAGCCGTGTGACTGATGTCAAAGCACTCGATGCGCTGCGGCATTTCATCGAGATTCAGCGCCTCCTGCAGTTGCTGAAAGCGCTGCTGCACGTTCTGCTTGTTACTGACAAAGCTCGCCAGACTCTGCTGCGCATTGGTGACTGCCATTGCAAGCCACCTGGCACGATGTCCACGAACAGAGGCACTGATTTTTACCGTCTTGTCAGCGCAAAAGCTCAACGCTTCTTCAAGACTTTTCTCGTCTTCTATGGCGGGACTGATGATGATCTCGCGCGGAATATTCGCGGCGTTGTCTTCCTGAATGTAATAGCGCGCGATAAAAGCCGCAAGCAGCTCGCTCTCCGAGCCAGCAAGCCGATCACGCGGAAAGAAATTCTTGCTGCCGATCAAGCGACCAGCACGAATGACAATCAGGTGGACACTGGCATATGCTGCCGACAATGACGCGGCGAGCACGTCGGCGTCGCCTCCCTGATCGGATACATACTGCTGTTCATGAATGCGCCGCAGGTCACCAATCTGATCGCGAATCACGGCGGCCTGCTCGAAATCCAGCGCCTCCGCCTTCACCTCCATCTTCAGGGTCAGTTCCTTGATCAAAGTGTCGCTCTTGCCGTTGAGAAAAAGCGTCGAGAAGTGCACGTCCTGGGCATAATCCTCCGCTGAAATCAGCCCGACGCACGGTCCGGTACAGCGTTGAATCTGATACTGAAGACAGGGACGCGAGCGATTGCGGAAATAGCTGTCCTCGCACTGACGCAGACGAAACACTTTCTGCAGAATGCCCAGACTCTCACGCACCGCGCTCGCGCTCGGATAGGGTCCGAAAAATGTGGCGTCGCGTTTCTTGCTGCCACGATAGAACGCCAGGCGCGGGTACTCGTCCTTACTGGTAAGCATGATGTAGGGATAGGATTTGTCATCACGCAGTTCTATGTTGTAGGGCGGACGATGCTGTTTGATGAGCGTCTGTTCCAGCAGCAGCGCCTCGGTTTCGGTGCTGGTGATGGTGACTTCGATGCCTTCGATACGCGCCACCAGCGCCATCGTCTTGGTGTCCAGACCCGAGGCACGAAAGTAGTTGGAGACGCGCTTGCGCAGATTCTTCGCCTTGCCCACATAGAGAATAGATCCACTCGCATCAAACATGCGATAAACGCCCGGGCGCGTACTCAGAGTCGCGATCAGCGCTTTGGGGTCAAACCGGGGCGGGACCTGCGAAACGGCGGAGGGATCAGGTGGCGCTATTGATGGTACTGGCATCACTGAGTCCATGTCTGACAGCGAGTATCGTCAATTCGACATCACTGCTGAGCCCCAGCTTCTCGAAAATCCGGTATCGATAGCTGTAAATAGTCTTCGGACTCAGGCAAAGCTGGTCGGAGATTCTGTTGACCTTGTGACAGTCGATCAGCATAAGAGCCACCTGCAATTCCCTCTGTGAGAGTGAATCGAAGGGCGTCTTGCGTGGTTCCTCAAAGGGATTGAGTGCGAGGTGCCTGGAAATGCGCTGCGTAATATAGCGCTGCCCGGCATGCGCCAGACGTATGGCATGCATCAATTCCTGAACAGGAACACATTTGGTGATGAACGCCACTGCTCCAACCCGCAGCATGCGCGCCGGAATCAACCCGACCTCCAGCGTAGACATGGCGATCACCCGCGCCGAAGGGCACGCACGCACGATGCGCTGGATGGTGTCCACCCCAACCAGGCCGGACATCTTCACGTCGACCAGGATGACTTCAGGCGCTGTGATCTCGAGCAGCTCCAGAGCAGCTTCCCCGGATACCGCCTGTGCCACTACCTCCATGTCGGATTCATCGGCGATCAAGCGGGCGATGCAGCAACTGGTGCCGGAGTACACGCCCTTCACCG
>JBBTKA010000107.1:7476-9455 GCA_038059145.1 Pseudomonadota bacterium
CTTTGCCACACGTGACACGGTGCCGGGCGTTATCGAAGGCTCAGACGTCTGCATTTTGGGTCGTCTCATTGGATTATGTCTTTGATCTGACTCAGGGGAAGTATTGGGCAATATTTACCACAGCCCCTGAATCAAGTACATCCGTAAAACCAAGCCTTTCCCCGGACTTGCGACGGCCTGTTCAATCGAGCGGTTCGGCGGGTATCCATTGCACTTCAGGCTCCAGCCGAATATCGAACAGTCGTTCCACAGACGCCATTATCTGCCTGGCCAGCGATACCAGCTCTTGCGCTGTCGCCCCACCAAGATTGACCAGTACCAATGGCTGGTGTTGATAAACGGCTGCGCGGCCACAACTCTTGCCTTTCCAGCCGGCCTGCTCTATCAACCACGCTGCCGGCACCTTGACCACCGACATCGACAACTGACCTGCCCGGTCGTACACGGGATACGACGGCAAACCGGCATAGGTCTGCAACAACTTCTCGTATTGCGCCCTTTCGATCACCGGATTCTTGAAGAAACTGCCGGCGTTTCCCAGTACCGCCGGATCTGGCAGCTTGCTGGCGCGAATCGCACAGACGGCCGCGAAGACATCGCCTGGATGCGGATTGCTGACATCTGACAACGCCTGTGCAAGAGCGGCATAGGAGAGATTCACGCGCGGTTGACGATGCAGACGGAAAGTCACATCCAGTACGATTTTCCTGCCTCGCAGACGCCCTTTGAAGACGCTGTCCCGATAGTCAAATTCGCATTGCGCCGCCGTCAAGGTGTCTATTTCACCACTGCCGACATCCAGCACTGTCACTTCGCTGATCAAATCGCGCACCTCGACGCCATAGGCACCGATGTTCTGGATTGGCGCGGCGCCCACGCTGCCCGGAATCAAGGCAAGATTTTCCAATCCGTGATAACCGTTCCGCAGACAATACTGCACAAAACCATGCCAGCTCTCACCACTGGCAGCGCGCACATGCAGTTCGTCATCGTGTTCAGTCAGCACTTCGATGCCTTGCAGGGCGATCTGCACCACGACACCGGGATAGTCGGCACATAGCAAGACGTTGCTGCCGCCCCCGAGCACCAGCAATGGCAGCTGTCTGACGCGCCGGAACTGCAAGGCCACTCGCAATTCCTGCAAATTGCGCACCGCACAAAAATAGCGGGCACGGGTGTGCAGGCCGAAAGTGTTGCGGGAGCCGAGATCGACATTCTCCTGGATGAACGGTGGAACAAACCCTGCTGTAACCCCTGTCATGAACCCTTCCGCTGCTCCGCCTTGCAGATCCTGTTTTCTGATGTGATCCAGCAGCGCGTCCGCCGCCTCTTCCACCAGATTCAGCACCAGTTGAAACCCTTCACCATCACCATAGTAGGGATCCGGCACCGAGAGATAATTATTGTCCGCAAACTCCATGAACAGGCGCAACTTGTGCTGCAATGCTGCAGGACACAACGCTTGCAGGTCGCGCAGGTTGTTCTCGTCCATGGCGAGAATGTAATCGAAGCGCTCGAAGTCATCATTGCGCACCTGTCTGGCACGCAGGCCATTGAGGTTATAGCCACGCTGCTGTGCGGCTTGCCGCGAGCGGACATCAGGTTTTTCGCCAAGATGGAAATCGCCGGTACCAGCAGAATCCACCTCGATCACCCCGGTCAGTCCGGCATTCTCGATTCGCTGCTGAAACACGCCATGGGCAGTGGGCGAGCGACAGATGTTGCCGAGACATACCATGAGGACGCTGACTGCTGTGTCTTTATTCCGAGCCACTGTCGTACTCCTGATGCGCTGTCTAGCCTTCGACCTGAGAAGCCTGCAGATGAGCGCGGACCGCTTCAAGATCTTCGGGGGTGTCCACGCCAGCGGGCATCTTCTCAGTGGCACGCCCCATATGTATGCGGATGCCATGGCTCATGGCACGCAGCTGTTCCAGACGCTCCGACACCTCCAGTGCCACCTGTGGCCAGGTGACATA
>JBBTKA010000108.1:0-14946 GCA_038059145.1 Pseudomonadota bacterium
GACATCCTGCTCAGGGTAGTTGTCGGGGTTGCCGATCACCGGAATCATTTGCGGGCCGTCGATGTCGTAGTAGCTGTGGAATATCTCGTGATCTGATGGAAGTTCAATGATCTCGCGCTCCGGGAATATCTCGGTGAAGGCGCGGTAGAAATTGTCCCACTGATTCGTGCCCCAGAAATCATCGATCAACAAGAAGCCACCGCGCAGCAGATACTCGCGCATGTTTTCCTGTTCGATCGAATTGAATAGCGGACCACCGCTGCGCCCCATCTCGAGGGCATAGAGGAAGGGATAGTCGAACACACGGCTGTCGTCGAAGCGCAGCACAATTGGTTCGCTCATTACCCGAACATTGGTCAGGCGAGAGACGCCGCGCAGGAAGTTGGAGTCCGCGCTGGGGAAGTCTGTCTGCCAGGTGCCGCGGCGGAAGCCGTCATTGTAGAAGTTGTCGTATTCCAGGCGCACGAATGCAAATTCACCGGCGATGTCCTGTGGCAATGAAGTGTCGAGCGGTGCCAGCGGCTGCGCTGAGGCAAGTATTGGAAGTAGCAGGATGCATAGAAAGGACAGGGCTTTCGCGGGCAGGCCCGCTCCCACAGGGGCTGGGACCTGCGCTGGCAGGAAGAGAAGTCTGGCGAGCTCGTTCTTCATGGTGGTGACAAATCCTGCAGTCCTGCTTGCTGGTCTTGAGTTGCCCTAGGCTTAAGCTACCGTAAAACGCTGGTCTCAACAATATGAGCCTTGATTGACAGTAGTGAGTCAAGATGACAGCATGCTGCTTGTTAATGGCGGAGGCTGGCATGGCTCACTCACCCAAACGTAAACCTTTTCTCGATCTCGTGTTGTCACTGTTCCGATTGAACGGACTGCTGGTGGCAGAGGGCGACCGCATGGCCGAGTCCCTGGGGCTGACCAGTGCCCGCTGGAAAGTGATCGGCGTGATCGCACTGTCCCATTCAGGAGTCACCGTGCCGGGAATCGCGCGTGCCCTCGGCCAGTCGCGGCAGGCGGTGCAGCGCATCACCGATGTGATGGAGCGGGACGGGCTGCTGCGCTATCAGCGCAACCCCGATCACAAGCGTTCAGCACTGGTCTGTCTGACCGACGCGGGTCAGGAAGTTTACAGTGCCTTGCGCGCCGTCCAGGATCCCTGGGCAATCGAGAGCACGGACGATGTGCCCCTTGCGGAGCTGGAATCGGCTCTGCAACTGGTGCGTCGATTGATCCACCGGTTTGATCGTTGAGAGGGCTGCGACACGTGCACCGATTCGAATCCTCGCCTCATCTTCCTCGAGCGCTTTACCGTGCGGATCAGGTGCGCGCGATTGATCGCTTCGCCATCGAACAGGCGGGCATCCCTGGCGCGGAGCTCATGCAGCGCGCGGCCAGCGTTGTCCTGAATGTGATTATGCAGCGCTGGCCGCACGTTCGACGGCTGCTGGTAGTTTGCGGCACCGGCAATAACGGGGGCGACGGCTACCTGGTGGCGGCACTCGCAGGGATGCAGGGACTGAGTGTCCGCGTGCTTGAGCCGGGCGCTGTCGAGCAGCTCAGAGGCGATGCGTTGAGTGCTCGGCAGCGGGCGCTGGCGCAGGGCATTGCCTGTCACCCACTGTCCGCTGGAGATGTTGACTGGTCAGAAGTGCAGGCGGACACCGTCGTGGTCGACGCGTTGCTCGGAATCGGCATGCGGGGAGCATTGCGCCCCGAGTATCGGGATGCCATCAAGTGGATCAATGCCACTGGTCTGCCAGTGGTCGCCGTCGATATTCCCTCGGGGTTGAACAGTGACACCGGCGTTGCCGCCGACGTTGTGGTGCATGCGGCCGTGACGGTGTGCTTCATCGGCTTGAAGCAGGGGCTGCTGACGGCGGACGGACCGGATTGCACGGGCGAGATCGTATTCCATGATCTCGCCCTGCCGGACTCGGTGTTACGCAGCGCTCCTGTGCATGAAGTGTCTGCTGCCCGTATCGACATCCACAGTGTCGCGAAATTGCTGCCGCCGCGCCGCCCGTCGACGCACAAAGGTGACTGCGGGCATGTGCTTGTCGTGGGCGGGGATGTCGGCTATGGTGGCGCCGCTTTGATGGCAGCGGAAGCAGCGGCGCGCAGCGGTGCGGGCAAGGTGAGCCTGCTGACGCGGGCGGCGCATGTGACAGCGATGTTGGCGCGCCGTCCGGAAATCATGGTGCGTGCCGTCGAAGCGCCGGACGCCGCGGATGCGGAGATGGTCATCCGAATGATTGCCCGCGCGAGCGTCGTCGTTATCGGGCCAGGCCTCGGGCGTTCGGCGTGGTCGAGCGCCATGTTGCGACTGGTGCTGCAGGAGGCCGGGCAGCGGATTCCGCTGGTGGTCGATGCGGATGCTTTGAATCTGCTCGCGGAAAAGCGTGCACAGTTGAATGAACTGGCTGGCGGCCATGGTCGTTTGAGTGTCGCTGGAAGTGCCGCTGGAAGTGACGTTGGAACTGCCACTGGAAGCGCCTCGGGCCTGCGTCGCAGCAATTGGGTGCTGACGCCTCACCCCGGCGAGGCCGCGCGCCTGTTGGGGTGGAGCAATGAGCAAGTCAAAGCCGATCGCTTTGCTGCGGTTCGCCAGTTGCAGGAAAGCTGGGGCGGCGCGTGTCTGCTGAAAGGTGCGGGGAGTCTGTTGTGCTTTACGTCGTCCAACGCAGAGGGCGCAACGCCCTCCATTGAATTATGTACCGAGGGCAATCCTGGCATGGCATCGGGCGGGATGGGCGATGTGCTGAGCGGCATGATCGGCGCCTTCATGGCGCAGGGGCTGAGTCCTGCAGACAGCCTGCGCTGCGGTGTCTGCATTCACGGCGAGAGCGCAGATCTGGCCGCTGCCGCTGCGGGCGAGCGGGGCTTGCTGGCGACCGATCTCCTGCAACATGTAAGGCAGCTGGTGAACAATTCGCAGTAGTCATTCGAGCGACGTCTTGACGTGCTCAGCAACTGATGTGGAACAAGAGGATTTGGAAGGCGGTCATGGGTGAGGATGTGCGATATCTCGTGGATGAAGCGGCGACCGAAGCCTTCGGTCGACTTCTGGCGCAGGCGACGCAGCGCGCGCCCTCGTCCTCCTGTGGAGTGAGTGCCGGAGCGGGCGAGTCCGACGTCCGTGCTACACTTGGCGGCAGAATTTTCCTGTCCGGTGACCTCGGCGCTGGCAAGACGACGCTGACGCGTGGACTGGTGCGTGGTTATGGGATAGAGGGGGCAGTGAAGAGCCCGACCTATACCCTCGTGGAGCCCTATGAACAGGCGGGATGCAATCTCTACCACTTCGATCTGTACCGCCTGGCGGACCCGGAGGAGGTAGAGTTTCTAGGGGTTGGAGAATATTTTGACGAGGCCAATCTGTGCATCATCGAGTGGGCAGAGAAGGGCAAGGGCTATTTGCCCGCCCCCGATCTGGAAATCAACCTGTCGCATGAGGGCGCTGGGCGACGTATCCACTGGCAGTCTCGATCGCCGCGTGGAGAGAACATTGTGAAAAAATTATCCGACTTGTTGGCGCGGAAGCCGACAGGAATCAATCCAGTATGAAATTGACAGCCAAACTCTACAGCACCTTGTTGCAGCGCGTCGCAGTGACATTGTTTCTGCCGGTGTGCGCAGCGGTGCTGTTTTCGGTGGGATTTTTCTCGCAGTCGGCACTGGCGGCTGAGCAGGCCGAGGTGCAGGAGGTGCGCTTGTGGCGTGCGCCCGACTACACGCGCGTGGTCTTCGATCTGGATCGCCAGGTCAAGTACAGCGTTTTCGCGCTGGAAAATCCTCATCGCGTAGTGATCGATTTGACAGGCGTTGTCATGCAGACGGACTTGTCGCAACTGGACTTCAAGGATAGTCCTGTGACCGGCATGCGCAGTGGCAAGCGCGCGGATGCGGATCTGCGCATCGTGCTGGATCTCGCCAATGGCGTGAACCCTAGCAGTTTCATGCTGGCCGCCAATGGGGAGCTGAAAGACAGGCTGGTTGTCGACCTCTATGACGCAGGGGTCGTCCCCGCCGTCCCCGATCTGGCAATGGAGGAACGGCCGGAGGAAGCTCAGCAGCGCGACATCATTGTGGCCATCGACGCGGGACATGGCGGGGAGGATCCCGGAGCGCTCGGCTACGACAAGCGCATCCGTGAAAAGGATGTAGCACTCGCGATTGCCCGTGCCATTTTCGATCGGCTGGAGGCCGTGCCGGGCTATCGCCCCGTGCTGGTCCGCGATGGCGATTACTCTGTGCAATTGCAGCGCATACCGCAGATCGCCCGGCAGAATCGCGCCGATATTTTCCTCTCGATTCATGCGGATTCTTTTAGTACCACGCGCGCCGAGGGCGTCACGGTGTATGCGCTTTCCGAGCGCATCGCCGAGGACGAAAACGTACGCCGTGTGGCCGAGAAGGAAAACAGTGCCGACCTGCTGGGCGGCGTTGCCGGTGATACCAGTCTGCGTGATATCGAGGATGATCTGGCGCGCACGCTGCTGGATCTCTCCATGGCCTGGAGCATCGAGCAAAGTGTGACGGCTGGCTCCTACATTCTGAATTCCCTGAGTTCCGTGGCGACGCTGCGGCGGGACAAGACGCAGCAGGGCAATCTTTGGGTGCTGCGTTCGCCCGATATTCCGTCGCTGCTGATCGAGACTGGTTACCTCTCCAACCCGGACGAGGCGAAGCAGCTCAACACCGCCGCGTATCAGCGCCGTCTGGCCGATGGCATCGTGCAGGGTGTCATGCGCTACTTCTACGACAGGCCGCCGGAAGACACACTGGTGGCCTGGCAGAAGGCGAATAATATTGCACCGACACTCGCGGGATCGAATCTGGCTGGCAGTCATGTCGTGGTTCGTGGTGACAGCCTTTCCATGATTGCGCAACGCTATGGGGTGACGACGAGTGCGCTGCGGGAAGCCAACAATCTGCGCGGTGATGTGGTCCAGTTGGGTCAAGAACTCACCATACCCGGCGCAGGTTCACGCTCCGTGCAGGAGCCCTTGGCGGTGGAGCACAAGACCGTGCCAGGTGAAACGCTCTCGGGCATCGCGGCGCGTTATCGCGTCAGTCTGGCCAGCCTGCGCAACGCCAATAATCTGCGCAATGATGTCATCCACGTCGGTCAGGTCCTGAAAATACCTGCCCCCTGAGACCTCTGCACTATGACCCGCATTGCCCTTCTCAGCCAGCGCCTGGCGAACCAGATTGCCGCCGGCGAGGTCGTTGAGCGACCCGCCTCCGTGGTCAAGGAATTGCTGGAAAATTGTCTCGACGCCGGTGCCGACCGTATCGAGATCGACATCGAACAGGGTGGCAGCAAGCTCATCCGTATTCGTGACAATGGTGCTGGCATCGTCAAGGACGATCTCGGGCTGGCGCTCAGCCGCCACGCCACCAGCAAGATTGCCAATCTTGACGATCTTGAAAATATTGCCAGCCTTGGATTTCGGGGCGAAGCGCTCGCGAGTATCTGTTCGGTCTCGCGACTGGAGCTGACCTCGCGAGCACGGGTGGCCACCGATGACACTGCCTGGCGTGTGGAGGCAGAGGGGCAGGAGATGAGCACCGCGATCTCTCCTGCCGCGCATCCGCAGGGTACCACGGTGGAGGTGCGCGATCTCTTCTTCAACACGCCCGCGCGCAAGAAGTTTCTGCGCACCGAGAAAACCGAATTCGATCGTCTCGAAGAAGTGGTGAAGCGGCTCGCCCTCAGTCGCTTCGATGTCGCCTTCAGTCTGCGTCACAATCAACGTGTGATTCAGCATCTGCATGCGGCACTCAGCGCACAGGAGCAGCAGCGTCGCGTGGCGCTGGTGTGTGGTCCTGCGTTTGTCGAGAATTCGATTCAGATCGATATCGAGGCCTCGGGCTTGCGGTTGTGGGGTTGGGTGAGCCTGCCGACGTTCTCGCGCAGTCAGGCGGACCTGCAATACTTCTACGTCAACGGTCGCATCATCCGCGACAAGCTGGTGAGTCACGCCGTCAAGCAAGCGTACCAGGACGTACTCTTTCACGGGCGTCATCCGGCCTTCGTGCTGTATTTGGAATTGCAGCCGTCATTGGTCGATGTCAATGTGCATCCCACCAAGCATGAGGTGCGTTTCCGCGACAGCAGGCTCGTGCATGATTTTCTGTTCCGTGCCTTGCACAAGGCTCTCGCTGGCGTGCGTCCTCAGGATCGTCTGGGCGCAGAAGCTGGTGGTGAATCCGCGTATGCTGAGGGTGCCGCTCCTGCTGCCGGATATGCTTCAGTTGAACGCAGTGCGGGACTCACCGGAGACTTCGCAGGTCAGGAACGCATCAGTTTTGCGAGCGGCCTCAGCTCGTTGCCGACATCGCTGCTGTCGAATCAATTTTCTTCGTTCGGTTCCGGGTATTCCGGACCGGTCAGTCAGCAGCGCATTGCTGAGCAAGTGGCCGCCTATGCCAAGCTGCAGAACGACGACGATGTTCCGCCGCTCGGATTTGCGATCGCTCAGCTGCATGGAATTTACATCCTCGCGCAGAACGCGCAGGGTCTGATCGTGGTCGACATGCATGCAGCGCACGAGCGCATCACCTATGAACACATGAAGAGTGCCTGCCAGAGCGAAGGCATCAAGGCGCAGCCACTGCTGGTGCCGCTCTCGATCGCGGTCAGTCAGGCCGAGGCCGATTGTGCCGAACAGCAGGCCGAAGCACTGCTGGCGCTTGGGGTTGGCATCGAGCGTGTAGCAGCGGAGTCGATCGTGGTGAGGCAGATTCCTGCCATTCTGGCTGGGGCCAATATCGAACAGCTGGTCAGGGATGTGCTGTCCGATGTGCTTGAGCACGGCAGCAGCGAACGCATTCGCAATTATCAGGATGAATTGCTGGCCACCATGGCTTGCCACGGTTCGGTCAGAGCCAATCGTCAGCTGAGTATTACGGAGATGAATGCGCTGTTGCGCGACATGGAAAGGACGGAGCGCAGTGGTCAGTGCAACCACGGCCGTCCCACCTGGGTCCTGCAGAGCCTTGATCAGCTGGACAAACTGTTCTTGCGCGGCCAGTAGACGAGCGCCCGCGTTGTCGTATCAATCAGGCAACGCTGCCACGCTGATCGGCTCTCCCCAGTAGTAGGAAAATACCTCGCTCAAAACCCTCGCGCGCTGGGCGGGATTTTCCGCCGTGGCAATGTCCGTGCTGAAGAATTGAACCGTGCCGTGCGTGCGCTCCTGATTGAGAGAGTGGTTGCGTTCCAGCTGTCTCACCACCTGGCGGGCGATGGCTTCGCTGGTGTCGATCAATTGCACGTTCTCATGTCCCTGCGCCGCAAGACTCGCTCGAATCTCCGCCATGATGAGCGGATAGTGTGTGCAACCAAGCACGAGAGTGTCTGCGCCGCGCGCCAGCAGCGGGGCGGTGAAGTGCCGCAACAACTGCGCGCGCAGATCTGAGTGCTGTTGCCCTTCGTCGATCGCTTCGGCCAGACCCGGGCAGGGCTGCAAGATGATCTCGGTGTCTTGGCTGAACTGGCTCACCAGCGTCTGAAATTTCTCGCTGTCTATGGTTCGCTGAGTAGCGAGGATCCCCACCACGCCGGACAGAGTGCGGGTGATGGCTGGCTTGATGCCAGGCTCCACGCCGATGATGGACAGTGTGTAGCGCTCTCGCAACTGATGGATGGCTGCAGCAGTCGCCGTGTTGCAAGCGATGACAATGGCCTTGCTCTCGCGCTGGACAAGGAAATCACAGAGGCGAGCGGCGCGCTCCTGCAACAAAGCCACGGACTTGTTGCCATAGGGCGACCAGGCCAGATCGGCGACGTAGAGGAAGTGCTCGTGTGGCAGTTGTCTGCGTAACTCCCGGAGTGTTGAGAGTCCTCCGATGCCGGAGTCGAAGACGCCTGTTGGTTGGTTGCTCATGAATGTCTGCGATGCATTCGTATTATTTGGGCCGGTGATTGCGCCGGAATGGGGTCGCGGCGGAGTATAGCAATCTCCAACGCTGCCTGCCGCATCTGGTATCCTGTGCGCCACGTTGCAATCCGAGTCAGTCATTGATGCCCGTCCCTTCTTCTTCAGGGTCCTCAGGTTCCCTATATTCCCCAGTCTCGTCTCCGGCGAATCGAGCGCGCACGCCAGCGATTTGTCTTATGGGGCCGACGGCATCAGGAAAAACCAATCTGGCCATAGAACTCGTGCAAAGGTTGCCCTGTGAGATCATCAACGTCGATTCCGCACAGATCTATCGAGGCATGGACATAGGCACGGGCAAGCCCGATTCCCAGACCCTGCTCAGAGCTCCGCATCGACTGCTGGATATTCTGGATCCCGCTCAAGCGTATTCGGTGTCACAGTTTCGCGAAGATGCACTGCGGGAGATGGCCAGCATTCGTGACAATGGCAGAATTCCCTTGCTGGTTGGCGGCACCATGATGTACTTCAAGGCGCTGCGCGATGGGCTTGCGAGCATGCCGGCGGCAGATGCCGACGTGCGTCAACAGATTCTTGAAATCGCCGAGGCACAAGGGTGGGCGGCTGTTCATGCCCGTCTGCAGGAGGTCGATCCGGAGTCGGCGCGCCGCATTCATCCGAACGATCCGCAACGGCTGCAGAGGGCTCTGGAAATTTATCTGATCTCGGGCAAGACCATGACCGAATTCCATCACGAGGAGTCTCGCCAGGGTGCGGGCAGCGTAATTCCCTTTGACCTGCACTTTTTTTCGATCCAACCGGGTCTACGCACCGTACTTCATGAAAAAATCGCAAAACGTTTTCACCAGATGATCGCTGATGGATTTGTCGAAGAGGTGGAGGCATTGATGGGGCGAGGCGATCTTGATCTGCGGATGCCCTCGATGCGCTCGGTCGGATATCGTCAGATCTGGCAGTACATCGCGGGAGAATTGAGCTTTGATGCGATGCTGGAAACGGGTATTATTGCCACAAGGCAGCTGGCTAAGAGGCAGGTAACCTGGCTTCGCAGCTGGGAAGGATTGCGTAACTTTGACAGTGAGAACCCCGAAACTTTGGATCTGGTCTTGAATTCGATTGAGCAGATCGCAATATAGGAAGTCTTTGGAAGCAAATTGCTGGGTTTTTCCAGCTCTATTTAATGGTTAAGGAGAGAGTAAATGTCAAAGGGGCATTCGTTACAAGACCCTTTCTTGAACGTGCTTCGCAAGGAGCGCATCCCCGTGTCGATCTATCTCGTGAGCGGCATCAAGCTTCAGGGGCAGATCGAGTCATTCGATCAGTTCGTGATTCTGCTGAAAAACGCGGTGAATCAGATGGTCTACAAACACGCCATATCCACGGTCGTTCCGGCGCGCTCAGTGAAGATTCCGACACAGAGTTCGGGAGAGTTCCAGCTGGACGACGAGGAAACTGCGCCAGGAAATGTTGCCTGACGTGAGGTTGATTTTTGTTCTTTGAAAGGCCTGACCGCGGTGAAACCGCAATCCTCGTGCATATTGTTCTGGAAGCAGAGCATGACCAGGAGGATCCTCTCGAATTTGAAGAACTGGTGCTCTCTGCGGGCGCCGTTCCCGTCTGTTTTATAAAAGGCACCCGCAAACGCCCTGATGCAGGGCACTTCGTCGGATCAGGGAAGCTCGACGAGATTGCGGCTGCGGTGAAAGAGCACCAGGCAGAGCTTGTCCTGTTCAATCACTCGCTGACGCCCAGTCAGGAGCGCAATCTCGAAAAGCGTCTGGAGTGCCGTGTGCTGGATCGCACAGGGATCATTCTGGATATTTTCGCACAGCGCGCCCGCAGTTATGAGGGCAAACTGCAGGTGGAGCTGGCGCAACTGGAGCATACGGTCACTCGCCTCAAGCGCGGCTGGACGCACCTGGATCGGCAAAAGGGCGGTATCGGTCTGAAGGGGGCTGGCGAGACTCAACTTGAACTCGACCAGCGCATGATTCGTCAGCGCATCAAGAACATCAACAAGGCGCTGATCAAGGTGCGCGGGCAGCGTGAGCAGGGCCGTCGTTCCCGGCAGCGTGCCGAAATTCCAACCATCTCTCTGGTCGGCTACACCAACGCCGGCAAGTCATCGCTCTTCAATGCGATGGCTGGAGAGAATACCTATGCTGCCGATCAGTTATTTGCCACGCTGGATTCCACCTTGCGGCGCATACAGCTGCCAAATTTTGGTGGAGCCATCCTTGCCGACACCGTCGGATTCATCAGTCACCTTCCCCACAAACTGGTGGAGGCGTTCCGCGCGACCCTCGAAGAAACCACGCAGGCTGCGCTGCTTCTGCATGTGATCGATGCAGCCAATGAGAACCACGAATATCTCACCGGGCAGGTAAACGAGGTGTTGTCAGAAATTGGCGCCGATCAGGTCCCTTGTCTGCTGGTTTACAACAAAATTGACCTGTTGCCGGACAGGGAGCCGATGCTGGAGCGCAACGAAGAAGGCAAGCCGGTGCGTATCTGGGTGTCTGCCCGCACCGGGGCCGGTATCGATATTCTGCTTGCAGCCATCAGCGAGCTTCTGGGTGAAGACGTCGTGCAGCGCACGCTGACTCTGTTGCCTGCGCATGGCCGGCTACGCGCCAGGCTGTATGCCAAGGGCGCGGTGCGTCACGAGACTATGGATGAGAACGGCGCGGTGAGTCTGGATATCAGCCTGCCCCGCCACGATTTTGATCGACTGCTGGCGGAAGAAGGGCTTGCTCCTGAAGAGCTGGGTTAATCAACAATAATTCGTTAAAATCACCCCCGTATTTTCTTTGGGGTATGGAGAAGCCGATGGCTTGGAATGAACCTGGAAATAAAGGTAATGATAATGACCCCTGGGGAGGGGGCGGCCGTCGCGGTGGCGATCAGGGGCCTCCCGATCTGGATGAGGTGATCAAGACCATTACCCGCAAACTCAATGGTTTGTTCGGTGGCAGCAATAAATCCGGTGGCAGCGCCGGTGGTGGCTCCGGAGCAGGCAGTGCTGGCGTGCCCACTGGACTGTTCGGCGGCATCGTTGCGATTGCGGCGGTGATCTGGGCCGCCATGGGTTTCTACACTGTCGATGAATCGGAGCGTGGCGTGGTCATGCGCTTCGGTGCTCTGCGCGAAGAAGTCGTCATGCCAGGCCTGCGCTGGAATGCGCCAGGCATCGACCTGGTGCAGAAGATCAACGTGTCGCGCGTGAACACTCGCTCCTATTCGAAAGACATGCTCACTACCGATGAGAATATCGTCAACGTGTCCATGGATGTGCAGTACCTGATTCAGGACCCGGTGAAGTTCGCGATGGTGGTTCGTGATCCGGAAATGAGTCTGGACCATGCCGCCGAATCGGCCATCCGCCATGTCGTGGGCGGGACAACCATGGACCGCGTTCTGACCCAGGGGCGTGCCGATGTCTCCGCCGAAGTGCGCGACAGGCTGCAGCGTTACATGGACACCTACGATTCCGGGATCATGATTTCGCAGGTGACAGTGCGCAACGCGCAGCCGCCCGACGCGGTGCAGGGCGCCTTTGACGACGTCATCAAGGCGCGCGAGGACGAACAGCGCGTTCAGAACGAAGCGCTTGCCTATGCCAACCGCGTCATTCCGGTGGCGCGCGGTGAGGCTCAGCGTATCATCGAGCAGGCCAATGCCTACCGCGACCAGGTGATCGCCCGTGCAGAGGGTGAGGCGTCGCGTTTCGAACAATTGCTGGCCGAGTACGAGAAGGCCCCTGAGGTCACGCGCGAGCGTCTGTACATCGATGCCATGCAGTCCGTGATGAGCAACAGCAGCAAGGTGCTGATCGATGTGGAGGGGGGCAACAACATGTTCTACGTGCCGCTCGACAAAATCATGGAGCAGACCGAAGCAAACCGTGCAGCAGGGACAGCGCAGCTGACCGCCCAGCAGTTGCGCGAGTTGTCCGATCAGGTGACGAGAGAGCTGCAAGCCACCGCAGCTGACAGGGCGCGCGTGCAGACTGCGCCCGAGCGAGGAGGTCGATAATGAAGAATACAATGGCTGGATTGATCATGTTCCTGCTGATTGTCGGCGGCTCCAATTCTGTGTTCGTGGTTAAGGAGACGGAACGCGCCATTCTGCTGAGATTCGGTACCGTGGAGCGAGCAGACCTCGAGCCCGGACTGCATTTCAAGATGCCCTGGGTAAACACAGTCCGAAAGTTTGATGCCCGCGTGCTGACAGTCACGGCAGATGCGCAGCGCTACTTGACTCTTGAGCAAAAAGCACTGGTCGTGGACTCGTTTGCAAAGTGGCGAATTGTCGATGTGCAAAAGTATTACACCGCCACCTCCGGCGAGGAGTCACGCACCAGCAACCTGCTTGCCCAGCGGATCAACGACGGCTTGCGCAACAAGTTCGGCGAGCGGGATCTGCAGGAAGTGGTGTCCGGGCAGCGCGACCTGCTGATGGAAGAGCTGACGCGGGAACTCAACCTCTCCACGGCAGAAGAGTACGGAATCGAAGTGATCGATGTGCGCGTCAAGCAGATTGAGTTGCCGCTGGATGTGCGCTCCTCCGTGTACGAGCGGATGACCTCCGAACGTCAACGCGAAGCCCAGCAGCTGCGCTCGCGTGGTAATGAGCTGGCAATCGGTATCGAGGCCGACGCGGACAGGCAGGAAGCGGTGCTCCTGGTCGAGGCCTATCGTGATGCTGAGCGCATTCGCGGTGAGGGTGATGCCCAGGCAGCTGCCACCTATGCGGCGGCTTATACCAAGAACGAGGAGTTCTATGCCTTCACGCGCAGCCTGAACTCCTATCAGGAGAGTTTCTCGAACAAGGGCGACGTGTTGCTGGTGGATCCTGACAGCGAGTACTTCAAGTACCTGCGTGGCAGCGACGTTCAGTAAGACGAATGAGTCATGAGACCAGCAGTGAATTATTTTACTGCTGGTCTTTTGCCGTCTGCAGGGTGGACAATATCGGCCCGCGACGAGCACGCTTTTTTACAAGACCGGTTTCCAAAAGACAGAATGCAGGATTAGATGATGGCTGCGAGTGATCGATGGTTGCTGCCCGAGGGGGTGGAGGAGATTTTGCCGGCAGAGGCATTCCGTCTGGAGTCCTTGCGCCGTCAGCTGCTCGACCTCTACTCCGGCTGGGGTTATGAGCTGGTCATCACCCCTCTGATCGAATACCTCGATTCTCTGCTGGTGGGCTCGTCCCACGATCTGGATCTGCACACCTTCAAGATTACGGATCAACTGACCGGACGCATGATGGGCGTGCGCGCCGATATCACGCCGCAGGTGGCCCGCATCGACGCTCACTGTCTGGCCCGGCAAGGTGATGCCAATCGCGAAGGCCCGGTGCGTTTGTGTTACGCCGATCACGTGCTGCACACCAAGCCGCGCGGACTGCTGGCCTCACGAGTGCCCATCCGGATCGGGGCAGAGCTCTTCGGACACGCCGGTGTGGGTTGCGATATCGAACTGATTTGTCTGATGTATGAGACGATGAACGCTGCCGACATCGGCGACATTCATATCGTGCTCGGGCATGTTGGCATTTTCCGCAGCCTGGTCAGAGCGGCCCAACTGTCCTCTGACAGCGAGAGGGAATTGTTCGACGCGTTGCAGCGCAAGGCCTTCGAGGAAATTGATGCGCTGCTCGACAGCCGCGTGGACGATGATGATATCCGCAGCATGCTGCACGAGCTTGCCCGATTCAGTGGTGATGAATCTGTGCTGACACAGGCGCTGGCCACGTTCAGCAATGCTCCGAGTACGGTACGCAAGGAATTGGCAGAGCTGGAAGCCATCGCGGTGGGTGTCAAGAAGCGTCTGCCGAAAATCAGCCTCGGATTCGATCTTTGCGAATTGCGTGGCTATGAATATCACACCGGCATTGTGTTTGCTGCCTACACGCCTGGCTACGGTCGCGCGGTAGCTCAGGGCGGGCGCTTTGATGACATCGGCCACGTCTTTGGCCGCGCGCGTCCGGCGTCGGGATTTGACTCCGATCTCAAGGTTATTGCCCGCTTGAGTCGCCGCCAGTTTGATGCCATCAAGGGCATCTCGGCACCCGCTGACGAAGACCCTGCGCTGGCGCAATTGATCGCACAGCTGCGTCATGAAGGCCAGCGGGTGATTGTCGATCTTGCGCCTGCTGGCGATGCGTCGCAGGCGACACATGGGTGTGACAGAAGAATAGTCAGATTGAACGGACAGTGGCTGGTGCAGGGAGTGCGCTGACAAGAGCCGTTCTGGCTCCTCTGGAGCTGGGACAGATTTGCGCCAGCAGTGCGGCGTGTCGAATTAATTGATTGAATTTTCACAAGAGATGAGAGCAATGGGTAGAAGTGTTGTTGTATTGGGAACGCAGTGGGGCGATGAGGGCAAGGGCAAGATAGTGGATCTGCTGACCGAGCAGGTGGCTGTTGTTGCGCGCTTTCAAGGCGGTCATAACGCCGGGCACACGCTGGTGATCAATGGTGAGAAGACAGTGCTGCACCTGCTGCCCTCGGGCATACTGCGCGACAACGTCACCTGCGTCATCGGCAATGGCGTGGTGCTGAGCATGGAGGCGCTGATCAACGAAATCACGCGCCTGGAAGAGCGGCACATCTCCGTTCGGCCCAAGTTGAAAATCAGTGCATCCTGCCCATTGATTCTGCCATCTCATGCTGCCCTGGATCAGGCGCGCGAGCGGCGCCTTGGCAGTGAGAAGATCGGTACGACCGGGCGCGGCATCGGCCCTGCCTATGAAGACAAGGTTGCGCGTCGTGGCATCCGTGTGGGCGAACTGTTCAATGCAACTCATTTCGCCACCCGCCTGAAAGAGGTCATGGAATATCACAACTTCATGCTCAAGAACTATTACGGCGCAGACGAAGTGGATTACGAGCGCACGCTGGAGCAAAGCCTCGCACTGGGTGAGCAGATCAAACCCATGGTCAGCGACACGATCGAAATTCTCCACGGTCACCGCAAGGCGAATGACAACATCCTCTTTGAGGGCGCCCAGGGTTCGCTGCTGGACATCGACCACGGCCCCT
>JBBTKA010000109.1:0-11252 GCA_038059145.1 Pseudomonadota bacterium
GATCAGACTGAAAATATGCCTTTTGCGGTAGGAAAGTGGTCGGAAGTGGGCGCTTAGGAGGCTTCAAAACGCGCGTAAGTCTTTGATATGTAAAGGGGGTGGTGGGTGCCGCGCTATTACGCTGACTATTGGTGCAGACACATTCAATGGCGGTGCAGGTGTTGACACCTTCAATGCTGTTGAAACTACTGCCAATACCTGGACAGTTGGCGACGAACTGAACGGCGGCGCAGGCTCCGACACACTGAACATCACTCAAACTGCTGCTGTGACTGCTCCTCTGAGCGCCACTGTAAGCAACATCGAGAATGTGAAAGTTGTGACTGGCGGTGCAGCAACTCTGGACACCACCAGCTGGACTGGCCTGACATCTCTGAATACTACTTCTGCAGCAGCCGCTACTCTGACAGCCTCTGCAACGTCTGACGTCTCTGCAACTGTTTCTTCTGTTGTTGGTACTGACGGCGCAATCACCATCAATGGTGGCAAGAACGTTACTGTAGCTGCTTCCGCTACTGCAACCAGCGGTGCAGCTGACGCTGCGGCTGAAATTTCAGTTGGCGCAACTACTGCCGCAGCCGGTGCAGTTGTTGTTACCAACAGAATGGTAGCCGATGCTGCTCAGCAGGCTGACGTTGCTGTGACTGGTGGTACTTCTGTAACCATCACCGAGTCTCTTGGTAATGCTCTCAACACCACCAGCACACAGGGTAATGTCACTGTAACTGGCGGTACTGCAACAACTGCAGTGACCGTTAACCAGGACAAAGCTGCCACTGCATCTGCAACTGTTGCAGGTAAAGTGAACGGTACTGTGACTATCAGTGACCGCAATGCTGCTTCTGCTACCACTGCTGGCGTGATCTCCACTGTGTCTCTGAACAGCTACGGCACGTCCACTATCGACTCCAGCGCAATCAACACAGTGAACCTGGCTGGTACAGGCGGCGCGCTGACAATCAGCCGTGGCGCTCTGACAGCAGTTCCAACAGCGAACACACTGGCCCTGAACCTGAACGGCCTGAGCGGTGCAGCTGCATCAATCACTGACGGCGAAGCAGCGGCTGACGACGGTTTCACTACTGTCAACATCACTTCTTCTACTGCTGCCTCTACAGTCGCTGACCTGGTAGTTGCTGACGCAACCACTATCAACGTGGCTGGCGATGCAAAAGTAACTTTCACCGCTAACACTGGCTTCGGTGCCGTGACTGCAGTGACTGTGACCAACACAGCCGGTTCTTCTTTCGGCACAGCGTTTGGTACTGGCGTATTGTTCACCGGTGGTGCTGGTGCAGATACTATCTCCCTGTCAAATGCCTTCACCAAAGCCATTACCATGGGCGCTGGTGACGACACAGTGACTTACGGTGGCGCTGCTGGTACTGGCGGTTCCGTAGCGGCTGGCGACGGTACAGACACAATCATCATGACTGACGCGCAGGCTGACGCAGCGGATGCATCTTCTACTTTCAACACCCGTTTCACTGGTTTTGAAGTGCTGGATGTTGCTACTGGTGCTGCTACTACCACGATCAACCTGGCCGGTATCAACGGCGTCAACAAAGTGGTTACCCGCGGTGCGACTGGCGTCCTGACTCTGGACGGTTTCGCCACTGGCGGCACGCTGACTCTGGACGCAGCTGTTGGTGCAGGTAGTGTTGTTGCTAACGTGACCAACGCAGTTCTGACTGCTGGCGACACCTTCAACGTGGCTCTGAGCACAGCTGCTGCTGCAGCGGTTGCATTCGGTAGCGTCACACTGGCCGGTATCGAAACTGTCAATATCTCTACAGTTGACGGCGGTACTGCGGCAAGCGCAGCAACCATCGGTACTGCAACACTGGTAGCGACTGCTGCAACCAAGGTAGCTGTTTCTGGTAACAACGGTCTGACCCTGACCAACACCGGCAACACTGCAATCACTACTTTCGACGCTTCTGGCGTGGTTGGTAACAGCACAAGCACTGCGGTAGACACAGCTGCGAACCTGGGTGTGACTTTCACATCTGCGAACGTCACTACTACTGCTACCGTCACCATCACTGGTGGTGCAGGTAACGACACTCTGACCGGTGCCGCTGCCAAAGACACCATCAATGGCGGAGCCGGCGCTGACGTAGTTGGCGGCGGTCTGGGCGTGGATACCATCACTGTAGGCGAAGGTCGTGACATCGTTGTCGTGAACTCCACTGCAGGTACTTCTACTGACTCTGGCACAGCAGCCTTCGATTCCGTCACTGGTTTCAAAGTGTCTGAAGTGATCAGCACAGCCGTAGACCTGTCTACTACTGCCCTGTTCCAGGCTGCAACTGCAGGCGGCGTTAATGCCTCTCTGCTGAACCTGGACATAGATGCAGCGGCCGCTGATCAGGCAATCACTATCGAGCCGACAGCAACCAATGCAAATGGTCAGGCAGTGGGCGTCACTTACTCTGTAAGCGCTCGCGGTATTCTGACTCTGGGCGGTACTGGTGCATCTGCTGTTGATACACTGGCCGAGTGGCTGACAGAAGCGTCTGTTGTAGCTGCTACACTGGGCGACATCCTTGCTTTCGAATTCGGCGGAGACACTTATGTGTTCGCTGAGAACGCAGCGCAAGATGTACTGGTGAAGCTGGTTGGCGTGACTGGCGCAACTGGTCTGGTTGAAGTCAGTGCTGCCACTACTTCGACAACTGCTGGTGCGATCCTGTACGCAGACATCGCGTAATACCGCCTACTCTGAGTTCTTCACCTCGGTGAAGAACTCTGTTGGTGGAAAAAAAAGAGCCCTCGCCTCTCCGGAGTCGGGGGCTTTTCCTATTTTAAAACAACAGGGTTAAAAACAATAAGGACACACTATGAGCACCTGGAGCGCGGGCTATGTCGCGGACATAGGCTATACATATGGCTACTACAGCGAACTGAATCCGCTACGTGTGAAGCTGGCATTTCTGAATGCCGGGCTGGTCTATCCAGAATTTGGCAATGCGTGTGAACTGGGTTTCGGCCAGGGTTTGAGCACCAATCTGCATGCGGCTGCCACCCTCATCTCCTGGCACGGCACAGACTTCAACCCTTCTCAGGCAGGATTTGCACAGGAGTTGGCGCGCGCTGCCGGCACAGATGCGCAACTTTTCGATGATACTTTCGCCGATTTTGCACAGCGCATAGACCTGCCAGAGTTTGACTATATCGGGTTACATGGTATCTGGAGCTGGATCTCGGACGAGAATCGCGCGGTAATCGTAGATTTCCTGCGCCGCAAGCTGAAAGTAGGCGGTGTTTTATATATCAGTTACAACACCATGCCGGGATGGGCCTCTTTCGCACCGCTTCGTGATTTGATGACAGACCATTCCGAGATCATGGGCTCACACGGACACGGGATTGTCTCGCGTATTAATGACGCAGTGGATTTCGCCGACAAGCTGCTTGCCACCAATCCCCTCTACGCGCGGGTGAATCCACAAGTCGTCGAGCGCATCCAAAAACTTAAGGATCAGAATCGTCACTATCTGGCCCACGAATACTTCAATCGCGACTGGCATCCGATGCCATTCTCGAAAATGGCGCAATGGCTGGAGCCAGCCAAACTCGGCTTCGCCTGTTCAGCTCATTACCTGGATCACATTGAAGGGATAAACCTCACGTCTGATCAGACAGCTTTCCTCAATCAAATACCCGACCCGATGTTCCGGGAGTCGGTCCGCGATTTCATGGTCAATCAACAATTCAGACGTGATTACTGGGTGAAGGGCGCGCGCAAGCTTTCGACCCTCGAACAGGTAGAAGATTTCTATAAGCAGGGTGTTGTGCTGACGTCTCACCGTCCGGATATCTCATTGAAACTGAATGGAGCGCTCGGCGAGGCGTCGATGAGTGCGGAGATCTACAATCCGTTGCTCGACTTGCTGGCTGACCACCAGTCGAAAACCGTTGCGCAGATTGTTGATGCACTGAAAGAAAAAAATATCAATTTCAACCAGTTGTCCCAGGCTGTCATCGTCCTGGTCGGCGCAGGACACCTTGCACTGGTGCAGGATAAGACCATCGTCAGCAAGGCTCGGGTGCATACCGAGAAAGCCAATGCCTATCTGATAGAGCGCGCCCGCAGCAGTGACGAGATCGGCTATCTTGCCAGTCCGGTGACAGGCGGCGGCTACGCCGTCAACCGTTTTCAGCAACTCTTCCTGCGCGCCCGTGCTCAGGGTAAGAAGAAGCCTGCCGAGTGGGCGCAAGACGTTTGGGATGTCTTGTGGCCTCAGCGCCAGCGATTGGTGAAGGATGGCAAGACGTTGGAATCGGCCGAAGAGAACCTGGCCCATCTGACTGCCGGAGCGGAGGAATTCCTTATCAAGCAGATTCCTATTCTCAAGGCGTTACAGATCGTCTGATCTCTTTCGGAACGCTTGGCTGCCCGCTCTCTCAGTGCAGCGGAGAGCGCATTCTGGAAGTTGCAGCGGGCTCCGAACTGACTATCCACTCGGGCCAGAGCCCAACTGACCATTCCGCTCTTCGCCAGAGGTCGTGGAGGATGCTCAGCCATTGCCGCAGCTGCTGCGGTTGCAGCGTGACCCCTGCCTGATCCTGCTGCAGGCTGCGAAAGAGCAGCCGCAAACCTGCCTCTTCCGCTGTGATGTCGACGGCGTGAGCGAGCCAGGCTTGAGCATCCTGGCTTGATTTTACGGGCGGCTCCGGGGAAAGCTCTGCTCTGGCCGCTTGCTGCGCAAAGCTGAGCACCAGCTCCGGTGGGAGGTTGCTGCCAGTCTGCTTCTCCAGCCATTTGAACAGATGTGGCAGCAGCCGCGTGAGCAGCCGCTGCGTCAACCAGATCACAACAGTCCCGCCTTCTTTCAGCTCGCCGGTCAGACGCATGCGATCCTCGTCTTCGACAAACTCACTCGTCATCTTGTGCATTAATGGCATGCTGATCTGTGACCCGCTATCGTCTGAAAGAGTTTTGGGCTATCCGAACGTGATATTGCCTGAGTCGTTGAGGAAGTCCAGATCCAGTTCCTTGGGCATAGGCTTAGTGGCAAGCTGTTGTTCGTGCACGAGCACTCTCGTCAATGCGGGCAGATGCTGCATCGACAACAACTGACAATAAGCTGTCAGTAACGCGCCCGAGTCACGCAACGCCATCAAGTCGTCAGCAGGCAGCCTGTTCAATGCCGGTTCGTCGATGCGATAAAGCCCTTCTACATTATGCGGTCCCGCTGCAGCCTGTACAGTAATGGGCCAGGGCTGCAGGAGCTGGTATTGCTGCAGTTGCGCACAAATCTGCGCGGTTGATTGTCGATTCGACGCAATCTGAGTCAGGAAAGTCAGAATCTCGGACACCGCAGGAGTGAGGTTTCCTCCCTCTTCAAAAAACGGCTCACCGTCATTGCCGTCGACAATGAGGCCACTGTCTTCATTGACACATAGCACTTGCTGGTTGTCAGCGCTGGTTGCCAGCAGGAAGGGGTGGCTGCGATAGTGCGCAGGGATGTATCCGGAGCGCCAGCGTCCATCCGCTGTCACCAGCAGATTCTTGCCTTGCACGAGGCCTTGCAGGGCGACCAGCACGAACGCATCTTTCTGTGGAATGAAGGCGATGGGAAGACTCAGCATCGCTCTCGTCACTTCCTGCAAGACCAAGGGACAGATCGTGTCGGCGGCGGTAAACGAGTAGCCGTCGTAGCGTAGCCAGCGTTTGCCGGCATGGAATTCACGGGACAATGGTTTGATGGCGGACACAACTTTTCCTCTGAAAGTAGGGGGGGCGCACGATTTTGTCTGATCGCGCAAAATGAGCGGGAGACTGTATTCAATCGGCGCGGGGGTGTCCAGTGAACGCACCCGCTGGATGGGCAAACAATTTTTGCCCGGCCCCAGTCGAAGGAGTAACATGACCCGCACTGCGGCCCTAATATCCATCGGCAATTCAGAGAAGAGTAGAGACCAATGATCAGGCAACTGATTACCCGGACATTCCGCCCCAAAGTGACACTCGCCACGACGGCCCTGATGACACTCTTGTTCGCTGCGGCTCCACCTCTTTCAGCTCAGGATTTGTCGCTGTTCGAGCCAGTTGTTAACGAAGATCGCATCGACAACGTAGAAGCGCAGCAGAATAGGGCGCAGAACGCAGTAGCAACGGCACCAGCGTTCACTCTGATAGGCACAAGCCGCATTGGCGCCAAATATAAAGCCACCCTGGCCAGCAACACTGGCAAGATCGTTGTGGTTACCAGCAGCCCAGGAGCTGTCCAGGAAATTCCGGATCACCCCGGCTACAGACTTGTCGACGTGGGCTCTCGTCGGGTTTCGATTGCCAATCCAGGAGCATCGCCCTGCATTGCGGCTGCCGACAAGGGCGTGACCTGCAGCGCGGATGGGTTGAGCCTGTTGAGTCTGGCAACCGCTGCGCCAGTTCCTGCCGCTCAAGGCGCGGAGGCGACTGCTGCGAACAATCCTTCTGCAGCCAACCCTGAGCCGGGAGAGATTCCCGAGAACCCCTTTGCTGCAGCACTGCGAGCAGCGGCGCTGAACGAAGCCAACGCCCAGACTCAATCCGGGAATGCTGCTCCTCCTGGTGCCGAACGCTTCCAGCCGCGGCGAATACCGCCCGAAGAAGTCCCGCCTGGGATGAGGGTGGTACGCACTCCATTTGGCGACCGCCTCGTCGAGCAATAGCCTTTCATTGTGATCAACAATCCTGAGCCCCTGCCAACGCTGTCCGTGTCCGTCGTTATCTACAAGACGGACACCGACTTGTTGCTGTCCGCGCTGCATTCACTGCTGGCAGCGACTGCAGTGGCCATTGCCGCTGGAGAAATCCGATCCGTCCAGGTTGATGTTATCAACAATGCAGATGCCACCTCCGAGCTGATGAGAATCGTGGATCAGTTGGCGGTGGAGGCTGATCCACAGTCAGTTGAGGTACGACTGCTGGAGGGGCATGGTAACGTGGGATATGGCCGCGGGCACAATCTCTCCATTTCCGCCGCGACTTCAGAATATCACTTGATCCTTAATCCGGATGTAACGCTGGCCCAGGATGCTCTTGATATAGGCTTGCAATACCTGAAGCATAACCCGTCCGTCGCCGCCCTCAGCCCCGCAGTTCGCGACGGCGATGGCCACAAGCAATACGTCTGCAAGCGCTACCCCTCGGTATTTGACTTCCTCCTGCGGGGCTTTGCACCTCAGGGTATCAAACGAGCCTTCGACAAACGCTTGGCACATTACGAGATGCGCGAACTTTCCGAGCAGGAGCCGAGCACGGGAATTCCCATCATCAGCGGCTGCTTCATGCTCTTCCGTACCGCGGTGCTGCAGTCTGTCGGCGGCTTCGATGCGCGCTACTTCCTTTATTTCGAAGACTTCGATCTATCGCTGCGTGTGCATGAGAAGGGAAGGCTGGCCTATCTGCCCACGATGCACATCACGCATCTTGGCGGCGACAGTGCCAGCAAGGGGTTGCGCCACATCGCGATGTTCGTGCGTTCGGGCGTGCTTTTCTACAACACCCATGGCTGGCGGTTTCTGTGAACAGGTTTGACTCCAACACCGTCGTGCTCGTCACTGGTGCCACCGGTTTCATCGGCCAGACGCTGACCCGGCGCCTGCTGGCGCTTGGCTGCCAGGTGCGGACGCTGTCGCGACGGGCAGCGCTTGCGGGCCCCGACGCACAGGAGACGCAGCATTTTCAGGGCGACTTGCGCGATGACGCCTTACTGGCGCGCGCATGCGATGGCGTGGATACGGTGTTTCATCTGGCGGCCTACGCACACGTCAACCAACACGATCTGGAGCAGATGCGGGCCACCAATGTCGAGGGCACGCGGTTGTTGCTGGACGCTGCCGTGAAAGGTGGAGTGCGGCGCATTGTCTTCTTCAGCAGCGTCCATGCAGATGACAGTCAGGCGGCGCTGACTGCCTATGGCAGCGCTAAGCGCGAGGCGGAGGAGCTGCTGCTTGCCGCCGCCCGGGGAGGCAGGATTGAGGTCTGCTGCTTGCGCCCGGCCAACGTCTACGGTCTCGGCATGAAAGGCAATCTGCTGACCATGCTCCGCCTCATCGAGAGAGGAGTCTTTCCCCCGCTGCCGACTCCAGGCGCCGCGATTTCTCTGGTGGGCCAGCGCGACCTGTGTGAGGCCGCCCTGCTGGCCGCGGTCGCACCGCAGGCGAATGGCCAGGTTTACGTTGTGACTGACGGCCGCACCTACACGATGAAAGGGATCGAGGTGAGTGTTAGGCGTGCGCTTGGACGTTCGGTGCCGCGCTGGCAGACGCCATTGTTTGTGTTGTGGTGCGGGGCCGCCGCGCTGGAGGTGCTGAGTCGTGCGTTGCGCCTGCGCAACGCTCCGGGTCTGCGTTCCTATCATGCATTGACCACTGACGGGCTCTTCTCCTGCGAGAAAATCCAGAATGAACTGGGCTATAATCCCGCCGCCGCCTTCACCGACGAGTTGCCCGCGGTATTGCAGCAGCTCCAACGCGGTGAGCCCAGTGCTACCAAAACCAGTGCAACCAAAACCAGTGCTACAGAAAATGACCAACCCTGAGAAACAGAAGGCCGTCGATTGAACATCACCCCTACCCGCATTCCCGATATCCTCCTCCTCGAACCGCGTCTGCATGGCGATCATCGCGGCTTCTTCATGGAGACCTGGCGAGCATCGACTTTCGAGAATATCGTGCCGGGCGTCGCCTTCGTGCAGGACAACCACAGCAAGTCCGGACGAGGTATTCTGCGCGGTTTGCACTACCAGCTGCAGCAGCCGCAGGGCAAACTGGTGCGCGTCATTGCCGGTGAGATCTACGACGTCGCCGTCGATATGCGCCGCAACTCCCCGACGTTCGGGCAGTGGGTAGGGGAATTCCTTTCCGCCGACAACCACCGTCAGCTGTGGGTACCTCCGGGTTTCGCGCATGGGTTCATTGTGACGAGTGAGAGTGCCGAGATGGTCTACAAATGCACGGACTACTACGCACCGGCCGATGAGCATTCCTTGCTGTGGAATGATCCGGCCTTGGCGATCTCATGGCCTTTGGACAAAGTAGGAGTTGCGGAGCCAGTGCTTTCCGACAAGGATCGCCAAGGTAAGCTCTTTGTCGAGGCGCCGACTTACGAATAGCCATTGATGCTGGCGGCACCATAACCAGAAGGGAGACGCGCAAGGACTTGCGCAGGGAGAGAGCGATCGATGCAAAAAAGAATCGTCATTACCGGAGCCAGCGGCCAGCTTGGTCAAACACTGGTGCGCGGTGAGATGGCCGAGTCCAACCTCCTGTTTCCTCTTGGGCGTGACGAGCTGGACATCACCAGTCAGGCCAGCGTCAACAGCCTCCTGGAAACCCTCAGGCCAGAAATCGTCATTAACAGTGCCGCTTATACTGCCGTGGACGCCGCCGAGAGCAACGCGGCCGACGCGTACGCCATCAACGAACAGGGCGTGAAGAACCTGGCGCTGTGGTGCAAGAACAGCGGCACGCACCTGATTCACATCTCTACAGACTTTGTCTTCAACGGGGAGAAGAATCAGCCTTACCGTGTCGATGACCCTGTTGCGCCCTTGAGCGTCTATGGACAGAGCAAGCTGGCCGGGGAGCGGGTGATCGCGACACTGTTGCCCGGTAATTCTTCGATTGTCCGCACGGCCTGGCTGTATTCGCCCTACAACACTAATTTCATGAAGACCATGCTGCGCCTGATGCGCGAGCGCGAGATGCTGAACGTCGTTGACGATCAGATCGGCACGCCCTGCTCGACCGCCACGCTGGCGCAGTGCCTGCAGGCGCTGGTGCGGGCTGACAGGCCAGAGGGCATCTATCATTGGACCGATGCCGGGGTAGCCAGCTGGTATGATTTCGCCGTGGCCATTCAGGAAGAGGCGCTTGCACTCTCGATTCTGGATCGCGCCATTCCGATCAACCCGATCCCGACTGCGAAGTATCCGACCCCCGCACGGCGGCCGACTTACAGTGTGCTGGACAAGTCCCGCGCACTGCAGGAGCTGGGCTGCCCGCAGATACACTGGCGCACCGCGCTGCGGGATGTGCTCAAGAGAATGAGCGAAGGCTAGCCCTTGTGGGAGCGGGCCTGCCCGCGATTGCTTCTACGCATAAATGCGGACCCCATCGCTTGCAGGCAAGCTCCCACAGTCCGCGATAATGTTTGACTACAGAGAACAAGAAACGATGCGAAACGTACTGGTCACCGGCGCGGCCGGCTTCATCGGCGCCAACTTCACACACTACTGGTTGCAACGCTACTCACAGGATCGTCTCATTGCCCTGGACGCTCTCACCTACGCGGGCAATACCTGGAATCTGCGTGATGTCTGGAATAACGAGCGCTTCACCTTCGTGCAGGGCGACATCTGCGATCAGACCCTGGTAGAGCAATTGCTCACACAGCACGACATCAGCACGATCATCCACTTCGCCGCCGAGAGCCACGTCGATCGCTCCATCACCGGTCCGGATGCATTCATCAACACCAACATCGTCGGTACTCACAGCCTGCTGAAGGCGGCCAAGAAGTGCTGGCTGGACCAGCCGGAGAAGAAGCCGCACCATTTCCACCATGTCTCGACTGACGAAGTGTATGGGACGCTCGGCCCCAAGGACCCCGCTTTTACGGAGACCACGCCCTACGCGCCAAACTCTCCCTATGCTGCAAGCAAGGCGGCGTCCGACCATCTGGTACGGGCCTACCACCACACCTTCGGTCTGCGGGTGACCACCAGCAATTGCTCCAACAACTATGGCCCCTACCACTTCCCGGAGAAGCTGATTCCCCTGTGCCTGCTCAACATCCTGCATGGCAAGGCCCTGCCGATCTACGGTGATGGACAGCAGATCCGCGATTGGCTGTACGTGGATGATCACGCCCGTGGCATCGATCTGGTGGTCAGCAAAGGCCGCCCCGGCGAGACCTACAACATCGGCGGCAATAACGAGTGGGCCAACATCGATACCGTGAAACTGCTGTGTCAGCTGGTGGATGGGTTGTTTGCGGCGGATGCGTCACTGCGTGCGCGCTTCCCGGGCTGCCCGGCGGCCAGTGCCAAACCGAATGCCAGCCTGATTACCTTCGTTACCGACAGGCCCGGCCACGACACCCGCTACGCCATCAATGCCGGCAAGATCATGAGTGAGCTGGGCTACAAGCCCCTGGCCGGATTCGACGAGGGGCTGCGCAAGACGGTGCAGTGGTATCTCGACAACGAGGCGTGGTGGCAGAAAATATTGGATGGCAGCTACCGTGGGAGCGG
>JBBTKA010000110.1:0-5869 GCA_038059145.1 Pseudomonadota bacterium
GGAGCAAAAACTCTCATAGGCCTTCAGCGACACCTTGGCATCGATGATGACGTGTTTGTTTTCGGGCATATGCACGATGACGTCGGGTTGCGAGCGTGAACCATCCTCAGCGCGCAGACTCACCTGAGTTTCGTATTCGCGCCCCTTCACCAGCCCCGATTTCTCCAGAATGGTCTCCAGGATCACCTCTCCCCAGGTGCCTTGGGTCTTGTTTTCGCCCTTGAGCGCGTTGGTCAGATTGATGGCGTCTGCGCTGATGCGGGTATTGAGCTCCTGCAGGCTGCGGATTTCCTTCTCCAGCGAGAAGCGTTCCTTGGCCTCGCGGTCGTAGGTCTCTTCCACTTTTTTCTCAAAGTGCTGAATTTTCTCGTTCAGCGGCTTGAGGATCTCGCTGATGCTTTCGCGGTTGCTCGCGGTGAACTTGCGGCTCTTGTCTTCCAGTATCTCGTTGGCAATCGATTTGAATTCGAGCGACATTTGCTCGCGAGCCTGCAGCAAGAGCTCCAATTTCTCGGCAGCCTGCTTGCGCTCTTGTTCCAGGGTGGTTTGCAGGTGGGTGATTTGCTCGCGGTAACGGGTGGCAGACTCCGAAAGCAACCGGGCCTCCTCCTGCAACTGGACAATCCTTGTACTCTGCGAGTCGATCTCCGCCATCCGTGCCTGAAGTCTCTCTTCCTGAACAGCCAGCTTTCCAGACAAATCAGCCGGACGGCGCAGATAGAGGATGATGCAGAGGAGCATCAGAACGAAGGTCAGCACTGCCAGTGCTATCAGCTCCGGTGCGAGAGGCATATGCAGCGGTCTCCGGCCGTGGCGAAGCGCCCCCACCTGGGCGGCGCAACGTCACCTAGATCAGGTTGGTGTTGATTTCCCGGATCAGCTGGTCGCGCAACTCGCCGTTGTCGGCAGCGCCCGCCGTCTGCTCGGCGACGACAGTGACCAGACCTTCAGTGGTGATCAGACGGATGTTAAACGCCGGCGTGACACCATCACCCTCATCATCGCCACCAAACAATCTGCCGAAGAACCCGGGCTCATCCTCTTCGCTTACGCCGGTGTAAGTCACAGAGTAATAAGCCTGATCTCTGTCGCTTTCAGTCACCTGGATTTCAGCATTATTCAAGGCCTGACCTACCTGCGACCAGGCGCGGTCGAAGTCAATGCGCAGCAATAATGTCTCTCCATCGCTGGTGCGAACGATGCCGGCCTTGCTCTCGGCCTCCAGACTGCCTGCCAGCAATGACACTGAGGATGCGCGATAAAGGTCGGTTCGGTCTGCCAGATAGACTGACACGCTGTCGAGCATCGCGTGTTCCAGTTCGAGACTGGCTGAATTCGCAGGCCAGTTGACCGGCGCTGCAGGGTCGGCAACATAGGATTCACCGACCTGCAGCACGTAGATTTCAGAGTTGCCCGCGTGCAGACCCGGCTCTATGCGGGCCTGATACTTGCTTCTGCTGCCAGCCTCGCCCTGCCAGGTGGTTTCCATGATGAGACTGACGGGATCTTCGGCCGCCAACTCAATTCCCGCCGTCGACCAATAGTCACGCATGCGCGGCCAAACCTGCGCAGGTTCAGCACCGATGACAATCCAGCGTCGGTCGCCAAAGCGCTGCACCACCACTCCCTCGCGCACACTGGTGTCCAGCGGACGAGGCGCGGGTGCCTCAACGAATGTCGGCTTGTCCTCTGGCAGCGCCGGAGGCACAACATACAGCTCGTCGAGGGTAAAACTGTCCAACTCTGCAGGAACGCTCATGGGTGCAACAGTCGGAGCTGTCAGATAATCCCCCTGGCGATCTCGAAACATGCCGTCGTCGCCCGTGAGAAAAGAACATCCTGACAACGCCGGAAGCAGCGCAGCACCTAGAAAAATCGATCTGATTACCTGCATCTTGTCTCTCAGTCTGGCTATTTCAATGTTTAAGTAAACGGGACTTGCTGCCACCCTCTCACTGTCAGAAAGACCTGCTACAGTGGGCCCGCAACAATGGACTCGCAAAAGTGAGTTCAATCTTCAAACGCTCAGCCCGGCCTTGCGCATCGCCTCAAGCAGTGTGCCGTGGAAACCAGAATTCAGCTCCACTAGAGGAAGCCGCAAACCAGACTGGATCAATCCCAATTTTGCCATGGCCCACTTTACTGGGACGGGGTTTCCCTCCACGAACAACTTGTCATGCAGCAATTCGAGCGGCGCATTGACGCTGGTCGCAGCCTCGCTATCACCCTCCAGGGCAAGCCTGCACAAGTCATGCATCTGCCGGGGAACCAGATTGGCCGTAACAGAGATATTGCCCTTGCCACCAGCCAGCATCAGCTCCAGTGCAGTGGCGTCATCTCCGCCGTAGATACTGATACGGTCAGCACAGGTGCGCAGCAATTCACGACAACGCTCCATGCTGCCGCTCGCTTCTTTAATGCCGACAATGTTCGGAATATCCGCGAGGCGGGAGACGGTAGCGGGCAACAAATCTATCCCCGTACGTGACGGCACGTTATAGAGAATTTGAGGAATATCAACCGCTTCAGCAACAGCCTTAAAGTGTTGATACAGCCCTTCCTGACTAGGTTTGTTGTAGTACGGAACGACCAGCAGACAGGCGTCCGCGCCGTACTCGCGCGCCGCGCGTGTGAAAAAAATCGCTTCTCGTGTGGAATTGGAACCGGTCCCTGCAATCACTGGAATGCGCTTTGCCACCTTGTCCACGCAATGACGCACCAGGGCACAATGCTCCTGTTCAGACAGCGTTGGCGACTCACAGGTAGTACCCACGACCACAATGGCGTCAGTGCCGCTGGCGATGTGCCACTCGATCAACCGGTCGAAGGCCTGGTAGTCAATTTCGCCATTCGCGAGCATCGGCGTGACTATGGCAACAATACTGCCCTCAATCATTGCAAAACCTCAAATCAAAGAGTTTAAAAAACTGCGCGGCGACTTTACCACAGACGCCCCCGGAACCACAAAAACAGCCTTCCCGTCACACGACCCGGGTGGTCGGCCGTCCAGGAACTATTTGTGATGGAGATCAGGCAGTGGCTTGCGTGTGGTATCGGGCCAGGCATTGATGATCGCCTTGATCAACGTAGCCAGAGGGATAGCAAAGACCACGCCTGCCAAGCCCCACAACCCGCCAAATACCAGGACGGCGCAGATAATGGCGACCGGATGCAAATTCACCGTCTCGGAAAAGATAATCGGCACCAGAATGTTGGAGTCCAGCAGATGAATGACACTGTAGGCAATAAAAACGGCATAGAACTCGTTGCCTATGCCCCATTGCACATAAGCCACCAGCGCAACAGGAATAGCCACCACTGCCACTCCAATGAAAGGGACGATGACTGACAGGCCCATCAATACCGACAGCAACAAAGCGTAGTTCATGCCAAGGATCATGAAAGTGATGTAACTCACTATGCCAACAACACTTATTTGAAAAACCTTGCCGCGGATGTAGTTTGCCAGCTGCATGTCCATCTCTTGCCAGACTTGTTCCATCAGGGGGCGATTGTGAGGCAGTAAATTGCCCACCCAATGCACCAGCAGCTTCTTGTCCTTGAGCATGAAAAACACTAATACTGGCACCAGTACCAGAAATACCAGCCAATTGAAAATACGGGGAATATTCGCGATGGAATAGGACACCACCACCTGTCCCAACAGGGCCAATTCTCCACGCAGCGCGGCAATCAGGTCATCAACCTGCTGCTGTGAAACCAAACCTGGATAGGTTTCAGGCATATGCAGAAGAAGGTCTTGTCCCTCAGAAATCAATCGGGGCAACTCGTTGATCAGGCGACCAAACTGGTTCCAGGCCTGCGGCAGCAGCAGTAGCAGTACCGCCATGAAAGCACTCAAGAACAACGTAAAGACGACACTGACGGCAATTGCATTTGGTACGTTGTTGCGCACCAGAGAATTGACCAACCCCTGCAGGAGATAGGCAGTGACTACCGCGGCAAACAGTGGTGCGAGGACGGACCCCATGCTCACCACCACGAACAGGCCGGCCAGCAGCAGAAGGGTAAATATGATGGCTTCTTCGTCGTGGAAATACCGATCGAAGAAGCTTCGCACGAGTTTGCGCATGTGTGATTGTCAGCCCTTTCTGATCCAGTAGCAGTAAGTGGCATCCTCTTTACTGAAGGCCAGAATCTGGTGTCTGCTTTGTTGCACGAACACGTGAAAATCCCGCTCTGAGCCGGGATCAGTGGCAAGCACTTTCAATACCTGTTGGGGCTGGAGTGAATTCAATGCGAGCTTCGCTTTGAGCAAAGGCAACGGACACATTAGTCCGCTTGCATCAAGTACCAGGTCTGCATCGATTTTCATGCGGGCATTTTAACAAGCAAAGCGAGTCATTGCCTAGGGAAGCCGGGAATAACTCCGAAAGTTGCTTCTCCCTTGAATACAGGCAGCTCCAGCCCCATAAATGACCTTGGAATTAATTGTACGAATGTCGGTCTTAGGGTTACAGTTATCACGGCGCTTACCTCCTGCCGAAGCACGGAATTCTATGCATAAGTACAACCGCCTCGCTGGCATTGCGGCTCTCACGCTGCTGTCTTTTTCTGCACCAGGCAGCCCTAGCGCGCTTGCTCAGGTACAACTGCCGACGTTGGGGGACAGAATCTCCGGACTGATTTCTCTCGATGATGAATACACAATGGGCAAGGAATTCTTGCGCACTGTGCGGCGCAGCAGCCAGACCATCTCAGACCCACTTCTCAATGATTATCTCGTCAATGTCACTCACAACCTGGCACTGCACAGTGAGCTGGAAGATTACCGACTGTCTTTCATTATCATCGACAGTCCCGAGTTGAACGCATTTGCCGCCCCAGGTGGAATTATTGGTGTGAACGGTGGGCTATTTCTCAACGCCCACACTGAAGGTGAGTTCGCGTCAGTCATGGCCCATGAGCTCGCGCACGTCAGCCAGCGCCACTTCGCACGCAGTGTCGAAGATGCACAGCGCCGCCGCATACCAGAGCTGGCCACATTACTTGCCAGCATCGTCATCATGGGCTCTTCAAGCCCCGACACTGGACAGGCTGCCATCATGGCTGCACAAGGTCGATCAATAGAGAATCAGTTGCGCTTTTCCAGGAATAACGAGGCCGAAGCTGACCGCCTTGGAATCCGCACCCTGTATGATGCCGGTTACGATCCCAATGAAATGCCAGCCATGTTTGAGCGCCTCATGGGCTTGAACCGCTTTGGCACTCGTCCGCCCGAATTCCTGCTCTCGCACCCGGTAACAGAATCGCGTGTCGCGGATACGCGTGGACGGGCAACTCGCTACCCTGCTCGCCCGGCCAATCCAAAGCTGGAGTATCAGCTGATGCGGGCGCGGGTGCAGGTACATTACGAAACCAATCCGGCGAATTCCGTGACCCAGTTTCAAGCGGCACTGGACGCAAGCAAATCCGACGTCGAGAGCCGTGCTGCGCGTTATGGCCTGACGTTGGCCTACATGGAAAACAAGGAGTTCAACAAAGCGCACGAAACGCTGGCGCCGCTTCTGGAGAGCGAACCCAATCGCATCGCATATGTTGTGACCAAGGCAGAAATATACACACAAGGCAACGAGCCGGGCATGGCCAGGGATTTTCTTGCGCGCCACATGACCATTAACCCGGACAACCATCCCCTCACCATGGCCTATGCCGATGCGCTGATCGCGGCCAGAGAACATGCAGAGGCGCTGCAGGTGCTGGAACACCATGCCACCATCCGCCCTGAGGATCATGATCTTTGGTATTTGATAGCAGAAACGCAAGGACTGGTGGGGGATGTCAGCAAGGTACATCAGGCGCGGGCGGAATACTTCATTCTGATGGGAGACTTCCGCAGCGCTTCAGA
>JBBTKA010000111.1:0-8802 GCA_038059145.1 Pseudomonadota bacterium
ACTCTCGAAGCCGAGATAACCGGGCTGCTTTTCGGCCAGGGCGCGCATCTGCTTCGCCATCGCGCTATAGCCCTCATCATTTCCGGAAGAGGTTTCAGTGAAGATCACAGCATAGTAGTAATTTTGATCAGACATGGTGACGGGCACGACTCCTCTCGTTGGTTTTCTCAAGCAACAGCAACACGATACCACAGGCACCTTTTGCGAATCCGGCGGCGTCCCAGCAGCCGTCGCACGCCTTGTGTCACCTGACACTGTCGAGGTATCGTTGCGCCTCTGCAATCAGGGGTCGGCACGCCGGCAGGGACAGAAAAAATCGACGTGAACGCTTCCACACTGGCGTTGTATCTCCTGCTGATTCCAGGCCTACTGCTGTTCATGGGGCTGCATCTGCTGCGCGAATTCGGCTTGCGGGACCAGCTGCAGACACGTCTCGGTACGAGGCGCTATCGCCTGCTCTTCAGTGTCGGCATCCTCATCAGCCTGGTGCTGATTGTGCAAGGCAAATCAGGAGCGCCTTTCATACAGCTCTGGGTGCCGCCCTTCAATCTGCGCTCGTTGACACATCTGATCATGCTGTCTGCCACCATGTTGTTCATTGCCGGCAGCCTTCCGCACTCATTCACCCGCGACCTGGTGATTCATCCCATGCTGCTTGGCGTGATTCTCTGGGGAGTTGCGCACCTGATCAGCAACGGAGATCTCGCCTCAGTGCTGCTGTTTGGCTCGTTGCCCGCCTGGGCGATCGTGAAAGTCGTCAGCCTCGAGCGTGTTCGACGCGGCGCCATCAACGCTGCCACTCAGCCAGGATCACCTCCCGCCCTGCGCCCGGCCTTGCAGTGGGATGCCGCCGCCATCGTGCTGGGCGTGATTGCCTATACGCTGTTTTTGGTGTTTCATGGGCAACTGTTCGGCCTGGCCCTGATCGCTCCCGTCTGAGGGGCATCTGCTCCGGCAGAGGAATCACTATGCGTACCCGCTTCAGCTTCACGTCACGAATCATTCAACGCACGGCATACTCCGCGCTGGCACTTCTGCTGGCGGCTCACCCCGCTCAGGCACAGGTCGACAACGACTGGTCCGGCGTCTGGAATGCCGAGGGCACACTGTTCTCGTTACGCATCACGCGTATGAATGATCAATTGCTGGTCGAGCCATTGGAGTCGCTGGGCTTCATATGGAGCAATGGGATTGGCCGCATTCATGGCGGCAGCGACGAACAAAGCGCGACCATCGAAGTCGGCTATCAAGGGGCAACGGGCACTCTGCTGGTGCAACTCGGCGAGGAAGGCACGGCGACAGTCAGGCCGGTGAACTGTCAGCCTGACTTTCATGTCGTCTGCGCGCTGGTGCAAAATCAGCAGGCGCGCTTTGTGAAGATGGAATAAAACGCTTACTTCAGCTCGGCAATCGAGGTGATCTGCTTGCCGACGATGCCGTAATCGATCGCCTCTGCCACCGTCATCCAATGATCTCTATCGGTATCCTTCGCCACGCGCTCCAGCGGCTGCCCTGTCTCGTCGGCAATCAGCTTGTTGATGCGCTCGCGCATCTTGATGATCTGCTCCGCCTGAATTTTGATGTCGGAAGCGCGCCCGCGCGAACCGCCCGACGGCTGATGGACCAGGAAGCGCGTGTTAGGCAGACTGAAACGATTTTCTTTCTTGGCAGCAAGATAAATCGTTGTCGCCGCACTGGCCACCCAACCGGTACCAATGACGCGCACTTCCGGCTTGATGAACTTGATCATGTCATAGACGACGTCGCCAGACTCCACATGTCCACCCGGTGAGCTGATGTAGATATTGATGGGCTCATCGCCGTCCGCTGCCAGAGCCAGCAGCTTCTCGGTCACCGCACGCGCAATCTTCTCGTCGATTTCCCCGAAAATGGTAATGGAGCGGGACTTGAACAGTTTCTCGTCCAGAAATCGGCTCGGTGGCGCCTCGGGAACGGGCTGTTCAGGGGATTCGTTTTGCATCGTACTTCTCCAGTATTTCAATCAGTATTTGAATCAGTGTTTGAATAAGGGGTTGAATCAATTTGATACCGCGCCCGAAGGCGACGGGTGTGTCTCTTTGCCCAGCGGCTGAAAGCTGATCATCAGCTGCGGCAATAGCGTCAGGGCGCCCAGCAATGCCACCATCATCGCGATACTGGTCAGCAGACCAAAGACGATAGTGGGGATGAAATTCGACAACACAAGAATCGAGAATCCTGCCACGACAATCATCGTCGTGAAGTACATGGCCCTGGCAATACTGTTATGACACAGGTACATCGTCTCGCGGTAATTGCCCAGACGATGGAACTCATGCTTGAAACGGTGCATGTAGTGAATGGTGTTATCGACCCCCATGCCCACCGCGATCGCCGCAATCGTGATCGTCATGATATCCAGCGGAATGCCCAGCCACCCCATCAAGCCCAGCACAAACAGTGCGGCGAGAATATTCGGAATGATGCACAGGAAGGCGAGATACGTAGAACGGAACAGCACGATGAACATCAGCATGATCGCGAACAACACGAGGCCCAGCGTCAGAATCTGCGACTGATAAAGGCTCTGCAACACGTTGTTGTAAAGCACCAGAATTCCGGTGGTATCGACCTGCTCGGCCGTATAGCCGAATTCGTCCTGCAGCCCCTGCTCAATCCCGGTGATCAGCTCATTGCGATTGAGGTCTTCAGCCGATTCGATCACGCGCACGTTGAAGCGCACCTGATTGTCGGCAACGGATACGAAAGGCGTGAGCACTGACTCCTTCAGTGTTTCCGGAATACGCGAGTAGAGCAGCGCCCATACGAAACTGTCGACCGGGGCGTTGCCATTGAGCTGCTCCGCCAGCTGAATCACCGAGCCGAACGAGAGCACCTTGCCGGTATTCGGCAGGGCGTCGAGATAATTGTGGATGCGTTTGATCTCGTCCATCTTGTCGCCGGTGAACCAGTACGCAGCGTTGTCTTCTTCGGTGGCGCCGTCGCCAAAGCCGTCATCAAACCCATCGTCGAAGCCATCATCAATTGGCTCCGCCTCGGGAAGATTCACCACCACGTCCAGCGACAACGTCCCGCCGAGCTTTTCGTCGAACAGCGTCATGCCCTTGTATATTTCGGTGTCTTCGCTGAAATAGTCGATGAAGCTGTTCTCCACCTTCAGGCGCATCAGCCCGACCACGCTGAACACCAGCAGCAACGCAGAGATGATCAACACCTTGCCGCCCAGTTTGTCGGTGGCACGGGCGAGTGCCGAGGTCAGCGCCATCGTGGTCTTGTTGCTCAGCGTTTCCTCGTCGTTCTGCAGCAGCGACATGACCGAGGGGAACACCAGAAACACCACCAGCAGCGCCGTAGTGACGCCAATCACCATGATCCAGCCGAAGGAGATGATCGGCGAAATGCCGCTGCTGATCAGCGATGCAAAGGCCACGATCGTGGTCAGCGCCGTGTAGAGGCATGGCCGCCACATCGACAGCACCGTGTGACGCAACAGTCTGTCGTGATCGGTGAAGTGCCGGGTGGCACGCAGTTGCCGGAAACGCACAGTCAGATGCACCGTCAGCGAAATGGTGGTGATCAGGAGCAGCGACATGAAGTTGGAAGACACCACGGTGACTCGCCAATCCATCAGGCCCAGTACGCCGACGACGATGACGCCCGCCGCTGCACAGCAGCTCAGCGGCAGGAGTATCCAGCGCACCCGGCGGAAGATCAGCCCAAGGGCGATCACGATGAAGGCGAACACGCCAATGCTGAAGGACGCCAGATCGTTGCGCACAAACGTGACCATGTCGTCGGCGATCATCGGCGCACCGCCGAGATACAGCGTGGCGTTGTCCTGATAGTGGGTGAGGATTTCGCGAATGCTGGCAATGTCCTCGTGGCGCTGTTCGGCCGTGAGGTTGCTATAGGCATCGAACTCGGCACTGACCTGCGCCAGAGTGGCGGTCTCGTCGGCGGTCAGGCCTTCGCTGTCGCGCTTTCTGCGCAAGTTTTCCCGGCTGTCCACCAGCGCGTGATAACGCTCGTCGCGGGCGAAGCTGACCAGCATGGCGGCCGTCTGCCCATCCGGGCTGACGATGGCATTGCTGAACACGGGGCTCTCCATCAACTCCTGACGCGCGGCGGCCAGATCCACGCCCGGGGTCAGCACGGTGTCGTAATCCTCGGACAGACTCAGCAGCGCGGTGTCACCGAAGATCGGCACATTCAGCAGGCTGTCGACCGACTCCACACGCTCCAGGCCAAGCAGCTCGTCGCGCAAGGCACTGAGTTCCGCGAAAGTCTCCGGACTGAAGAGCTCTGCAGTCGGCGTATAGGCGATGGTGACTGTGTCGCGCGTGCCGTAGCGATTGTTGATCTGGCGCGAAAACTCGAGCTCCTGATCGCCTTCCATCAGCAGCGAGTCGGCTGAGGCATCCAGTTTGAAGTTCTGGGCGTACCAGCCAAGGACAATTGTCATCACGCCCAACAGGGCGAGCACAAGCCAGGGTTTGCCAAACACCATGGCACTGTAAAATCGGGTCACGGGGGAACGGAAAAAGCCTGCTGACATGACAATCCTTGAAGAAAGAGCGAACGAGGCCAACTATACCCGTTCAGCTGCGCTCTTGCACCCACGGCCCGGCGCGCAGGATTGGTGAGACAGTGGAGCTGGCTGCACAAATAGTCACAAAGTACGGCTTGAAGTTGATTTGTATCAAGGACATGCTATCGCCCGCAGACTTAAGCTGGCGTTAAGGCCATAGAGGCCAGACTGACAGCAGTCAAGATCAGACATGAAAAGTCGGGAATGAACGCCGCACGGAGACGGTCTCTCCCCCCGCACAAATAGAATCGCACACGGTCAGACCTTGAGACCAAACCTTGAGAGGAGTGTTGTAATGAACAAGCTTTCCGGAGTGTTGCTCGCCGCCACGCTGATGCTTTCATCAGTCGCCGGGCATGCAGACGAATTTCTAAAGTCCATCAAGGACTTCAGCCTGCTGGACCAGCTGCACAACAACCACACGCTGGACGAATACACGGACCGTGACTACATCGTCATGTACATCCACGGTTCGGGTTGCCCGATTGCGCGCCTCTCGGTGCCGGCCTACAAGGAAATTGCCGACAAATATCGCGACAAGAACATTGCGTTTCTGATGCTCAACTCATTCATCCAGGACGACCTGAAGCGCATCGAAATGGAAGCGGCAGAGTTCAAGATCTCTTTCCCGATCCTGAAGGACGAAGACCAGACAGTCGCCAAGTCTCTGGGCGTCGAGAGAACCGCCGAAGTATTCATTATCGATCCGCGCACCAAGGAAGTTCTGTTCCGTGGTCCGATCAATGACTCTCTGGGCTATGAGACTCAGCGCGCCCAAGCCGAGAATCACTATCTGACCGGCGCGCTCGACACCATCCTGGCGGGCGGCACTGTCGACATGGATGACATCCCTGACTCCAAGGGTTGCCTGGTTGGATACTTCCACCCGGCGGTGACTGGCCTGTAATCAGGCTGGACTCCCAATAGACCCCGGCTCACGATAGATCCGAATGCATGAAAAAAGGGGCGGTTGCTGATGGCAACCGCCCCTTTGCATTTGTGCTCTGCGCTCGCCGAGACTCAGTCTACAAACGCACGCTCGATCACGTAGTGTTCCTTGATGCCGTGACGTGACTCCTTGAACGCCCAGCCATCCAGCACCTTGCAGGTGTCTTTGAGCATCGCTGTGCTGCCGCACATCATGAAGCGGTCATCTTCATGATTGGGCACGGGCAGACCGATGTCGCTGAACAGTTTGCCACTTAGCATCAGCTCGGTGATGCGGCCGTTGTGGATGAATTCCTCGCGGGTCACGGTGGGGTAGTAAATCAGCTGGTTCTTCACCTGCTCACCGAAGAACTCATTCTCCGGCAACTCTTTGGTGATCATGTCGTAATACGCCAGATCGATAATGCGGCGCACGCCGTGCACCAGGATGACCTTCTCGAAGCGTTCGTAAATGTCCGGGTCTCGAATGATGCTCATGAACGGGGCCAGTCCGGTGCCAGTCGCCAGCAGATACAGATGACGGCCGGGCAACAGGTGGTCAGCCACCAGAGTGCCGGTAGGCTTGCTACTGATCAGCAATTCGTCGCCGATGCGGATGTTCTGCAGACGGGAAGTCAGCGGACCGTCCTGCACCTTGATGCTGAAGAACTCCAGCTCTTCTTCATAGTTGGCGCTGGCGATACTGTAAGCGCGCATCAGAGGGCGTCCCTCCACCTCCATCCCGACCATCACAAAGTGGCCGTTTTCGAAACGCAGCGATTTATCGCGGGTGGTGGTGAAGCTGAACAAGGTCTCGTTCCAGTGGTGAACGCTGGTGACGCTTTGTTTGGACACTGCTGCCATGCTGGATTCCTGTCACTTACGATGAATGGAGGCGGGATCAGGGGTCTGAGCCCGAACTTGCGCGAATTCTAGGCGCTCACTAAACTATCTGTAAAACAGATAATTGGCATATATATAATCGGTTTATTAGATATATGCGAGACTGTCGAATTCCGTGCGAAGCCAATTGGGCCGCGACGATACAGCGATGCACCGCCAATTTCAAGATCAGAACCCTCTGCCAGCAGTCCGAACCCAAGGAGCAGCTCATGCATTACACCCTGAGGCAGATTGAAGTCTTCCTCGCGACCGCACATTTCGAGAATGTCACTCAAGCGGCGAACAGCCTCGCAATGTCGCAATCAGCCGCCAGTTCCGCGCTGCAGGATCTGGAGCAGCGCTTCGATATCCAGCTCTTCGACCGAGCGGGCAAACGCGTGCAGCTGAGCGAACTGGGCAAGGCGCTGCGCCCCAGAGCGGAGGCGCTGCTGGCACAGGCGCGCGAATTCGAGCACAGCCTGACACAGCGTACCGATGTGGCGGAGCTGAAGGTTGGCGCGACTCTGACCATCGGCAACTATCTGGCGGTGCCCATCATGGCAGAGTTCATGAACCTTCATCCGGACGCCCGCGTCAGCCTGACAGTGGAGAACACCGCCGCCATCGCCAGCCGGGTCCGCAATTTCGAGCTGGACATCGGCCTGATCGAGGGCGAGCTGCAGGACCCGGTGCTGGAAGTTATCCCCTGGCGCGAGGATGAGTTGGCGCTGTTCTGCGCGCCCGGGCACCCGCTGGCCAACCAGCGCACACTAAGCGACGCCGATCTGCTGGCAGCCCGCTGGGTGGTGCGGGAGGCGGGCTCCGGCACACGGCAGGCCTTCGATCGCGCCATGCACGGCCTGCTGCCGGACCTCGATCTGCGGCTGAATCTGCAGCACACCGAGGCCATAAAACGTGCGGTGGAAGCGGGGCTGGGGATTGGCTGTCTGTCGGCGATTGCCCTGCGCGATGCCTTCGCGCGCGGCAGCCTGATTCGCCTGGAAGCGCCGCAGCGCGACTGGACCCGCAAGTTCTACTTCATCCTGCACCGCCAGAAGTACCGCAGCGCTGGCATCCAGAGCTGGCTGACGCTGTGCCAGGCGCAGGAGCGCTGAATTGCCCCTGACCGTCCTCTGACTGTACTCTGACTGTGGGAGCGTGCCTGCACGCGATTTGTGTATTCAGTGGTTAGAGCGGGGTGCCGCTACGGGCAGCAGCGACACGCCGTAAACCCGTCCATGGGGGCTCGCTTTCGCCATCCATGGCTCAAGACGGTCGCTACTGCCCGTAGCACCACCCCGCTTTGCAGGATTGTGCCACATCGTCGCGTGCAAGCACGCTCCCACAGTTAGAGCACATTCGGCTGAAATGAAAATCTACTCGCCATCCATGACCGCCAAGAGTCCTCTTACTTGATCCCGTACTTGATCTCCTGACGCTTCCGGTTCAGTTGCGCTGAGGGCTTCATAAATGACAGAAAAAGCTGACCTCAAAAGTGTTCGCTGATCTGGAATGTACTGCTGTCATAGCGTTTATCAGGGCATCGCACTAAATCTGAGCCAACTGTGGGAGCGTGCCCGCACGCGATAACGTGCGCACAAACTTGCAAAGCGGCGTGGCGCTACGGGCAGCGGCGACCGTCTTGAGCCATGGATGGCGAAAGCGAGCCCCCATGGACGGGTTCACGGCGTGTCGCGGCTGACCGTAGCGCTACGCCGCTCTTTCCACTGAATATGCAAATCGCGTGCAGGCACGCTCCCACAGTCAGAGCACAGTCAGGGCTCAGTCAAAGAGTACAGGCAGAACACGGACAAAGAGCACAGTCAGGGGGCAGACTCGGCGCGCTGCAGCAGGTCGAGCAGCAGGGGGTAGAGGGTTGGGTTGGCCACCAGAATGTGTTCGTTGTGGAAAACCTCGCTGACACCTGCGGGCACCGGCTTGAAGTGTCCGTACTGCGCGCCGGCTTCCTTAGCGATCAACTGCGCAGCCGCAAAGTCCCAGACGCTCAGGCTTTCGTAATAACCATCCAGACGCCCCATCGCCACCCAGCAGATGTCCAGCGCGGCGGAACCCAGGCGGCGGATGTCGCCACACTCCTCCAGCACCAGCGCCAGGCGCTTCACTATCGGGGCCAGAATCTCGCGGCTTTTGATGTAGGGGAAACCCGTGGCGACGAGCGCGCGCCGCAGCGAATCCTTCTGCGCCACCTGGATGCGCCGCTCGTTCAGCCAGGCGCCTTGCCCGCGCGTGGCATGAAACATCTCGTCGACGAAGGGATTGAACACGACGCCGCACTCGATACGACCGTTTTCGGCATAGGCGATGGAGACCGCGCTCTGGTCATGGTCGTGCGCGAAATTCACCGTGCCGTCGATGGGGTCGATGATCCACAGCGGAGCATCGTA
>JBBTKA010000112.1:0-8168 GCA_038059145.1 Pseudomonadota bacterium
ACGGGGATTTGCATCGAGCAACGCCTGAATCGGCCTCCACTGCTCCGGGGTCTGCCGCTCCTGCGCCTTGATGGTGGCATGAGGCAGAATGCCGAGAATATTCTCACGCACCTCCCGATCAAAACCATTCATGACCGACAGCACCGTAATCAGGATGGTGATACCCAGCGCGAGCCCGCTGATAGTCAGCAGGGACATGAACGACACAAGTTGACTGCGGCGCCCCACACTCACATATCGCAACGCCATCCAGGCGGCGAATGAACTGGCCGCGAGAGACCCGATGACGGAGGAGCGGCGTGTTTCAGCGGCCATCGGCGCCCCCGTCCATGGTCACCTGCGGTTCGAGTCGCCCGTTGCGCAGAAGTAATACCTTGTCCAGCGACCTGGCGAACTCCTCATCATGAGTCACGACGATGAAACTGGTCGCCAACTGGGTGTTCAACTCCGCCATCAACAGATGTATCTCCCGTGCGGTGTGACGATCCAGATTGCCCGTAGGCTCATCGAGCAACACACAGCGCGGCTCCGTGACCAGCGCGCGGGCAATGGCCACGCGCTGACGCTCTCCGCCGGAAAGCTCCGAAGGTTTGTGTTCGAGCCGATGCCCGAGACCCACGCGAGCCAGAATGGCCTCACCACGCTGTGCTGCACGGCGGACATCGAGACCCGCGATCAGGAGCGGCATGCACACATTCTCGAGCGCAGTGAATTCACCGAGCAGGTGATGAAACTGGTAGACGAATCCCAGATAGCGGTTCCGCATCTGACCACGCTGAGTCTCATTGAGGGACGCCAGATTCATGCCCGCCACCAGGACATCGCCTTTCGTGGGCAGATCGAGGCCACCAAGCAGATTCAACAACGTCGTCTTGCCTGAACCCGAGCTGCCGACAATCGCGATGCGCTCCCCGGCAAACACCTGCAGATTGACGTCCTCCAGAACCATCACCTCCTCTGGTCCCTGGGAATAGACTTTCCCAAGGTGGCGACACTCAAGCATCAGTTCAGGCCCCGGATCTTGATTGATGGCACCATTGGAGGCAGTGGTCGAAGTAGAGAGAGGAACTTGAGTCATGGCTTATTCATACCTCAGCACTTCAGCGGGCTGAATGCGCGTTGCCCGGTAAGCAGGATAAAGAGTGGCAAGGAAACTCACGGCCAGGGCGCTGATACAGATCAGCACCACGTCATCCACTCGCAGTTCGGCGCGCAGATAGGTAATCATGTAGACGTCATCCGGCGAGAATGCGGCATTCATTATTGATTCAATGCCCTGCATGACCCGCGTAAGATTCCGAGAAAGCAGGACACCGAGCACGGCGCCCAGGGCAGTGCCGAAGATCCCGACGGTCGTGCCCTGGGTCACGAACACCGTCATGATTGTCGCCCGGCTGGCACCCATGGTCCGCAGGATCGCGATGTCAGCGCTCTTGTCGGCGACCACCATGACCAGCGTCGACACAATGTTGACGGCACCGATGACCACGATCATCAGCAGCATGAACCCGGTCAAGGTCTTTTCCAGTCGCAAGGCGTCGAACAGGCTGCTTTGTGTTTCACTCCAGCTGCTCGCTGCTAACTGATTGCTTGCAAGCTCGGTGGGGAGTGAGTTCAACGCATCCTGCGCTATCAACCCTGCGTTGAACACGTCCGTGACCCGCAGACGCAGATGCACATCCTGCGCGGCATTCACTAATCCCGTTTCGGCGTCACCAAACAGATCTTGAGCTGCAGGCAAGCCAATCATTACCGTATTGTTGTTGCCGTAGAAGCCAAAATCGGCAGCACCGACTACGCGAAACTTCATGACGTCACTGAGGTTACGGCCGATCAGGCTATTGAGTGACATCAGCGTCACCTCATCACCTTGATACATGCCAAGGCGATTCGCCACACTCAGCCCGAGAATGATGCCATTTTCCGCCTCGGCCAGCCGCTCCAGCAGCATCTCGAAGCCGGGACTCTCGACCTGCAGCACATCCGATTCATGGACCGGATCGACACCACGGATCTGAATGAATTCTCCACCTCCGTCATAACGCAACCAGCCTTCACCCTCCATGTACGGCGCTGCCCCGAGCACCTGGGGATGGTTCTGCACAGCCGCCAAGAGGTCAGGCCATTGACTTGCCATGCCGTTCCCGTCGGCAATGCTGGCGTGTGGCACAGACTTGAGCGTCTCGTCCCGCATGGTGCTGGTAGACCCATTGATGACGGAGAGCACCACGATGAGCGCTAGCACGCCCACGGTGATTCCAAGCGTGGAGACAATGGAAACGAAGGAGATAATCTGACTCTTCTTGCGCGTTCGCGTGTAGCGCAAGCCTATGAAGAGCGCGACGGGTTTAAACATTGCGCTGCAGGATCCTTTGCACAGTCTTGAAGCTTACCGGAGCAACGGGCGTACTGACCTGAGCGGCAATGCTTCGCAATGAGAGACCCTGCTCGCGCAGTTGCATGATTCTCTTCAATACTTTTTGCTCCATGGGGTTCTCTATTAGACGACCGTTCGAATGGATCATGTAGCCAAAGGGCCGACTCCCACCAAGGAAACGTCCTTTGTTACGCTGATCCTTCTTGATGTTCTTGATGCGTTCCACGGAGCGTCGACGTTCCAGTGCCGCAAACAGTCTCGCAGCGCTGACTAGGTCAAACTGCAGGGCAGGATCAGCGGCATTCCCGCCCAGCGTCACGACAAACAATTGGACTCCTGTCGCTTGCAGGCGCTCCAACGTGGTGAATGCATCATAGCAGGAGCTGAACACCCGCTCCAAGGCGTACACCACGACGACGTCCCCTGCCTGCAGTTGTTCGAGGAGAGCTCCACCGCCGGGTCGCGCTGAAAAATCAGTGTTCCAGGCAGCGCAGGAATCGGTCACGGGCACCGCAGGACCCCAGCGGCGATCCTCACATAGCTGCTGCATGGCGTTCCACTCCGCAGCCAGTCCGTCATGCAGCGCGCCCTCTTCTCTGTGGGAGTCTGCTGACACTTCGGACTCGGAGGAACGAACATACAGGCAAATAGTCATCGACTGTGTCCTTGTTTGTGCAATGCCACGCGGTAAGACATTCTAGGCCCGCATGCAAACCCAGGGCAAGCTCTCCAGGTGTTTGAATTAAAAAGTATTTACTGTTATATTTCGCCAGCGCTGCAGAGTATGGGGAACACCGGCCCAGTTGGCCCAGTCCCCGACACGCGAAATTTCTGACCTACTGACGCCATGTCAATCAGTCATCAGGGGCCAGGCAGGCACTGTGCCGCGACAAGATTTCAGGAAAGACCAAAGCAATGAACGAAGCATCGGAAACACGGTGTTGAAAACATACGGAGTGCTGGCAGTTAGCGCCGGTACGAAAAAAAATACAGCCAGATAAATTCGGGTCGTATCAAATTCAGGAAGGTGCCGCCTCACGCCATTAACAGATGAGGCAGCACTGGAAGCAGTCAGTTTTACATGAATCGACTTTCCGACAGAGCCAAGGCAACACACGCCACGCACTCTGTCAGTGTGCCGCCGCAACGCAGCGCCACAGCAAAGTCAGAGATTTTCGTTATCGGATTTCAGTTCCCAGCTCACCAGGGTCAGCAATGCAGTTAATATCTCGCCATGGTTCTGTTGAAAAGAAAGCAAATCCGCTTTCAGTAATGCGCTGCCTGCAGGTTTGATGTACCCCGGGTTTACGGTTCTGGCTCAACAGAAAAGTGAACCTAATCATGAAAAGAATGTTAATCAATGCGACTCAAGAAGAAGAGTTGCGCGTCGCTCTGGTAGATGGTCAGCGTCTTTACGACCTGGACATCGAGAACCGCTCCAGAATTCAGAAAAAAGCCAGCATTTACAAAGGCCGCATTACCCGCGTTGAACCCAGTCTGGAAGCCGCTTTCGTGGACTTCGGCGCTGAGCGCCACGGCTTTCTGCCTCTCAAGGAAATCTCTCCCCAGTACTTTACCAAGCGTGGCGGTGGCGACGGCGGCCGCGTCAACATCAAGGAATCGGTAGCTGAAGGCACCGAAGTCATTGTGCAAGTGGAGAAGGAAGAGCGCGGCAACAAAGGCGCGGCACTGACCACTTTCGTCAGCCTCGCTGGCCGCTACCTGGTGCTGATGCCGAATAATCCGCGTGCGGGTGGCATCTCGCGTCGCATCGAAGGCGATGAACGTTCCGAGATTCGTGAAGCACTCAGCGGACTGGATATTCCCGATGGCATGGGCATGATTGTGCGTACCGCTGGTGTTGGCAAACAACAGCAGGAACTGCAGTGGGACCTGGACTATCTGCTCTCGCTCTGGCAGTCCATTACCGAAGCCTCCTCCCAGAAGGCCGCCCCCTTCCTGATCTATCAGGAAAGCAACGTTATCATCCGTACCATTCGCGACTACCTGCGCCAGGACATCGGCGAAGTGCTGTTCGACACGAAGGAGGCTTTTGACGAGGCCATCACCTTCGTGCGTCAGGTCATGCCGCACTACGAAGCACGCATCAAGCTCTATCAGGAATCCCTCCCGCTGTTCAATCGCTATCAGATCGAAGGCCAGATCGAGACGGCCTTCCAGCGCGAAGTGAAGCTTCCGTCCGGTGGATCCATCGTGATCGACCCGACCGAGGCACTGGTGTCCATCGACATCAACTCCTCCCGGGCGACGCGTGGTTCAGACATCGAAGAGACCGCGCTGAACACCAACCTGGAAGCGGCCGACGAGATAGCCCGCCAGCTGCGTCTGCGTGACATGGGCGGCCTGATCGTGATCGACTTCATCGACATGAGTTCAGCCCGCAACCAGAAGGAAGTAGAAAACCGCATGCGCGATGCGCTGGAGGCAGACCGCGCGCGCGTCCAGGTGGGCCGCATCTCCCGCTTCGGCTTGCTGGAGATGTCCCGTCAGCGTCTGCGCCCCTCGCTGGAAGAGACCAGCACTATTGTTTGCCCGCGCTGCAGCGGTCAGGGCGCTATCCGCGACGTCAAGTCACAGGCGCTGTCAATCCTGCGCGTCCTGCAGGAAGAAGCCAACAAGCGCAAGAACAATGAGATCCGCGCAATTGTGCCTATCACCGTGGCCTCCTACCTGCTCAATGAGAAGCGTGCAGCCGTTGCTGCGATCGAAGCGCAGAGCGGAACCAAATTGGTGATTGTTGCCAATGCCGCGCTGGAAACACCGCATTACGAAATTCAGGGCGTCAATCAAACTGATGGCACGACCACGGCCAGCTATGAAATCGAGATTCATGTCGACTCGACTGACCATCACCACCACAAACATGTGAAGCCAGCCCCTGTCCAGCAACAGGCAGCTGTCCAGGCCCCTACCCTGTCAATGCCGCCGGCACCGGTGGTCGCGGCGCCTGAGTCTCGAGAAAAAGCCGAGAAAGTTGAAAAGAAAAAGAAAGGGTTGATCGGCTCGCTGATTGCTGCCGTCAGCAGCATATTCGGCGACGAAGAAGAGGAAGCGCCGAAGGAGGAGACCGACAACAAGCCCAATCGCAATCGCGATCCACGCCGTGAGCGCGGAGATCGGGATCGTGATCAGCGCCGTGGCGGCAAGCCGGCCGCGCGCAGAGACGGACAGGAACAGAAAGTCGAAGGAAAATCTGAGGCTGGTGCTGCCAGTGAGTCTGCTGCACCAGCGCGTGAAGGTGGCCAGGGTCGCAAGCGCGGCGGCAGAGATCGTGATCGCAACCGTAATACTGAAGGCGCGACAGCCCAGCCCGGCAATCGTGAGGAGCGCAAGGATGAGAAGCGCGAGGGTCGCAGAGACGAGCCACGTCGCGACGGCGCTCGCAGAGACGAGCCGCGCGCGGAAGAACCACGTGCGGACGGCGGCGCCGAAGCGGGAGCCGATGATGAGACTCGCAACGCTCAGCGTCGCAGTGGCAATCGTCGACCGAAGAACACCAATCAGCGACGTCGCGGTCCGCGCCCCGGGGATGCTGAGGGTGGCGAGCTGAACGAAGATCAGGGCGCCGAAGTGGCGGCTATCGATGACAAGGATGGCAACGTGCTGGAAGGCGCAGTGCAAGCGCCAGTCAGACGCCCACCACCACAACGCGTGCAGGCAGTTGAGCTGGATGCCGAGACAATGGTGCCTGGCGAAGACACGACAGAATCGGTGGAAGATGATCAGGACGGTGCCATTGCAGATGGCGGCGCACCAGCCGAAGGCGGTCGCTCATCACGACGCAATCGTCGCCCTTCCGACAGGCGTCGCAATCGGTCACGAGGTGCCTCAGCGGCATTGAACGAAGACGGCTCGCCAGTTGAGACTTCCGCGGAAGCAGAAGTCGATGGCAGCGAGCAGAGCACGGCTCCTGCGGCGACTCAAGATGAAATATCCGCAACAGTCGTAGCAACAGTAGTCGAAGCTGAGACTGAAGTCGCCGTGCAGGCGAGCACACCTGCAGCGCCGTCCACGCCGAGACGTCACTCCGCTGCCAAAGTGATGGTGCAGGAGTCCTTCGATATTGGCGTTACTGAAGAAGCGCCAGTACAGCAGGAGGTGCTGGCTGCAACTCCCGCGGCCGTGGCCGAGACCACGGTCGAAGTGGTTGAAGCAGCCGCAACTGCAGAGCCTGAAGTGATTCAGGCTGCTACGGCACCTGTTGAGGCTCCCGTGGAGACTGCCGTGGAGGCTGCCGCTCCCGTGGAACCGGTGATCCCCGCCTTGGCCGGTCGTGCACCTAACGATCCTCGCGAGATCAAACGTCGACAGCAGATGCTGGCAGCAGCCGCAGCGGCTGCTGCGGAGAAGAGCGAGTAGTCGGGCTCCGACAAACCGCTCTCTGCGCAAACAAGAACGCCCCGTGGCACGTCGATGCCACGGGGCGTTCTTGTTTGCAACCGTTGTGAATTGACGAAGAGCCAGCCTCGTCAAGATTCTTATAGCTTGTCGGCCAGCTCAGGCAGCACTTTGAACAGATCATCCACCAGACCATAGTCAGCGACCTGAAAAATCGGTGCTTCTTCATCTTTGTTGATGGCGACGATTACCTTGCTGTCTTTCATCCCGGCCAGATGCTGAATCGCGCCCGAGATTCCCACTGCAATATAAAGATCAGGGGCGACAATCTTGCCTGTCTGACCGACCTGCATATCGTTCGGAACAAATCCGGCATCCACAGCCGCACGCGAAGCACCGATCGCAGCACCGAGCTTGTCTGCCACACGCTCGATCAGCACAAAATTCTCACCACTCTGCATACCGCGCCCTCCAGAGATGACGATGGAGGCGGCTGTCAATTCCGGACGTTCGGAGACTGACAGTTGCTGACCGACAAAGGACGACAGTGACTGGCTCTTCACAATATCCAGAGCCTCTATCGGCGCTGTACCCCCAGTCGCAGCCTCGGCAAAGGCGGTACCGCGTACCGTAATGACCTTGATAGGATCAGAGGACTGCACAGTTGCCAGGGCATTGCCGGCGTAAATCGGGCGGACGAACGTGTCCGCGCTCTTCACCGCCACAATTTCGGAAATCTGGGCGACATCCAGCAATGCCGCAACCCTGGGCAGCAAATTCTTGCCCGAGGTAGTGGCAGTCGCCAGTATGTGGGTATAACCCTTGCCCACTTCAGCGACCAGAAGCGCAACACTCTCCGGAAGCTGATGCTCATAGGCCGAATTATCGGCCACCAGTACTTTGCTGACCCCCGCCACACCTGCTGCTGCAGCTCCGACCGCCGCACATCCTGCGCCGGCCACTAAAACGACAACATCCTGTCCGATGGCTTGCGCCGCGGTGACAGCGCTCAGAGTTGCGGGCTTAAGGGCGGCGTTATCGTGTTCTGCAATGACTAGTACGCTCATGGATTGACCTATATGTTCATGCACTAAAAAATTTGCCAGGTAATGTGCTGCGCTCAGATGACCTTGGCTTCGAATTTGAGTTTACTGATGAGCTCGTCGACATTGCTCACACGGACTCCAGCCGAACGTGAGGGCGGAGGCTCCACGCTGACGATACGCAGACCTGAGCTGACATCCACTCCCAGCTCCTGCGGCGTGAATGTGTCGATGGGCTTCTTCTTGGCTATCAGGATATTGGGCAACGATCGTGTCCCAGCGGCCGATGCTACGAGACGGCGGCAGCGGTGCAGGCCGGCATTCGTGTGATGTCAGAGGTGGGCTCGAGGGATGGCGTAGGACCTGACGGGGGGTGGAGGCGCTGAATG
>JBBTKA010000112.1:8178-8502 GCA_038059145.1 Pseudomonadota bacterium
TGTCGAGGGGCTTCTTCTTGGCTTTCATGATATTGGGCAACGACGCGTAACGCGGCTCGTTCAGGCGTAGATCAGAAGAGATAACCGCCGGCAGACTCAACAACACTGTCTGTTCGCCGCCATCAATTTCACGCGTCACTCGCACTTTGCCATCTGCAATTTCGACTCCACAGGCAAAGGTACCTTGAGGAGCTCCGGCCAGAGCGGCCAGCATCTGTGCAACCTGATTATTATCTGAGTCGATGGACTGTTTACCGACGATAACCAGGTCAATGCCTTCTTTTATGACCACGTCTGCAGGTGTTACAACGGGTGCGATTTCAG
>JBBTKA010000113.1:0-19394 GCA_038059145.1 Pseudomonadota bacterium
GTTTCAGGCCATAACGACGTAAATAAAATTATATTTGGCATAACTGCTAACATAATATTATTAAATTCGTTTATTGATTTATATGTTTGACTTTTAATATCTATGTTACATTTTCCAATAACGAAAAAATCATATTTATTTTTAATATAAGGTAGCATAAATAAAATCTTTTTGAAGTATTAATTATAAACGTTTACATTTTAACAAAATAAAACTACACAACTAAAAGTGTTTTATTTTTCATCAAAACAAATTTATATATAACATTCAACAGATTATAGCCTTATTTCAATAAATAACTTTATGTTGTTAACCAGATCAACTTATTTCGCCCGCCGCATGAGTATATAATGGCCCCGTGAGCACAGCACGCCGCTCCGGGTGAGGTCGGCATCCCGGGAATAGAGGCCCGCCCTGGCAGGTCTTGGTAAGAGCGGATCTTCGCAGCGACTGCGCCACCTTGAATTCCCACTAACAGCGATCTCATTCGTGAACAACAGACTAAAGAAAACATTCAAAGCGTTGTTCTGGTTCGGCATATTCTGCGCCAGCGGTGGGGTCATGGTCGCGGCGGCGGCATTCCTGTACCTGTCACCCCAGCTCCCCTCCGCAGAGTCATATCGCAACGTCCAGCTCGAGACTCCGCTGCGCATTCTGACTGCCGACAACAAATTGATAGACGAAATCGGCATACGGCGCGACCCCGTGCCCTATGAGGAAATTCCACCGATGATGATCAATGCCGTCATCGCCAGCGAAGATCCGCGCTTCTACTCCCATCCGGGCGTCGATGTCTTCGGTCTCATGCGAGGGTTTTACGGCTTCGTGCGTGGCATCAATCTTGGCGGCGGCAGCACCATCACCATGCAGCTCGCCAACAACATCTCGTTTGACAGTGACAATGTCTATGCCCGCAAACTCAAGGAAATCCCCTTCGCCCTGCGCATCCAGCGCGAGCTGACGAAACAGGAAATCATCACTCTCTACCTCAATCTGATCTATTTCGGATCAGGGGCGGATGGCATCAATGCAGCCGCGTTCGCGTATTACGGCAAGCCGATCGCAGAGCTGGAGCTGCATCAGTTCGCAATGCTGACCTCGGTTTTGCCATGCCCATCGCCCTGTAACCCCATTGCCGACCCGGCTCGCGCGACCACTCGACGCAACGTCGTCCTCACCAAGATGTTCGAACAGCGAATGATTACCCGCGAAGAATATGAAAAGGCGATCAGCACGCCAGACAATGCGCGCCGCCACAGTCGCAGAATCGAAGTCAGTGCTCCCTACGTTGCAGAAATGGTGCGCCAGGAGCTCTACCTGCAGTATGGCGAGGACATCTATCGCAAGGGCTTCGAGGTGACCACCAGCATCCACAGCGAAAAGCAGCTGGTCGCCAACCGCGCTCTGACCAATGGTCTGGAGGAATATTATGACAAACGTCATGGCTATCGAGGCACCGAAGGGTATTTCGCGCCCGTAGGTGATGATCCTCTCCCCGCCTGGCTGGAGGCGCTGGAATCCCTCTCGGTCATCGGCAATCAGCATCCTGCCGTTGTCACGCATGTCGGTGACCGCGAAATCAAGGCTTTGCTGAAGGACGGCAGCATCGTTGATATCGGCTGGGAGGGACTGAGCTGGGCCGCACCCTTTGTCGATCGCGGTAACGCCTGGCCGCGCCCGCAACAAGCGCGAGAGATCGTCAAGACGGGAGATCTGATTCGCGTCAAGCAGCTGGTAAACAGCAACTGGTCACTCGGGCAGATCCCGGAATTGCAGGGCGCACTGGTATCGGTGTCTCCAGACAACGGCGATATTCTTGCGCTGATCGGCGGCTATGACTTCGGATACAGTCAGGTGAATCGTGCCACCACGCCACGCCCCCCGGGTTCCGGATTCAAGCCATTCCTGTATGGTACTGCGCTGGAAAACGGCTACACCGCTGCCAGCACCGTCAACGATGCACCGTTCGTCAGAGGCGATTATCGCCCCCGAAATTTCGAAAATAATTTCGTCGGCCCGATCACCTTGCGGTACGCCCTTACCAATTCGCGCAACGTGCCGGCCGTACGCCTTTATGATCAACTTGGCTCCGAGCTGCTCTTCCCCTTCGCGAAACGGTTTGGATTTCACACCGAGAACTTTCCTCCCAACGATCTGACCATCGCACTCGGAAGCCAGGACGTACAGCCCCTGGAGATGGCCATTGCCTTTGCCACCATCGCCAATGGCGGACAAAAGGTGGAGCCGACTCTGATCAAGCAGATCAAGACTGTCGATGGCATTATTCCGCGCCCCCCGCAGCCGACGGCCTGCAGCAAGGACTGCATGACAATGACGGCACAGGCTGGCGAGCAGTCTGTCACACCTGACCAGCCAACTGCTGGACCGCAGACAATTCCGGCCCCGCAGGTTGTCGACCCTCGTGTTGCGTACATTCTCGGCAGCATGATGCGCTCAGTCATCGAAGAAGGCAGTGGTCGCCGCGTCGGCAGAGAGATCGACAGAAGGGATCTCATGGGCAAGACCGGCACTACCAACGGGCCGTCCGAATTGTGGTTCACAGGCTTCAACCGGGATGTGTCGACAAGTGTCTTTATCGGCTTCGACCAGCCGCAGATGCTGGGCGAGAGTGAACAGGGCGCCACTGTCCCGGTACCGATCTGGATTGATTACATGAAGACTGTGCTGGCAGGAACACCGGAACGCATGATGGAGCGACCGGACGGATTGGTGGACAGGCTGATAGACAAACAAACCGGTCGCAGTGCGCGCCCCGGACAGGCCAATACCATGTTCGAAGTATTCATGGAAGAGAACGCCCCATCGGCAACGCAGGAGCGGCAGCGGCCCGGCATTACCCGCAACACGACCGATACGACTACGACCGACACTACCCGTGATGCACGGGACACGGATGAAGCACCGACGATCGAAATATTATTCTGATTGGAATGCCGTGATTTCCGAACCAGCGAAATCAGAAAAAACACAAAAAGGCGTCAGAGTTTCCTCTGCCGCCTTTTTTGTTATCCGCTAGACGCAGATGAAGGGATTATTTCAGTGAGCGTGAACCAAAACGCTTGTTGAAACGATCGACGCGGCCGCCAGCGTCCAGAATCTTCTGCTTGCCGGTATAGAACGGGTGGCACTCTGAGCACACGTCCACAAGAATGTCTTTACCCAGCGTAGAGCGCGTCTTCAGGACGTTGCCACAGCTGCAGGTTGCATTCATTGCTTCATAATTGGGGTGGATATTCGGTTTCATGCCTGGACCTCGTCATTGGTATTTCACTTGTATCGCCACAGGGGGACCGGCTTTAACAACGCCCACTGCCAGCGAAACGGGCGTGCATTCTACCAAAGAGACGTCCATTGGCAATAGCGGCACACAGAGATATTTGGCAGTGCTTCAGCGGGGCTCCTGCCCTTCCTGAATGAGTTTGTGGTTCTTCACAACCTCGCGCATTACTCGCTCGAGAATCTCCGCGACCAGATCGGCGTTGACTCCATGCCGGGCGCACACCTGACGAATGTCGGCCAGCTTGGCACTTTCCCGCTCCGGATCGAGCGCCTGCAAGCCATGCTGCGCTTTCAACTCGCCTACTCGCCGGGTCAGGGCAAAACGATTTGCCAGCAACAACACAAGACCGTGGTCGATCCGATCTATTTGTTCTCTCACCAATAACAGTTCTGCGGGAACGGGCTCATCGGCCATCGTCTGACTCCATTGCTCTAATCGGGTATGCATTGTGCGCTTACGCTCTGCGCGCAATGAATTGCGCGGTGAAGTGCGCGGCAGTATAAACCAATTCAGCTGCCCCCATACAGCAGGGTCATGAACCCGAATCACATCATTCGAGCATTGCGACACATGGTCAGCGGGAGGTTGCGGTCGTTCGTGCAATGCACTTAACATGCCCCTCAACATGGCCTTGGCCAATCCCGGTGGACCCGCCCCTCGCGTGCAGACTGCAGTCGCTCCCATATGCCCAAACCAGATCTCTCCAGTCAAGCTCCGCACCCCAGTGTCATCCTGCGTCTCGCTGTGCCATCGCCCCTGCGGAAACTCTTCGACTACCTGCCCCCGCCAGACTCGACTCCTGAGCAACTGGAACAATTGCGGCCAGGAGTTCGCGTCAGCGTCCCTTTCGCATCGCGCACGCTGGTGGCGGTGCTGGTATCAACGCAGACCCAGGCATCCGTAGAGCACGCCAGATTGCGCCATGCCGCGGCCATACTCGACGAGGTTCCGCTGTTGCCCCCAGCACTGATGGAACTCTATCTGTGGGCTGCGCACTACTACCAGCACCCACCAGGAGAAGTCTTCAGCACGATGCTGCCCGCGTTGCTGCGACAGGGCCGCGCAGCGGCTCATCCCGGCAGAAAGGTGTGGCGTCTGAGCGCACAGGGGCAGCAGCTGGAAGCCGACGCTTTGCGCCGCGCCCCCAGGCAGCGCGAAATTCTTGAGTTCCTGACAGAGCATGAGGAGCTGGACAGGGAGTCCATCGCCGAACTGGAGATATCCTCCGTCGCGCTGAGCGCCATGCTTAGAGCGGGTCTCGTGGAGACCAGCACACATCCGCGCGCGTTCTCGCCACGCCTCCCGGACGCAGTCGCTACGACGAACAGCGCGGCGCCAGAGGATGTGCTGCAACTCAATGCCGAGCAGTTAAACGCGGTCAATGCCATCCGCTCCAGCATCGGATGCTTTGGCTGCTTCCTGCTTGATGGAGTAACAGGTAGCGGCAAAACCGAGGTCTATCTGCAAGTTATCGCGGAAGTCCTGCGTCAATCCCGGCAAGCACTGGTACTGGTGCCCGAGATCAGTTTGACGCCGCAAACCATCAGCCGCTTCCGCAAGCGTTTTCAGTGTCGGATAGCCGTGCTGCACTCAGGCCTCACGGACGTGGAACGTCTGCAGGCCTGGCTTGAGGCCCGCGACGGGCAGGCGCAGATTGTGATCGGTACGCGCTCCGCTCTGTTCACGCCGCTGGCGCGCCCCGGCATCATCATCATCGATGAAGAGCACGATGGCTCCTTCAAACAGCAGGATGGCTTCCGCTACTCGGCCCGCGACCTCGCCATTGTGCGTGCACGCAATGAGGACATCGGCATCGTCCTCGGCTCGGCAACACCAAGTCTGGAGTCCTTGCACAACGCACTCACTGGGCGCTACCAGCATCTTCTGCTCACCGAACGCGCTGGCGTGGCGGAGCGTCCGGTGCTGCGCCTGCTGGATACCAGCAACGAGGTATTGCAGGAAGGGTTCTCTGCCCCTCTTCTGCAGGATATCGCCGATCACCTGCAGCGCGGCCATCAGGTATTGGTGTTCCTTAACCGTCGCGGCTTCGCTCCCACGTTGCAATGCGCCGACTGCGGCTGGGTAGCCGAGTGTCAGCGCTGCGATGCACGCCTGACGCTGCACAAAACACCTCCCCATCTGCGCTGCCACCATTGTGATGCACGCAAAGCGGTCGATCGCCACTGCCCGCAGTGCAAATCGAAGCATCTGCAGGCGCTTGGCCTTGGGACGGAGCGCAGCGAGGGAGTGCTGGCCAAGCTGTTCCCCCAGACCCGCGTGTTGCGGGTCGATCGCGACACTACCAGGCGCAAGAACGAACTGGACGCACTGCTCAACGAAGTGCACAGAGGCGAGCCCTGCATTCTCATCGGTACGCAGATGCTGGCCAAGGGACACCACTTCCCCAACGTCACGCTAGTGGCAGTACTGGACGCAGATGCCGGGCTGTTCAGTGCCGACTTTCGTGGCCAGGAACACACGGCGCAGTTACTGATGCAGGTAGCGGGCCGGGCCGGGCGGGCGGGACAACCAGGGGAAGTCGTCATTCAAACCCGACATGCCAACCACGAGACACTGCAGGCTCTGGTTCAGAGCGGCTATGGCAGCTTCGCAAGATCAATCCTCGCAGAGCGGCAGGCGGCGGGCATGCCTCCTTACTCACATCTGGCACTCATCCGTGCCGAAGCCACCGACTTCAGGAGCCCGGAGCAATTTCTTGCACTGGTTCGCCAATGTGCAGAGCAGTTGTGTGAAGAGAAGTGGCGCGCTGAGAAGCTGTCCCGCACGGTGGATCGCGCAGTGGATCGCACCGAGGTGACGCTGATCGGCCCGCTGCCTGCCCCCATGGAGAAGCGTGCTGGCAAGTTTCGCGCACAGTTGCTGTTGCAATCCACGCAGCGCTCGGTGCTGCAGAACCTGCTGAGTCAGCTCTGCCCGGCGCTGGAGGGCATGAAGGAGAGTCGCAGCGTCCGCTGGTCAGTGGATGTCGATCCACAGGATATGATCTGAAGCACTGACGCCAGGCGCTACCTGCCACAGGAATAAGGCTGGTTGCCCAACGGGTTTTTCAGGATAATGGCGCCCACCATACGCTCATCGACCGATGACGAGAATTTCAGAGACAGTCATGGCTCACGATTTCGCCAAAAGCAGAACCCGCAAAGCACCTGAGCAGAAGCGCCCGGAACCGGCCCCGCAGCCAACCAAGGGCCTGTTGCTGACCGGCCTCCTGACAGGGTTGGTGCTCGGCGTATTCATCAGCTTTCTGATTTATATTTCGGGGATGCTGCCTCCCGTAAACCCTGTAGCGGAGAGCGCTGACAGCAGCAATGCCGAAGAGCTCGCAGCAGCCCAGCAGCGCCGCAACGAGGAACTCGAGCAGGCGGCGGCGCGCCTGCAACTGGAGTTTTACAAGGAGCTGCCCAACTACGAAGTGATCGTCGACAACACGCCAGTCACCGCCGCAGCAACGTCCGCCAACACCATCACGGCCACGGCGGCAGAGCAGGCCATCGCTCTCGCCCAGAGTCAGAGTCAAGCCCAGAACCAACCCGTTATGCCGACGCCAACAAGCGGGCCGGAACCAGTGGCCACAGTCGTGACGACTGCTGCAGGCGCGCCTGCCGTGGCGGACTCCGCAAGCACTACCACGGCAGCCGCCGCCACTGACATGACTGTTGCAACTCCCGCCGTAGCGCCAATAGTGCCCGTGGCAGCAACTCCCGGCGAACCCAGCTTCATGATTCAGGCTGGCGCGTTTCAGCAGGAGGCGGCCGCCGTCGCGCAAACCATGCGCCTGAATGCGCTGGGCCTGGATGCCCGCGTCAAGAAGGAAGCCCTCCTCGGAAAGACGTTGTTTCTCGTGCAGTCCGGCCCCTACAGCTCCCGCGATCAACTCAGTCAGCTGGAGCGAATCCTGCGCAGCAATGGCATCGACAGCATGCGCATCGGAGTGAGCCAGTAATCCTTTTCTTGCGTGTGTCAGCTTGATACGACGACGCACTTCCCCAACCCCGGCAAATGCACCGGCAGGAGCGACAGATTGGAACAACTTCACGGCACCACCATCCTCTCCGTCAGACGTAACAACAAAGTCGTCGTCGGTGGCGACGGACAGGTTTCGCAAGGCAACACCATCATGAAGGGCAATGCCCGCAAGGTGCGTCGCCTCTACAAAGATCAAGTGATCGCAGGTTTCGCGGGTGGCACGGCCGACGCCTTCACCCTGTTTGAGCGCTTCGAAGAGATGCTGGAGAAACATCACGGCAAGTTGGTGCGCTCTGCGGTAGAGCTCGCGAAACTGTGGCGCACCGATCGCGCACTGCGCCGCCTTGAGGCGCTGCTGCTGGTGGCCGACCGCGAGGCATCGCTGATCATCACCGGCAACGGTGACGTGATCGAACCGGAAGAAGGCATTATGGCCATCGGCTCAGGAGGCAGTTTTGCACTCTCCGCTGCGCGCGCCCTCTACCGGCACACCGAACTCGACGCCCGCGTCATCGTTGAAAAGAGCCTGATCATCGCAGGCGAAATCTGCGTCTATACTAATCAGAACCACACCATCGAAGAGCTGGAATTTTAAGCAAAGCATTCAGGAACACACGCATGTCCACCATGACCCCACGAGAAATTGCCTCGGAACTCGACAGATACATCGTCGGCCAGAACGCCGCCAAGCGCGCCGTGGCCATTGCACTGCGCAACCGCTGGCGCCGCATGCAGCTCGACGAAAACATCCGTCACGAAATCACCCCGAAAAACATTCTGATGATCGGCCCGACCGGTGTCGGCAAGACCGAGATTGCACGCCGCCTCGCCAAGCTGGCTAACGCGCCCTTCATCAAAGTCGAAGCGACCAAGTTCACTGAGGTGGGTTATGTCGGCCGCGACGTCGACTCCATCATCCGCGACCTGATCGATGTTGCCGTGAAGATGTTGCGTGAAGAGCAGATCCGCAAGGTGCAGCACGTGGCCGAAGACGCCGCCGAGGACCGCATTCTCGACGCCCTGCTCCCGCCGGCCAGAAGCGATAGCAGCATTGAAGGCGCTGATCGGACTGCGTCGACCACCCGACAGATTTTTCGCAAGAAGCTGCGCGAGGGCGAACTGGATGACAAGGAAATCGAGATCAAGGTGGCCGACTCCGTCGCTGGCGTCGAAATCATGGCCCCGCCCGGACTGGAAGAGATGACCAGTCAGCTCAAAAGCATGTTCTCCACCATGAACTCCGGCAAGAAAAAGACCCGCCGAATGCCGATCAAGGCTGCCTTCAAGCTTCTGAAGGAAGAGGAGGCGTCCAAGCTGGTCAATGAGGAAGAGATTCGCAGCCGTGCCATTGAGGCGACGGAACAGACCGGCATCGTCTTCATCGACGAGATCGACAAGGTCACCGTTCGCAATGACTCCGGCAACAGCGGCGTCTCCCGCGAGGGTGTGCAGCGCGATCTGCTGCCGCTGATCGAAGGCTCCACCATTACGACCAAGTACGGCAGCGTGAAGACAGACCACATCCTGTTCATCGCCTCGGGAGCGTTCCATCTCTCCAAACCCTCGGATCTAATTCCCGAACTGCAGGGCCGCCTGCCAATCCGCGTGGAATTGCAGGCTCTGACCGCTCACGATTTTGAACGCATATTGTCGGAACCCAATTGCTCCCTCACCGAGCAGTATCAAGCCTTGCTGGGCACCGAAAATCTGCAGGTGCGCTTTACGCAGGACGGTATTGCCCGCATCGCCGAGACGGCTTTTCAGGTCAATGAGCGCACAGAGAATATTGGTGCGCGCCGCCTGCACACGATCATGGAGCGCCTGCTGGAAGAGGTCTCCTTCACAGCATCGGACATCGGCATAGGCGACAACAAGGAGCTGGTGATCGATGCCGCCTATGTCGACAAACAATTGCAGGAGCTGGCCAGAGACGAAGATCTGAGCCGCTTCATTCTGTAACCCGGAGCCGATTGCCAATGACCAGCGCTCCAACAGAGATTCATCTGCGCCGCCGCTCTGGCCTGCTGGAGCTGGCTTATGCCGACGGCAATCGCTACTCGCTGAGCGCGGAGTTCCTGCGCGTACATTCTCCTTCAGCGGAAGTGCGCGGACATGGGCAGGGGCAGAGCGTGCTGCAGACCGGCAAACGCGATGTGGGATTGACAGCGGTTGAACCTGTCGGCGCCTACGCGATCAAGCTCGTATTCAGTGATGGACATGCTTCCGGCATTTACAGTTGGGACTATCTGCACGAACTGTGTGCCCGGCAGGAGGAGATGTGGCAGGCGTATCTGCAACGCCTGCAGGACGCGGGTGGCAGCCGCGACCCGGCACCGTTCTATCCGGCAGGCAGTGGAAAGGCTTCATTGTCAGAGCAGGTGCAAGTGATTACCATACAGCCGCTGTCACCACCCCGACCCTGACAGCCTTCAAAACAGCCTCTCAACACTCCTGGCATCAACCGCCAGCAGGAAAGCACTATGTCAGGTCAGAGCAATCCCGGTGATCACAACTCCGGCAACGAACACGACAACTCACAGGGCAAGCCTCGCACCACTCATTTCGGTTACCAGCAGGTACCCGTCGAGGAGAAAGTGGCGCGGGTCGGCCAGGTATTCCATTCCGTCGCCAGCAAATACGACGTGATGAACGACCTGATGTCGCTGGGCACTCACCGCTTGATCAAGCGTTTCACCGTCGAGCTGAGCGGCATCCGCGAGGGTCAGCGAGTGCTCGACCTGGCAGGTGGCACCGGCGACTTCAGCATTCGGTTTTCCTCGCTCGTCGGGCGCACGGGACAGGTAGTGCTGGCTGATATCAATGCCTCGATGCTGAGCGTCGGCCGCGATCGCCTCACGGACAAAGGCATTACCGGCAACGTGAACTATGCGCAGGTCAATGCAGAATGCCTGCCCTTCGCCGACAACACCTTCGATTGCATCTGCATTGCCTACGGCCTGCGCAATGTCACCGACAAGGACGCCGCGCTGCGCTCCATGTACCGGGTGCTGAAACCGGGTGGGCGGGCCATGGTGCTGGAGTTCTCCAAGCCCCGCAGCGAGCTGCTGGGCAAGGCCTACGATGGCTACTCGGCGTTATGGCCGATTGTCGGCAAGCTGGTCACCGGCGATGCAGACAGTTACCGCTATCTGGTGGAATCCATCCGCATGCACCCGGATCAGGAGACGCTCAAGAAAATGATGATGGATGCCGGTTTTGACGACTGCCGCTACCACGATGTCATGGGTGGAATCTGCGCCATACATCTGGGTTTCAAAGCAACGCACACCAACTGAGTGCCAACCATCAGAGGGTTCCCGATGAATCACCTCGTCAGCTCCGCTTTCTGCGCTCCCATTGAGGCACTACTCAACGGCTTGCTGGCGCAGGACCCAGGCACCGCCCGGCGACTGGCGCGTCACCATGGCCAGGCCGTGCGGGTGGAATGCACCTCCCCACTGCAATGGCAGGTCTTCATCCTTGTCCAGGAAGGACGCCTGTCGATTCGCTCGGTCTACGAACCCGCACCAAAGGCCGAGATCGCCGCATCGGCCAGTGCGTTCAGTCGCCTGCTGGTGAGCGGCGGTCAGACCGATGCCCTCTTCTCTCCCGACATCCAGTTGGGCGGCGACACCCACCTGATTCAGGAACTCAACCAGATTCTGCGGGATCTGGAGGTTGACTGGGAACATCATTTTTCTGCGCTGTTCGGCGATGTCGCAACCCATCAACTGAGCCAGTTCTTCGGCAAGGCGCTCGAATGGACGGCCCAGACTCGCAGCACCTTGCTGGCAGACGTGGAGGAGTATCTGCACGAAGAAGCTCGCGTGCTGCCAAGCGCCAGCGAAGTGAATCACTTCAGCAGCCGGGTGGATGAACTGAAGCTGGCGGTTGATCGTATCAATGCCAGACAACAGAGATTGCTGCAGAAGCTGCAGGCATTGTCTGCCGAATAATGTGGGAGCGGGCCTTGCCCGCGATGAGATTTAACGCAGGACTTATCGCGAGCAGGCTCGCTCCCACAAATGCGCATGAGGCAATATGCCGCAGCGCTTGTAATCAACAGATAGAGTAGGATAATCACTCAAAGAGCATTGCATTTCATGAAGCTCTGAACTAACGGTCAATCCATCAGGAGACTACGAGAATGAATACCATCGACGGCTTCAAACTGGCGACCTCGGCAGCCGCTCTGCTGGTGGCAAGCGCCGCCATCTCCGCCGGTGCCACCGCTGAAGAGGCGGCTGGGCCAGTGAAAGTCAGTCAGTGCCAGGGCCTGACTTCGTGCCACGGCCAGAGTGCATGCAAGGGCTTTGGCAATGATGCCGGCGCGGGCAAGAACACCTGCAGTGGCATGGGTTTCGTCAGCTTCGCCAGCGGTCACGCCATGGTATCCAAGAGCTTCTGCGACAAGCTGGGTGGCAAAGAGGTCGCCTCGGTTTCCGCTGCGCCTGCGGCCGCAGTGGCAGAAGGAGTTCAGGTGGCATACTGCAATGACTTGTTCAGCTGCAACACGTTCAGCGCCTGCAAGGGCAATGGCAACGCCAACTGCGCCGGCAAGAACAGCTGCCATGGCATAGGCTTCGTCGCGATCGCCACCGGGGACATGAAACTGTCCGAACAGCTGTGCGGCAAATTGGGCGGCAATCTGATTTCTGAGCTGTAAGACCAACGGGGACCTCTGATGCTTGGCTACGGACTGGGTCTGCGCAGTGTGCACTATGACTACGTCCTGACCCACTGGCCGGAGGTCGACTGGTTCGAGCTGATTACGGAAAACTATCTCGCCCCCGGCGGTCGGCCACGCGCCGTTCTACGTCAGGTGCGCGAGCGTTACCCGGTGGTGCTGCACGGTTTGTCCTTCAACATCGGCTCCCACGAACCTCCGGATTTGCATTACCTCGCCCAGCTCAAACGCCTTATCGCAGAAGTGGAGCCGGAGTGGGTGTCCGACCATCTGTGCTGGACCGGCGTGAATGGCTTCACCTCCCACGACCTGCTCCCGATAGCCTATACCGAAGCCAACCTGCAGCTCAGCATCGACAAGGTCAACCGCATTCAGGACTATCTGCAGCGCACTATCGTGCTGGAGAACCCCTCCGTTTACGTCGGCTTCCGCTCCAACACCATGTCGGAGCCCGAGTTCATCAACGCGCTGGTGCGCAAGACGGGCTGCGAGATGCTGCTGGACGTCAACAACGTCTACGTCAGCGGCTTCAACCTCGGCTTCGATCCCTATGCCTACGTGGATACGCTGATACCCGGCGCCGTTCGTCAGTTTCACCTGGCAGGACACACCCACAACACGACACACATTATTGACACTCACGACCACCCGGTGTGTGACGACGTCTGGGACTTGTACCGCTATGCCTGCCAGCGCCTGGGTCCGGTCGCGACACTGTTGGAGCGCGACGACCATATCCCCCCGTTTCCTGAGTTGATGGCTGAGTTGCAGCAAGCGCGTCTGGTGCAGGAGTCCGTCACCCGCACAACCGCCGAGGTGACTCATGCTTCCAGCAATGGGCTGCGCCCGTGAGCTGGCGTCAGGAACAGGAACAATTCTGGAGCTGGATCAGCCGCCCGCAGGATCTGAGCGCAGACGCCGATCAGATCGCTGCCGTGCTCGCGCCACACAGCCATCTGTCACAAGCCGAAGCGCTGTCGATTTACAACAATGCTTATCACCAGCGCCTTGTAGAAGTCTCACGAGCTCTGTTTCCCGTGTTGTTCAACACGCTGGGACGTGAGCTTTATACTCAGCTGTGGATCGGCTACGTGGGTAAGTACCCGCCCCGCAACGGCCCGATTCATCGTGTCGGCGAGTCGCTGTGCGAATACCTGCGCGAGCACGACCAGTTCCACTCTTTGCCGGCGGTAGCCGATATCGTGCGCCTGGAAACCCTACTCATCGAACTATTTGATCTTGAAGATGAAGCCCCCTATACACTGCGCCAGTTGCAGTCATTGCCTGCCGAGGACTGGCCGCAGATGCAATGGCCCGCCAAGAAGGACTGGGCGCTAATGCACAGCCGCTTCGATCTGGAGAAGTACTGGCGGCAGATGCAAGAGTACATGGATGCTGGAGGCGTGGCGGGCGAAACTGACTTCGGGATCGAACTCTTAACCCCTGTGGGAGCGGGCCTCGCCCGCGATAGTGAGGCTCGCAACGAAGGAAATCGCGGGCCAGGCCCGCTCCCACAGGGGCTGGCGAATCTGCTGGTGTATCGCAAGCAACACCGCATGCAGTTTCAGGCGATCGGGCCGGAGCTGGCACTCTTCCTGACCGCCATTCAGGCAGGCAATGACTTTGCAGAGATCTGCAGCCGGCTGGCTCTGGCATTTCCCGCACAGGATATCCCGTTACTCAGCCTCACCCTGTTGCTGAGAGCCATTGAGCTGGAATTACTGGCAATACCGAAGACAAAGTGAACCCTGCCACTCACCTCCACCCCTTGTCGCAGCACCCGCTAAGTGCTATCTTTGCCAGCCCTTGGAAAATCAATTGTAACCACCTGATTTTTAAACAAATAAAGATCCCGTATTACAGAACCCCAAACTGCGACCGTGACGGACTTTGGCAATGCCAGTCCCGCATGCTGAAGGCCTGAGCCGTGTCTCACATCCCCCGACTGATCAAGCTCCTTAATACCGCCGCCCGTTACCGGCTCGATCAGGTGGCGCCACAGCTGCTGCCGGGCGGATTGACAGGCATGTTGTTCACACTGTGGGCTCTGCCGTGGCGCAATCACCCGGCAGGCAAACTTCCTCCTGCTGTGCGCCTGCGTCTGGCGCTCGAAGAGCTGGGCCCCATCTACATCAAGTTCGGACAGCTGCTTTCCACACGGCGCGACTTCCTGCCTCCCGAGCTCGCCGACGAGTTGCAGTCACTGCAGGACAAGGTGCCCGGATTCAAAAGCCCCGCCATTACCAGCCTGGTGGAGGCAGCGCTCGACCGGCCCTGGCAGGAGATTTTCAGCGAGTTGTCGATCGAGCCACTGGCCTCGGCATCCGTCGCGCAAGTTCATTGTGCGCGACTGCTCGGCGGTGAAGAAGTCGTCATCAAGGTGATCCGACCAGGCATCGAGAAGACCATCGTCGAGGACATCAAGCTTCTGAAATGGATCGCCGGCCTGGTGGAGAAACACGTCCCGGTGGGCCGTCGATTGCGGCCCCGCGAAGTCGTGGACGACTACGAGACGATCATCCTCGACGAGCTGAACCTGCTGGCTGAGGGTGCCAATGCCACGCAGCTGCGCCGTAACTTCGAGCATTCGCCACTGCTCTACGTGCCGAAGGTCTACTGGGAATATTCGCGCATCAATCTCCTGGTGATGGAGCGCATCTATGGCACCCCGGTAGCCGATATCGACAGTCTTCGCGCCCAGGGTGTCGACCTGAAGAAGCTGGCTGAAACCGGTGTAGAGATCTTCTTCACGCAGGTGTTCAATCACAGTTTCTTCCACGCAGACATGCACCCTGGCAATATCTTCGTCGCCAGACACAGCCCCGATAATCCGCAGTATATAGCCATCGACTGCGCCATCATCGGTTCGCTCAGCAAGAGCGATCAACAGTATCTCGCGCGCAACCTGCTCGCCATTTTTCGACGCGACTACCGCAAGGTGGCAGAGTTGCATGTCGAATGCGGCTGGGTTCCCCGCGACACCAAAGTGCACGAATTCGAGGCGGCCATGCGCTCGGTTTGCGAGCCGATTTTCGAGAAACCCCTGAAAGACATTTCTTTCGGGTACCTGCTGGTGCAGTTATTCCACACCGCCGGACGCTTCAACATGGAAGTGCAACCCTCGCTGGTCCTGCTGCAAAAAACCTTGCTCAATGTGGAGGGGCTGGGCCGCCAGCTCTACCCCGAGCTCGATCTGTGGACCACCGCGCTCCCCTTCCTCGAAGACTGGAATCGTCGTCGCATGCGCCCTTCCACGCTGTTCAACGCGCTGAAAGAAAACGTGCCGGACTGGATCGAGCAACTGCCTTATCTTCCGCAATTGATGATCGACACGCTGACTCAGTCGAAGCAGTTGAGCGCCATCAACGCGAACCTGGAGCAGAGGCGTCAGGACGAGGTCAGGCGAGCGGAACGAGAACGTGCCGGGTCGGTACGTAATGGTTTGATTCTTGCAACGCTATCCGTGGCGTTCATGCTTCCGCAAGTCAATGCACTACTGTTGGGCATCGCTATGCCAAGCTTGCTGCTGGCCGCAGGCGCTGTTTACCTTTTGTGTTTTAAACGCTGACAGAGCATACTAACGCGCATGAAAGTGACGGCAGAAACAGCATTGGCAAAGGATTGGCTCAATCAAGTGAACTGGAGTAACGAGGGTCTCGTGCCTGTCATTACTCAGGATTTCAAAACGTTGCGCGTGCTCACGCATGCCTGGCTGAATCGCGAGGCGCTGGCTCTGGCGGTACAGGAAGGCAGAGCCGTCTACTGGTCGCGCTCACGCCGCAAGTTGTGGCGCAAGGGTGAAGAATCCGGTCACGTGCAGAAGCTGCACGGCGTGTTTCTGGATTGCGACGGCGATACCGTTTGCTACATGGTCGAACAGGTTGGTGGCATCGCGTGTCACACCGGGCGTGAGAGTTGCTTCTATCGCCGTCTTGATGGCGGACAATGGCAGACGATTGATCCCGTGCTGAAAGACCCCGAAGAGATCTATGCCGTGCAACGAGCGACTCCATGAGCGACATCCTGATTCAGCTGGGAGAAATCCTGGAACAGCGCAAACTCGCGGACGCAGGTGAATCCTACGTGGCCAGTCTGCACAAGAAAGGGCTCAACAAGATTCTGGAAAAGGTTGGCGAGGAAGCGACTGAGACCATCATCGCCGCCAAGGATGTCGGCAGCACTGGCGATCGCGAAGCCCTAATAAAGGAAACCGCGGATCTGTGGTTTCACTCGCTGGTGATGCTGAGCCATCTGGACATGGGGCCGGAGCAGGTGCTGGAAGAATTGCGCAAACGTTTCAACATTTCCGGTCTCGTTGAAAAGGCTTCGCGAACACAGAGCAAGTAACAAAAGAGATCTTCAACATACACCACAAGGCTGGCGCCATTTTTCCAACGCGCGAGCCACGAGCAATAGAACCTGGAGGCTACAATGGGTCTTGGCGGAATCAGTATTTGGCAGTTACTCATCATTCTGGTGATCATTGTCATGCTTTTTGGAACGAAAAAACTGCGCAATCTCGGATCAGATCTTGGCGGTGCTCTCAAAGGCTTCAAGACTGCCATGAAGGAAGACAGCCCCTCCGATGGCGATGATGACGAAGAGTCCGTCAAGAAAGTCGGCGGGTCGACCATGAAGTCCGAAAAGGCGAGCGACAAGGAGTAACTCCTGTCGCTTTCCCCTGCAGTGCATCTTCCGGTTGTGTCGCCTCTTGTATGCCTGTCCTGATGTTGGACTGTCCTGATATTGGATCACGCTGATGTTTGAAATTGGTTTCACCGAACTGGTGCTGGTTGCCATTGTTGCTCTGATAGTGGTCGGGCCCGAGCGCCTGCCTGGCGCAATCAAGACCGCGAGCCTGTGGATCGGTAGAGCCAAGCGTAGTTTCAATCAGGTCAAGACCGAGATTGAAAAAGAGATCAATGCAGACGAGATCCGCCGTCAACTGCACAACGAATCCATTCTTGCCGATCTGGCGCAAGCCAAGAAAAAAGCGGACAGCCTCGTCAGTGAGACCCGCAAGAATCTTGACGGAATCAATGCCGAAGTGAACGCAACACTGAAAAGTGAAGAGGCGAAGCTGGCGGCAAGCAATGCTGAATCCGATGCGGTGCGCGAAGCGGCCACGATGCCCACCCCGGCGGCACCAGCCTTCAACCCAGCGACTATCGACGAAGACTATCAAGAACCAGCAGTCGTCAGCATGCCGGAACCCGCCCCTGCTGTCGTTGTCGATCCTGCGGCACCAGCGAGCAGACCCGCGAAGCCGCCCGTCGAAGATTTTTACAATAATCCTTCCGTCGGCCTGATACAGCTCAAAGGCGGCGTCTTCAGTGCGGCTCCTGTTCCTGAGCCCGAAGCAGATCAACCGAGGAAAGAATGAGCAAGCCCAAGGACCCCAAACTCGGTGCCGAGCTGACCCTTGTGGACCACCTCATCGAATTGCGCGACCGGATCATGAAATCCCTCGTGGCAATCGTGTTGATTTTCATCAGCCTGTTCTACTTTGCCAATGACATCTACACGTTTGTAGCCGATCCGCTCATCTCGGTACTCCCAGAGAACATGGGCATGATCGCAATTGACCCCACAGCTCCTTTTCTTGCGCCGTTCAAGCTGACGTTCTTCGTGGCCTTGTGCCTGGCTGCCCCCTATATCCTGTATCAGGTCTGGTCGTTCATCGCACCGGGGCTGTACAAAAATGAGAAAGAACTGGCAATCCCCCTCTTCATCTCCAGCGTCGTGCTGTTCTACGCCGGCATTGCGTTCGCCTACTACGTCATGTTTGGTCTGGTCTTCTCGTTCTTTGTGTCAGTGGCGCCGGAAGGCATCATGGTGACACCAGACATCTCGAGCTTTCTGAGTTTCGCGCTGGCGATCTTTTTCGCGTTCGGCATCGCCTTTGAAATTCCGGTGGCTGTATTCCTGGTGATCTGGATTGGACTGGTGGAGCCTGAAGATCTGGTCGAAAAGCGCCCCTATGTGATTGTGTTTTGTTTTGTGGTGGGCATGATGTTGACTCCGCCCGACCCCTTCAGCCAGTCAATGCTGGCGATTCCAATGTGGGGACTCTTCGAACTGGGAATATTCTGCGGACGCTTCATCAAGAAGAGGCAGGCAGCACAAGAGGCCGCCGAAGCCAACAACGAAGCGCAGTAGTTTGTGTGGGAGCGAGCCTGCTCGCGACTTTTTGAAGTGATTTATCGCGGGCAGGCCCGCTCCCACAGGTTGGATTTGGGGTTAGAGTAAAAAATTATACCCGCAGCGAGAACGTCACCGGGCCATCATTCTCCAGCGCCACCTTCATGTCAGCACCAAACACACCTGTCGCCAAGCGGATACCACTGCTGGAAGCCTGATGCACGAGATAGTCATACAGTGGCTCTGCCAACGCAGGATGCATGGCCGACGAAAACCCCGGCCGCAGCCCCTTGTCGGTAGTCGCTGCCAAGGTGAATTGCGACACCAGCAGCAAATCCCCGCCGATGTCCTGCAACGACAGATTCATCTTGCCGTCGGCGTCACCGAAGACGCGATAGGACAGCAGGCGGTGCAACAGACGATCGGCCTTGGCTTCGTCGTCGTCCCTCTCGATTCCTACCAGAACCACCAGACCTTTGCCTATCTCACCACGCACCTGACCATCGATGGTCAGCCGCCCCCAGTTCACTCGCTGCAACAATCCAATCATGACGCGCGCTCAGGCCGGAACAGTTTGGCCATCTCGTTGGTCGCCTTGATCAGCGCGTCGGTGATGCCAGGCTCGGACGCAGCATGTCCCGCATCGCGAATAATGTACAACTCCGAGTCCGGCCAGCGCTTGTGCAACGCCGTGGCGTTGTCGAGAGGACACACCACGTCGTAGCGCCCGTGCACAATGATGCCGGGGATGCCGTGCAGTTTGTGGGCGTTATTGAGTAGCTGATCCTTCTCCAGAAACGTGTTGTTGACGAAGTAATGTGCTTCGATGCGCGCCAGTGCCATGGCAAAATGCGGGTCGGAAAAGCGATCCACGACATGAGGGTTGGCGCGCAAAGTAGAGCAGCATCCTTCCCACAGCGACCACGCCTTCGCTGCCCCCATGCGGGCGATCTCATCCGCACCGGTCAGGCGGCGATGGTACGCTGCGATCATGTCGTGGCGTTCCGCCTCGGGAATATGCTGAAAATAATCTTCCCAGAAGTCTGGAAAAAGACGACTGGCACCGTCCTGATAGAACCATTGCAGATCGATGTCGCGGCACAAGAAGATGCCTCGTAGAACCATCGCCATTACCCTCTCAGGGTGCGTCTGAGCATAAACCAGACTGAGCGTGGAACCCCATGAACCGCCGAACAGCATCCACTTGTCGAGCTGGAGGAATTCACGAATGGCCTCCATGTCCCGTACCAGCGCCTGCGTGTTGTTGTCCTCGAGCTC